>NZ_BAAGYM010000038.1:2304-430825 GCF_054779315.1 Niabella aquatica
GGATGCGTTGCCCATCGGGAATATCCAGTTAAGGGGTAAAAAGCCTGAAAACAGAGCATATCCTAAAGAACTGCTTACTTATGGCGACCACATCCGTAAACGTAGACTTGATTTAGGAATGTCGCAAAGTGAGGTTGCCAAGATAATGAATGTCCAAACTGATACCATCACCAATTGGGAGCTAAATAAAAATTCCCCTGTTTTAATCCATATACCAAGTATCATTAAATTCCTGGGATATACCCCAGATATTAATACTACAAATCAAATAACAAGGTATCGCATGGAAAAAGGATTAACTCAAAAGGAGATGGCGGGAATTTTGAAAATTGACCCTGGCACACTTTCGCGGGCAGAAAAAGGAAATGCTATATCCAAGCTCCTAAAAGAAAGGATTGAGGGATTGATATCAAATATATAATCTAACTTGTTATAATAAATGGTTATCTAAAAAACAACTCAAGGTAAAAGAATTGTTAATTAATAAATTCCTAATATCAACGTACAATTGAATTATTGATGTTTCAGTTTCCTCTACTATATCTTGAAATTCTCCATGAGAATTATAAATAATATAAAACAAATAGGTTTTATCAAAAAGCCAAAAATCTTTAATTTGACTTTTTTCTACATTTACGTCTTTGAGTAGAGTTTCCATTTTATTATAATCTATAAAATTTAACTCAACTCCTATTTTGGATTGAGGTACGTATCCCACAAGTGTTTCAAACTGCAAATAACCAGTAATTGGAGACTTGAAAGCTCTCACTCTAATATGTCTTTTTCCTTCTTGAATTTTTATTTTTGTCTCATCTAAATACTCAATCAAATCTTGATATTGGATAACCTCTTTTCTTTTTTGAAACTCTTGAAAACACTCCCATTCGCCTTCAACTTTATATTGGGGCAAAGTTTCCAATCTAAATGCTTCTGATTTATACTCTTTAAATATTTTATCAATATCCATATAATAATTATACTCTATTACTTCATCTTTTCAATGAATTTTTCGACAAATTCTTTTGGCAACTCTATAATAGTTTCATCTTCAGAAATATCTGATATTTCTGAAATGTTTTCTAATTTAAAGCCTTGAAAAAGATAATTACCATTTTCTGTTTGATAAACAGTAGGACATTTACCTGCAGCACAGGCTACACCCCCATCAGAACTTGAAAAAATAATTTTTGTTTTCATTATAAAATATTTTGTATTAAAGTTAAGATTTAACATTCTATTATCAAAATTTTTTCTTCAATAAATTTTTGAAACTCAGGCGAATAGATTGTTTTTATTCTTTGCCATCGGTCATTTACAAATTGCCACTGAAAAAGAGCTCTCATATCAATTTCTGTTCTTTTCCAAAAATCATCAGGTAATAATTTATACTGGTTAAATTCAAATAATTCATAGGCATGATTAATTAGGAAAGAAGCAAGATAATTCTGACGAACAATCTTTGTATCCGTACCCCCTAAATTATCAGATAAAATCTGTAGACTTTTTTCATCTTTAAGAAATGTTGAATATACTTCCCGAAAATTCTTATGGATTGTCGAAATATATTCGACTTGTTTTATTTCTGTATCCCTTTTTATCTGCTCTTCCGTTAGTGAAATAGTTTTTCGATTTTGTCTTGTATTTGTAATACTTATCCGCCAAAGTAAGAAAGTCCCTAATGTGTATATAACCGTAGAAATGGCTATAACTTTATTAGGCCAATCAGCAATGTATAAAATTTTATTTTGTATTTCTGCAAAGTACATAATCTCTTTTTTAATATTATTATTTGCAATTTATTATAAAAAGATACAAGTAATATTTACATTAAAGACACTAAAACTGTATAGCATAACTAAGCTATTTTACTCCCATAATTCACCCTCACCCTATACCCCCTCACTTTCTGCACCGGTGCTTCTGCCTTCGCTTCCAGTGAATCAAGAAACAAAGCAAACTGTTCTACTTTAAACCACCTCACATTATCAGTATTCGGTATGTCCTTAGACTTCCCTTGTATACGTTGAAGATGTTTTTCATCTTTTGATAAAACACAAACATAGTTATATCCAGCACTTAGGCACTTTTGTATATTTCGTACTTCGTAGTCTGCTGAATTATGATGAGCAATCTCACAAGCAATTTTAATGTTATCCTTTAACAGTGATACATCCACCCGGCCGCCTTTTACTTCTTCTTCAATACTGGCTACATATCCTCTTTGCTCACTTAGCTTTTTAATGAAAGTTTGAATGAACCTGTGTTCTCTGATTTCTTCTTTCTCGGCAAGGGTATTAAGATATTCTTTCCCCTTTTCTTCAATGTTAGATATTGGCTTTGGTGCTGGCTGTATAATTTGTATTTCTTCTTTTGGTCTTACTTCTGCTTTGGGTAGTATTTCCTCTTTTGGTTCTGGTGGTATGCTCTTTTCTTCTTTGACTGGCTTAGGCACTTCTACAATTTGCGGTAATGGCTCTGGTACTGTTTCTGGTATTACTTCTTCTACAACATCGGAAACTTTCCTTGAATACTTTTCCCTTGAAATTTTAGTAATGATTTCACTGTTAGTATTTGTGCTAACCTTTTGTAGTAGTACAGTTTCTAAAGAAAAGTCCTCTGTACTTCTCCCTACTTTGCTAATTGCTTCACCGATATTTAAATTCTGTAAGTCTTTGCTATCAAAGAAAGAAAAACTGGATTCTAATTTCTTGCTGTCCGCATCACTAACCCTAAAACAAACCCGAATATTAGCATTACTTAGTAAAGATGAATATACATCCTCGTCTTTGATTTGATTCAAATTTTGATGGGCTAAATTAAGTCCTAAGCTGTATTTTCTTGCACCTGATAATATACCTGTAATTGATGGAGTAATGAAGTTTTGAAACTCATCAAGATATATGTAAAAAGGTAATCTTTGGTCTTTTGGTAATGCCTGTCTTGCTTGTGCTACTTGATACACTTTAGAGAGTATTAATGTACCAAGTAAATAACTGTTTTCTTCACCTATTAACCCTTGTGAGAGTTTTACCAATAATATTTTTCTTTGATTTAATACCTCATTAAAATCTAAGCCATCTTTAGAAGATAACATATTACGGATTAGCTTCGGTCTTAGAAAGGTATCAAGTCTTGTAAGGAGTGGTGATATACTTCCCTTTTTTAATAGCAGGTATTCATGGTTCCAGTAATAATGAATATGGCTATCATTTACAGTTTTTAGAAAATCTTTTCTAAAGGTGTTATCAAGTAGAAATTTTCTTAGGTCTATGAGTGTTCCTCCTTTTGTTGATTCAAGGAAAGTATTAACAGCGTTAGATAATACAGAAGTCATTTGGTCGCCCCATGATGTAGAATGTCTTTTAAAGGCTTCTACTAAGTCAGAAGACAATACTATCCTTTCAATCTCTGTTTTAGCGTTTAGAAGATTAATGCAAAATGAATACTCGTAATCTGATGGGTCAATTAAGATAACATCTTTTAATCTATTTGGAGGAATGCGGGTAATAATGTCGCCCACGGTATCGCCGTGTGGGTCGAATATGCAGCAACCATTGCCGGCGTGTACATCTTCTAAAAAGAGGTTTGTAATTAATGTGGATTTACCTGTTCCTGTCGCTCCAATAATGTGAGTATGTCTTAATCTATCAGCATCATTTAGAGAAACTTTCCTTGTTGTGCCGTTATGTGTATTAAGTCCTAAGAAATATTGCTGATTGATTAAAGAAGTAGGTACTGCCTTTGTTTTCCTTTCTATCTCATTTGAGCGTTTAGTTTCCGGGAAATACACAAAAGAGGAAAGCTCATTAGCATTCATTAACATGCCATGCCTGTTGCTTGTTCGCCACCTTAAATTATCAGAGTGGTCTTCAAAAGCATATCCGTCATTACTAAGTGGGATTAAAGAGTTGTATTTACTTCTTGATGATGACCGTATATTTTGTATTAACTCATACGCCAAACTTTCCGCTTTTTCAGGATGGGAGGCTTCAACTGCTAAACGGAGAATTACACTAAATAGCGGAGATGATACCTTTTCTTTGGCACAGGTAAGCATTTCGGGGGCATCTTCAAAAAATGCTTCACCGCCAATATTTACAGACTGAATAATACTATTAGCCCAAGGATAATTAACCCCTTTAAATATGACTTGAAACATTACAGCTTCATCATCTCTTAAATTATTCATAGTAGCCATGAGAGAAGTTAGCCCGTTAGCCGAATTAATGGGACGTATAAACTCCTCATCATAGCCGAAATCTAAGAGTAATATATCTTGTGGATATTCAAAAGGAAGTCCATCAAGTTTTTGTGATTTGATATATATACCTTGAAAGTAGGTATTTAGTAAATTTAATATTCTTCTTTCATCCAGTTCGCTACAAATGATTTGGGTATGACTTTCTTCGCCTTGGGCAATAATTTCAAAAGAAACCTGCTCATTGGTTTCTGATAGCATATTTAAGAACTCTTGAAATAGTTTGTCTTTAAAGTCGCATGATTTAGGGTAAGATATATTTATTTGCTTTAATAATGAAGTGGAATAATATTCCTCTGGTAATGCTTCTTCTTTTATTTCTTCTTCTGTTTCAACCGGCTTCTTGTTTTTAAATATCCTTTCAAAGAAAGTAGGAGCTTTGCCATCATCAGTGTATGATTCATGTGTAGCGATAGAATGAAAGAAAGGCTTGTATGGTGGTTCAAGGGAAACATTGTAAGGGTAGAGGTAATAACCTCTACCTTTTACCTCCCAATCATAAAAATTTTGTATTGCCTTTTCGCTATACATTACCGTTTAAATAGGTCTTTCATTATTGGTTTTCTATCTTGCTCACTAATACGTACCCCTGTTTCTTTGGTTATCTCATCCAGTACCGCCATTATAGAATTTTGTGCATAATTCATAAATGCGGAAGCGGTATCTTTTTTGTAAAAAGTATCGCTTCTGGAAAGTTGGCTAATTATTGGAATCCTGGATAATATACCTTGTGTAGATGACGTAGTTTCAAATAGCCACCATGATACAAAGCATCCATCACCGAATGGTGCAAAGCAAAGGTTGTAATAGTAATTCTCCCACGATACACGAAAGTATACACGTTTGGAAGAAAAAACACTACCCACCTTTATATGTTCTTCCCTAAAACTTAGCCCTTCAACTTGATGGCTTATCATTTCCTTTTGTACTAAATTGTAAAAGTCTTTAGTAGAGAATTTAAAGTTTGGTATTAATTGCGACCAATGGGAAAATAGTTCTTCTTTTCTGTATGAAGCTATGATTAAGATAATACAGATAATGACAGTGAGTGCAAGTAGCATATCGTTAAATTTTGGTTCCCTCTAAAGGTACAGAAGATATTTGTTTTACAATCAATGGGTTGTAGAAAATTTTTCATTCCCATTTTACCGTCTTCGCACTAAACGCCTTTGATGGCGTACCATCAATCATTAACTTTAAATAGATTTCATAGTTTGGTAAATTAGCAATATTCTGGGCGGTAAATATTGGCTCGTATTCCGTAGCGAAATATTTTGCGTCATTCATACCAAGCCTAAATGTGATTAGTGTACCAGCATTTCCCAGTACTGCATTTTGTATTTCTTTTGATAACTGGTCAAGATATTGATGTGCCACAATCATACCGATTTTAAACTTCCTTAGTTCTGAAAGCATATTTAAAAGTACAGGACTTGTGTATTCCTGGAACTCATCAAGGTAGACCATAAAAGGTTCTCTCTTTTCTTCTAAGGTATCTATTCGAGTAAAAGCGGAAAAGGATAATGAGTTTAAAAGTAATGCCCCAAGAATTTCAGAAACATTATCACCGAGTGCTCCTTTAGAAATATTTATTAGTAATATCTTTCTATTATCAAGTATATCCCTAAAAGATATTTCAGTAGTGTTTTCTATTAATAACCTCTTAACAGCAGGATAAACCATAAACGCCCCAATCTTGTTATATATCGGCAATAAATCAGCTTTAGTATAGTTTTTAAATTCAGTCAGCCAAAAGCGTTTAATATCACCACTCACTACATTCTTTATACATTCCTCTCTAAATTCTTGATTGTCTAATAGCTTTATTACATCCGATATATTAGCCTCTTGTTGGTCTAAAAGAGTAAGTAATATATATCGCAATATATGCTCTAATTTTAAGCCCCAAGCGGATGACCAAAGTTTTGAAAGTGTGTCTAATATTCCTCCCGCTACTAAGGCTCTCTTTTCATAAGGGACTTTTAGAAAGGGATTGAATTTATAACTTTGACTTGTATTAGGAATGTTTAAATAGATAACATCTTTAATTCTATCGTTTGGTAATCTTTTCCAAATGCCTGCTATTAAATCTCCGTGAACATCAAATACACTACATCCTTTATCACTACATATATCTTGCAAGATTTGAGTTTGCAGTAGATTAGTTTTACCTGTTCCAGTTTTACCGATAATATATGTATGGAGCAGTCTATCTTTTTGCTTTATACCAAACAACTTTCTATTATTCCTGTAATTAGTTTCTGCTAAAAATGTTAAATCGTTATTTGAATTTTTCATTTAACGATTATATGTTTCCTTAGCATCTTTGAGGAGTAGTAATATATTGCTGAATTAGCAAATTTCGGGAGATTATGATTTATTATCAATATCAATTATACTCAAATCATCAAACCATACTTTTGCTTTTGCTATTACTTGTGCATCAGGATTGTGAAAGAAAACCGCTAAATTTTCTTTAGCCCTTGTGCAACAAACATAAAATATCTTTTTAGTTCTATTCAATACGCTTGCCGAGCCCGTTTCTAAGAAAAGATTACCGAAATTGTAATTGTTCCAACCTCCATTATCAAGAATAACCAAAACATTGTTAAATTCAGTTCCTTTAGTTTTATGTTGTGTTGAGAACGGTGTTTGCCCTTCTAAATATTCATATAGCTTTTGAAATTCACTAAACCTGACATTTTTCACACGATTATATAAATATTCTTTTTTCTCTTTAAAATCAATGAGTTTATCATCAATCATACAAATACCCTTTTCGTTGGCATCAGTAATTACTTCTTCTATTGTTTTATCGCCAACATTTGCAAGATTATCAATATTTTCTTTTAGAGTTCTTTTGCTTGCTATACTTGTTATTCTAAAACGATAGTCTGTTGCCCTTAGAAACTCGTTATACCTTTTATTTTTATATAGAGAAATATTAGTTTGAATTTTAAACAGATGCTTTATTAAATTATCTCTTTTTGACCCCTTCTTATTTTCATCTTCATCTTGCTTTTTATCGTCAAGCAATTGATCTTTATCAACAAACATTTTGGAAAATTCAGAATAGTTTAATTCTAATGCTGAATTGTACAATTCCGCATTGTCGGCAATAAAATTTTGCATTGTGTTAGTCGGACTAACAGCATTCAAATCCCGACCACTTTTCCCCTGCTGTAATATCTGAATAACTTCGCCAAATGTGTTTTCTGAAAAATCAGTTGTAATGCCATTATCTTTTATATACTTCTTAATTCTATCCCTAAAACTTAATATGTGGTCTTTATCATAAATATCCATTAAGGTTCTAAATCCTGCTTTGCCTGCTATTAAATTGTGAGTGAGGTTCAGTTCCTTTGTTTCTTTTGAATTATTGAAATCCCAACTATAATTTTCTTCCAGGAATTTTTCAACCTTACCAATATTGCCTTCAGTAGAATGTAGGAATAGTACATTGCCTTGCTTTACTACACCTTCAACCATATTGGGTGCGTTGGGGTTAGTAGAAGGTTCTTGTGTAATACCATCAGTCCGAAGTTTATTTGCTAAATCAATAACAAGCTGAGGGTTTCTTCTATTCTGTTTCTTTGGAACTTCATTTACAGTATCTGCATCATCTCCTTTGTATTCGTCTAAATTTCCAATCCCATCATCATAAATAGATTGCATTGCATCGCCAAAGAAACCAATAATATTTTTTCTTTCGCTTTTCTTGAAATGAGTAAGAAAAATATCTACAACAGCCTTACTTGTATCTTGATATTCATCAATAAAAATGAACTTGTATTTATCTTTTACAATACTGCTAAGTTTCGGATATTTCTCAAAAAGATAGTTTGCAACTATAAGTAGTTCATCGTGAGATATAATCCCGTCACGTAGTCTTAAAAATTCCTTGTATTGTATGCCATCCTCTAAACTCTCGTAATAGTTTTCTGGAACAGGATTTACCTCGTCAATTGAAATCCTGCTAACTTCTTCATTATTTGCTAATGAAATAATTGCTTCTTTAAGCTCCTTTTGAAAGTGTTTTATATTATCCCATAAAAAGTCGTGGATTGTAGATACATTCAGGTTCTTATGATTTACCCTTTCTTCGATTTCCTTTACTGCTGCGTTGGTGTATGTCATACAGGCTACTTTTACTGTTGGGTTTTCAGTTATCACCTGACGAATAACGCTTACCAACGAATAGGTTTTACCACTCCCTGCGCCACCACTTAAAAGAAAGTTTCTCCCTTTATCAATTGATTGGAAGATTTCTATTACTTCGAGTTCTAAATTTGCATTTAATCTTGCTTCAACCATAATAACCCATTTTTAATGTATTCCGGAATATTCCAATTGCTAAAACTTTCATCACTATGATATAAAATATCCAATGCAAAATGTGTTTTCTTTTTAACACAAGAACCAGCTAATACATAAGCATCATTTTCACCATCATCAAATAACTTTCTGTTTTGCAGTCCTTGAAAGTCATTTTTCTTGCCGTTTACAAACGCTCGGTTTATGTGGATAAAAGCATCCTCAAAACTTCTTGCGTGATAGGTGTCTTCTTCCTGCTGATAGCATATACAAACCGTAGAGCTTCCAACGAGAATTGTTCTATTTGAAATAGACAATGCTTTTAAATTATCCCAAGTAACTTCTTTCAGAAAATGGTTAATTGCAGAATTGCTCGTTTTTGTACCTTCATTAACAGGACAAGCCCCCCAAACATCCTGTCCTTTCTCATCTTGCTTTACGACCTTAATAGCATCAATATCCGTTAAAATCAAAGATTTAATACCTAAAAATTCTATAAACTTCTCGAAGATTTGTGAATAAGCCCCAACTTCAATAATAGATATATTTTGAGATAATAGTGGAAGAAAAGTATCTTCTTTGCCTTCTGCTTTTAGACGAGCTGCTTCTTCCAAATCCACTTTTCGCATAAAGGTTGGTATCAATATTCTTTCCGTATCCCCCTCGATTAGAACCGCTTTATCAGCAAAGAAAATTTCAGCTCTGCTGATAGTTAGATACTGCTTTAGAAATTGATATTGGTTTGGGTCGGCATCATATTGCTTTCTTAAATCTGAAAGATTTTTCGCAACAACATTATTCTTGTTTTCCGCTTTCAAATATTTAATATCATCAAAATCACTATCTGCAACAATATGAGATGAATGTGTTGTAATTATGTATTGTAGTGGTCTATTTATTCCATCATCTCTCTTTATACCTTCGGCAAGTAATTTCTTAATGTTTTTAATAAAGACATACTGCATTTGGGGATGTGTATGTGCTTCAGGTTCTTCTATAACGAGTAGATTTATATCTGCTGGCTTTTTGTCCTTATCTCGTTTGAAATCCTGAACAAGAATTTCAATTTCAAAAATTATACTTATAAGGTTCATATAACCTAAGCCATTATAATGCTCTGGTAATTTATGGTCATCGTGGGTATATACTACGGTTGTATTCCCTTCAAGTAGTTCCTTATGCTGTAATGTTGAAATTATTGCTATATCTGTATCATTTAATTTTACTCCTCCAAAATCTTGTACTTTTTTGATTACATCACTGAACAGCTCACTGTATATATCACTTAATTTGCTATCGGTTTCTGAAAGTTGGTCTTTAAAGTTTTCAGTAGCTTGGTTTTTGTCGCTATTATCTTCTTTCTTTTTATAAAGATTGGATGTTTGCTTAGATAATGTGTTTTCCTTTTCTTTATTGGTCACATCTCGTCTTGCACTGATGTATTTGAAACCAATTATATCTTTAATGCTGATACCTTCGCTTTCAAGGTCTATAAAGTTACCATCATTAACTGTATTAGTAACCATATCATATTCAAAAGACATCTTGTGAGTATGGAAATAATTATCTAATTCTTGCTTTAGAAATTCTTTTAATTCTCTAGGCTTGTTTTTCTTTTTCTCATCTACCTTAGCTTTTTCACTTGCCAAGAAAGTCGCATAATCAGTTCTAATTTTCAGAAAATCAGTATAGGTTACTGTATATTCAAACCCTAATACAATTTTATTATTATCAGGGTCTAAATCCATTAATACTCTGCTGACATTTGATAAATCATCTTTCTCGTTATACTCAATAAATATTTTTAGCTTGATGCCTTTAGGCATAAACTCTTCGGGAATATCCGCTGATTTTATAAGACCTTCTAACTCGTTTTTAAAATCTATATTTAAGTCGTCATAACAGAATTTAGTTTTCTCGTTAAGAAATTTATCTAAAGTAAACAGGATAGATGTTTTGCCGGTATTATTCTTTCCTATTATCAAGGATAAATCGTCTTCCAAATCCAAAGAGAAATTTTTAAGTAGTCTGAAGTTCTCTATTTTGATTTGAGTTATTTTCATATTAGGAGTTAATGATTAAAGTATAGGTTCCTGCCGGAAATAATAATGATTTTATCATGATTTATTTATTTTTCATATCCTAAGAAAATGGAACGTTTTTAGTTTATTAAATTTCAGCAAGCAATTGTATGATTTAATAGTACCTGCTGGGTGTTTAGTCTTTTTTTGGACACCTTTTTCAACTAAGTTTCTTTTTATTCTCTTCATAGGTGTTTTTATAACCACTAGAGTTAAATAAGACCAGACTGGTTCAGTGGATTATTCTTATACAAAAAGCACATGATATGATCAATTCGTTTTGGATAAAAAGAAAACGTTTTTACTAATGTAAGTGTTTTATTGGAAAAAGTAAGATTGGAAGATAATTTTTTTATTAGGACAATTAGGCAAGATTGAAAACCCATCTTAACGTTAGGGTTTCATTTTCTTATTAATTCTCTATGCACGGAAGTCTTTTGTTTAATAATTACGAACGTGAACACAAGTATGGCTTTATTGCTATTTTGGAGAGTTCATTTAGGTTGTGATGAGGCTCACCCGTCAAGTATTCACTTATTGCCATTTTGGAGAGTTCATTTAGGTTTTAATGAGGCTCACCCGTCAAGTATTCACTTATTGCCAGTTTGGAGAGTTCATTTAGGTTTTTATGAGGCTCACCCGTCAAGTATTCACTTATTGCCATTTTGGAGAGTTCATTTAGGTTTTAATGAGGCTCACCCGATTGGAATTTTGTTCCAAAATAACAATTTAACACTTGAAAAATATAATCACTTTCAGGTTCGAGGACACTATTTTTTACTATTTCTCTATAAGCAGTTTTTTAATATCAATAAGCGGTTTCTTTATTGATATATATAGCTTTTTATTGAGTAATGTTAGGTTCGAAGATAACTCCTGAAGTATATCTGTTTTTTCCAAATCATTACCATTCCTAAATCTTTCAATTGCATCCAAACAGAAATTAAAAGCCTTTTCGTCTTGTTCTTGAGTAATGATTTTTTGATTTTGTATATTCTCAATTTCGGTCTCAAGAGAGTAAATTTCTTTCTGTGTATTTATATATGTTAGGTTATACTGCTCCGCATTTATCCTTTTATCAGCTAACAAGTTTACCAATTCATTTAATCTATTAGTAAGCGTGGTCTTTTTTCTTGTAAGAACCTTAATTTGCTGTTTATCTTCTTCAAGTTCTTTTTCACTGTCTTTTAATTTAGTTGAAGCAAACAAACGGAAATCTTGATTGAGAGATATTTTTGTTAAAGCTTTTTCAATTGTAGATTCTATTTCTTCTTTTCTGATAGAGCCTTGCGAGCAATTATTTCTGCTTTTACTACAATGATAATAAAGGATATTAAGGATAGTAGGATTATTCATTTTATCAAGTGGCGTTTCGCATTTAGGGCAAGCTGTCATAGTTTTAATTGAAAACTTGTGTTTACATTCCGTGCAAATTGCCTGCAATTTATGGTCTGGTGTAATCATACAACCACATTCACCACATTTGATAAGTCCACGATATGGGAAGTCATATTGTCTTTCTCTTGAAATTTGATATATCTTTCTGTTCAATATATTTTGAACAGTCAAAAAGTTCGCCCAGCTAACCATAGGCTTATGCTTGCCTTTGATACGAGTTATTACACCGTCTTTATCTTTCCAATAAAAGAAACCAGCATAAAACTCGTTAGAAAAGATATAATAATATGTGCTTTGCGAAATAACTCTATTGAATTTATTTCGCAATCCCATAGCATCACCTTTTTTCTTGATATTAATGACAGAATATTTACCAGTTAAGAGAAGTTTCCATAAATTTTTAAGTATAGAAAACTGCTCTCCATCTGGTAGTATTTCTTCTTCTATACCGATACGGTATTTGGAATTATGGCAATAGCCTATTGGTAAAATTGAAATTGGAAACCACCCCCTTTCTGCTTTCTGCCTCATACCTCTTTTAACGTCAATACTCAAATCTTTTACATACTGATTTGCCATACCAAACTCTACTTGCATCAGCAGTACATTGTCAGAGGGGTTGTAATCTCTTTCAAAGGTTTGTATATGCTTTATGATGTTTTGTTGAAGCATCCAACTAATTTGCCCACCATCAATAGGATTGCGGGCTAAACGGTTGAGTTTCCATGTGAGTATACTATCCGCTTCACCTTTATGGATTCGCTTCAGCATTTTATTAAACAAAGGACGACCTGGCTCCTTAGCAGACTTAGATTCTGAAATAACATCAACGATATTCAGGGAATATCTTTCTGCTAATTTCTTAACTTCGGCTATCTGGTCTTCTATGGAAGCCATTTGGCGGTCTTCTGATTCCGAAGACCGTCTTGCATACAAGAAATATCTAAATGTTGTATTTCTCATATAGCCCGGTATATACTAATACATTTCATAAATTTTTACCACTACCTTTTAGAATGAGGGCTATAAACCGTAGTAGGCTCATTGCATAATCTCTGGCTTCCTCATAGGTAATAACTTCACCGTAATTCTTTTCATACAGCCTTTTAAACTCTAAAATGTCTTTTTCTTTTAATTCGCTTGGAACTCTTAATCTCATAGAAAATATTTTAATTTTTCTTTTCATTAAAATGAAGTAATAATAAATAGCCAATTAAGCATTTTAGTAATACCTCCTTAAATGCCGCAATTCATTTATCATTAAATAATGAAAAATGGCTATACCAAAACTCCCAATATTCTAATTGATGAACTCTTAAAAGAATTAAAATATGCAGAATTAAAAATCTTGCTTGTTGTCATTCGGCAAACTTATGGATGGAAGAAAGAAAGAGATAGAATTTCAATAAGTCAGTTTGAAAAGAAAACCGGATTATCCCGCCGGGTTATTTCTGAAACAATTAAAATACTTGTAGAAAAAAATATTATTACTGTCAGTGATACAAAAGGAAATATTTTAAGTCTTCCAAAGGAAAGGCAAGGCCGCTATTGTCTATTCTATTCATTTAACGAAACATGTGCAGATTATGACATCAACATGTGCACTTTACCGCATAAACATGTGCAGAATATGGAACATAACAAAAGAAATAATAACAAAAGAAATGGAACAAAAGAAAACAGTCCGGAGCATATCAATAAAATTATTTCAGAACTAAAATCAAAGTGGAAAGGTTTAAAAAATTCAACTGAATAAATTTGTTATCCCCATATTGTCATAATAGCAACTTTTCATTACTACTACATAAAATAATTACGACTACAATATGAGTAGGCAATTTTCTTTCTGAAAATTGCAACAACTCTATGCGTAATTTTTTAAGAACCTTTAGAAAGAAAACAGAATTATCAATTGATAATATTTCTTTTCTTCTTGGTATGTCTGATAGTACATACCTATCAAGATGTGAGAGAGGAAAAAGGAAACCCACCCTTGAAATTATCCTAACCTATCAAATCATATTTCAAGCATCTACTGATAAATTATTTGAAGAACAGAGCAAACGCACTTTAAATAAAATATCGGGAAATATTGTCCCACTCATTGAATCACTAAATAAGCAGAAGAAAACTAAAAAGGGGCAAGAAAGAATTGCGTTCCTAAGTTTATTAAATGAAATAATTGATAAAAAATTAAATGAAAAATAGAAAAAGAATAATTGCAATTCATCCAAATACATTAGGCTTTGGATTTGTCATATTAAGTGAAAAGGGAGAAATAATTGATTATGGTATTACTACTGTACGACCGGTAAGTAATAGCACATGTGTAAAGAGGATTAATGAAATGATTAAATACTATACTCCCGAAATACTATTAGTTGAAGACTACGAAAGCTCCAGTAAATCACCAAGAATTAAAAAGCTAATTAGTGAGCTATCACATAATATTTATGCTGAAGTTAAGGTTATTAAATATTCAAGGGAGCAAGTGAAAGGCATCTTTGAAATTTTTGGTGCAAGGAATAAATACGAAATATCTTTAAAGATTGCCGAAGTGTATCCAGAACTCAAATCAAAGCTATCACATAAAAGAAAGCCGTGGGAACCGGAGAATTATTATGCAGGACTATTTGATGCGATGGCTTTGGTTATTACTTATCAGTATTTGAATGATTAAACTTTAAGCTAATTGTTTGATTAAATGAGGCTTATATATTTAACTACATAGTAGCACTAAATAATTTGGCAGTTTTGAGAAAAGAGTTAACTTTAAAACATAAAAATATATTCCTAAGCTTAGTTATGTGCAATCACAGGTACAGTAATTTACAGGCTTTGCTATTAACTAATACAAAATAACCCCTATAATACATCTGTGAGATATGTTCTCACTTACTTTACATTGTAAAAAGAAATTGCTATTATACGCAAGATATTATCCCTATCCTCTGGGATAATAATATTACTTTGAAGAGGATATTATTCAAAAGCCTGTTATTTTTATAATAGGCTTTTTTCTGTATTAAAAAAATTTTTTCTTTTTTAAAATATGTAATAACTTTAGTATTGAATAATATCCAATGAATTGCGTACACAATTCATTCAAAGTAATTACAGGTAATTTTCTTACCGCCGTTACAAAATTTCATGCTCCCTCTAAATCTGATACCAAAATATTGTAAGAATGTTATGCACTGTTGACAAAAAATAAATGTGTCAAACACATGATGGAGAAAGTATGTGCGTAGTAATGGTTAGTAAAGTTTTGAGCTGTTGTAAATAGACTATTTAAAATTTCGCTAAAAAGCGCCCATATAGAAAAAGATAACTCTTATTTAGGAAATCAATTAAATTCAAACAATGCGTCAAAAAAACATTTTAAAGTCCTTCAAAAATTTAAGTTATGCGAAACGATATAACATCCGACAGCAAATTGAAGAGGCCGATACTTCACCATAAGATTAAAGCGATATCAAAAGATATTTTCACATTTAGTTTTTTTGGGAAAATAATTTTTACAACTTTAGGACTGTTCTTTTTATTGCCATTTACTAATGCTCAAATTGACGAGACTGAACAAGAAAAAACTGAGGAACCAGATATTAGACTATATGGGGAGATTAGCGGTGAAAAAATCGTTTTTTATAATTACTCATCCCAAACGATTTTAATTAACCAAGTAACTTGTTTTAACACTGTTATTGTGGTTCTTGAACATGGTGGACACGGTTACAGATGGGGTGATTTGATTGCTATTATTGGTGTTATAATTGCTTCCGTCATAGGTATCTTAAAGATGTTTTTGAACGAAGCACTTAAACCCCTTGCCCAATCAGTTGGCGAAAAATTAAAAGCTAAGATTTATTCGAATTTTATAACCCAACCCAAAAAAGAAAAAAAGAAACCACCAGGTAAGCATAAAAAAAGAGGTAGTGGGTGATTCACATATACAATTATTACTAAAATAAAATACCAGTTGCATTTTTGTAACTGGTATTTTATTTCCCTCTCATGCTAAACAACTTCCTTAGAATCAAATTTTGAAATCCATTTGAAAATTTATCTTGCTCTTGAATTAGTCCAGAGCAAAATAAAATCCTTTTATCAAATGGCGATATGTTTTGCATGGCAATACTTGAAAAAGATAAACGCATCAGCCCTTTATTTAGAAATTTTACATACAGTTTTTCGTTATTACTCTCAACAGATTCCCACTGTGTTTTATCTTCAGAAAAAATATTTATACAAACTGTTTTCCCTATCCTCATATCATATATGCTATTAACAACTTCAAACACAGTATTCTTTTTAGGTCTATACCCAAAATAGATAATTATTTCATTCAAACAATTAGTATCATGACTACTCAAACAATTACCAGTAAATTCTGTGGTGATTGAATGGATAATCTTACCATTAAACCCCCACGAACCTAATCCTATTGAGGAAATGTCTTTATGAGGCTTTATCTCAATCATAGTTTTGGTTTTAATAAGTATGCTAAATTTTTTTTTGATTACGGCTTGTATTATTCTTCAATTAAAGTGCCCGATACTAAGGCTGTTCCTTTTAATACTGATGGAACTTCTACATTTGAAAATGTTACTTTCAGTTTATTGTTTGGCAAAATAGTCACATCAATTTTATCTCCGCTTTTTCCAGAACTGAAATATAAGTTACCGTATGCCACTACCTGAATCCATGCCGTGTTATCGGGGTCGTAAGTAGTGCCTGCAGGCGTTAATACCTTTAAGGAACGACTATTGGATGGTTTATTAAAAAATATGAGGATACTATTAGCGGTATTCGTAGGATTGTTATAATCTGTTGCTTCTAATGCCCACCCATTGGATTTATTTGTATAAGTAGCTATTGCTTTATACGTATCAGAATATAGTGTCCAGTGAGAAAGAGAAACTGAATCTTTTGTATCGCTTTTTTCTTTTTTACAAGAAAATAAAGTTATGCACGCGATTATGAAAATCAAAAGAGTTGCTATTTTTCTCATGGTTTAATTTTTTAAATGTTTAGACAAATTTCATATACAAAAAATATTTCTACTAATAACCAATAAACCCATTAGCCTTTATACAAATGGTTAATGGGTTTATTATAATTTTTAAGTTATAGTCCTTTCATTCTAAAATAATCCTGCACGATGGTCAGATGATTTTCTGAACGACTCTTCCAGCGTTTTGACTTATTGAATAGATAATAAGATAAAACAGCAGAGCCTAATCCAAAAATAACAGGAGCAACACTTATTTTTCTTTTAGGATAACCGTAATCATTGTCAAAGTCAACATCAGTAGGAACGTGTCCTACTAATCCTATAGTAAGTAATCCTAAAGCACCTCCACCTGCGGCTGCGGCTCCATACAAATTGCTCATTCTTTTTGAATTTGCTTTAATGGTTTCATTGATGTGGCAATTGATAGTAGGATTTTTCCAGTCGTACTTATATAAATCAACTCCTACAGAATTAAACAATGCTGATTTCTCAAAAGCATTGGATGACTTTAAAGTATTGCCCTGACAATCTGGTATTGTTGCCGGTGTATTACTTTGTGCGAATGATGGACTATTTAAACCTATTGTTGCTATACTGATAAAAGCAAATAGTATTATACTTTTTTTCATTTTAAATTTATTTATTTAATTGAATCACTTTGCTTATACCATAACTCTTTTAGTTTTGGCATTTATGTTTCTTTATTTAATTCTTTCTCTTCTTTGATAAAAAGGAGTGCGGAGAAAACTGGGAAGCAATTAGTATTTCTGTTAGTGAAATGCATTTCATGTTTTTTGGGTATATAATTCCCCGAGGGAAACTTTGAAAAAATTCTTTATCCTTACAATTCAAACATCTGTTAAATAATACTGATTATCAAATGAATAGGATAAATAGCAAGCAGAAAGGATAAACAACAATTAGTTTTAGGATATACGTTATATGGCATTTTTAAATGACCGCCCTATTGGTATCTTTTCATTTGCGACTAATATGTATCTTCCATTCCGTTGAGTAGCATAGTGCAGGTTAACAACAAAAGACTGATGTACTTGTACAAAATGTTGCGGTAATACTTTCAGTATTTTTTCAATCGTACTTCCAGTGATAAAAAAAGTATTATGCTGTTTGAATTTAAATAAAATGGTGTTCCGCTTAACATCATTAAAGGATTGAATAACGGTAATGTTATCAAACAGGATTTCTTTAGTGCTAAAAATATAATTTGAAAAATGTATTTCCATTAAGTCTTCATAATGGACTTTTTCAAGGAACCTGCCTTTTAAGAAAATGCTTTTGGGTTTAGATATTTTTTCTTCTATGATTGGTTTAGTTATAACGGTAGCAGATTTAAAATAATTCTGCATAGAGTCAGCTATCCTTGTACCTGCCTCTTTATCTTTAAATAAGCAGATACCCAACAGGATGAAATTTGGTACTTCTTTTTCAACTGTGTTTATTATTTCTTTGATACGATTAGCAATAATAAGTTCATCATCTACCGTTAGTATTTTCTCCATATAACAGCAACCATTTTTTGTTATATAAATTAGTTTTTGCCTCTTTGGTATATTAAGTCATCATTAGCAGTTTAAGTGTCGTTAAATTCAAACTTCAGGGAAATAATACCGTTTATCAAAGGGATAGGATAAATAGCAAGCCGAGAGGATAAATAGCAATTTGGGTTGGGATATATGTCGTATTGCATTTTTGAAATCAGTTCATTCACTGTAATTAATATTTTCTTCATATAGCAGTAGATATTTTTGTTATGTAAATTTTGTCCTAAAGGTTAAGCGTGTGGCGAACTGCTATACAAAAGAAAGCCCGGACTTTTATTGTACTCGTGTCCGTGGGAGTCGAAGCCCATTACACCAAGTAAACAAAGCCCAGGCATGCCTGAGCGTTTGCTAAACTTTTCTGGTGTAATTTGAAATTTCGACTTTTCGGACACAGAAACAGTTTGCGAAACGCAAGTTCTTATTTATGATTTATGTTTATTTCCTTATATCGTCATTCAGTGATATTTTTTGCAAATTAAAATTAAAAGTTTAATGGGAAATAGAAAACATTTATATAACTAAAAAAGGCCTGCCCTAAAAAGAGCTGGCCTCCGTTGCTAACCTATGAGAAATATACTTATTGTTTTTTAATTATCTCGAAGATTTTGTATGTTATGGGTATTGAGCCATTCTCTAAAACTTTCATTATTTTCTGGGAAAAAATGTACAGTCTTGCCGGATTTGAGTAAAATGGTGAAAATGCCTGCTGCCTCAATGTATTTGCTGAGGTCAGTAGGAGTGTAGTCAAACTTTGGATAATAGGTAGCTTTAGTTGTCATTTTTTCAATAGCTAATGAGAAACGAATTTATACAAAAATATATTACTCGGATGTAATTTTTTATTGCCTGTATGAATATTGCTGATTGAATACTAAGAAGTTTTGCCGCTTTTTTTGGCAATTCTCGTTTTAATTTTTATTGTATTAAAAAATCCTCATATCTATAGGAGTAAAATTTATCTAACTAAAGTTAAATGAAACTTAAGCTATGCTTGAACGCTACAGCTGAAGAATAAAAAGTATGGCAATAAAAAAATCGGCCTGAACCGATTTTACAAATTTCTTTTAGCTAAAAATTTTATGAAATTAAAATGTATTCTTTCTTGTCGGAATTAGATTGTTTTTTAATTGAGAAAGATTCTTGCATTTTTTCATAAATTTTGGAAACACCTTCTGATTGTTTTTCAAAAACAGTCCTTGTGATGCTTTTTTTAGCTAAGTCCGTTTTCGGTAACTTGTTCAGTTGTAATTTGTCCATTTGTGCTTGATTTTAATTTATATTTTCTTGTACGTCTTCTTGATCTTCTGTTATTATATCAAATATTTGTATAAAAGACGAACCTAAAGCCTCACTCCTAACATGCGTAAACAATAAATGTTCCAATTCGACTTCTTCATCATTTACATCTCTTAAGTTGCCAAATATTTCTTTTGCTTCTTCAATATCTATTACGAATGAGTGCGATGGATACTCACTGATAAGTTTTTGGATCAACTGTCGCTGTCTTCTATTATCTGGCGCTAATCTTTCTCCGTATGCCTCAGCTATCTTTATAGCTCTTTGGACTTCTCCTAACTTAATTGGGTCGATTTGACCAGAAATTGGTGTTATCAGTCCAGCAGATAATTCACAAGCTATATGAGCTGCTGTTTTTGTCGTGATCGTATTACCGCTATTTCTTTTTAATTGAAAAAAATGTGCTTCAAAGAACCCTAACAAATTTTCATTTAATGAATAAAGACTTTGTAAATAACTTAATCCTGAAGTATTTATGAGCTCATCGTCTTTTGTAAGTTGTATGTCTAAAGGACCGAATTCGCCAAATTCTGTCATTACAATTTCATCTGCGCCCAAAGCCATTAAAGTTCCAGTACTTTTGCATGATCCAAAGACGTATAAAATGAACTTTTTGTAATGCCTCTTAATAGATTTAACAATTCTATAACCTGCATCTGGGTCTCCGCCGAGTGTCGTTAGAATTAACGCGAAATTTTCTTTTTTATTTTCCTTGTTTCGCAAATTCTTTATGAAAAAATCAGCAGTTCTTGAATTTACCTCAGCGTTAAAAACTCCAATATCTGCATTAATTTTTTCCGAAAGCTTTTGCAAACAAATTTTTACAGGGTCTAAATCTAGCATTTCTGCAATTTTGGTGCGAAAATAATATAACTTATACTAAAGATGTGAGGTTTAATTTTATCCAGTTTTGTTTTAGTTAAAGGCTTAAAATTTCTCATCTCCCATATAAATATATATATAATTCCATAACTTATAAAAAAAGAATAATAATTTAATCAACACATCATAGTTTCGTTGCTTTTCCGTATATTCGTTTACCAAAACAGTAATACATGAAAAAGCAAGTAGGAATATGGATAAGGGTAAGCACCGAAGACCAAGCTAAAGGAGAAAGCCCCGAACATCACGAAAGGAGAGCAAGAAGTTATGCCGAATCAAAAGATTGGGACGTTGTAGAAGTTTACCATTTGGAAGCTGTGAGCGGTAAAGCTGTACTTCACCATCCAGAAGCAGTAAGAATGCTTAAAGACATTGAAACTGGAAAGATAACAGGATTAATATTTTCAAAAATTGCCAGACTGGCAAGGAACACCAGAGAACTACTCCAAATTTCAGATATATTTAGGAGCTTTAACGCCGACCTAATTTCTTTGCAAGAAAGTATTGATACATCCAGCCCCGCCGGTCGCTTCTTCTATACTTTAATTTCTGCTATGGCACAATGGGAGAGAGAAGAAATAGCTGATAGGGTTTCTGCTTCTATTCCTATCCGTGCAAAGTTAGGTAAACCACTCGGCGGGGCTGCCCCCTATGGTTATGAATGGCAGGATAAAAAACTTATCATTAACGAAGAAGAAGCAACAGTTAGGAGATTAATGTATGACCTTTTCTTAGAGTTTAAAAGAAGAAAAACAGTTGCTAATATGCTTAATGAGAAAGGGTATAGGACACGTAATGGTTCTGAATTTTCTGATACTACTGTTTTAAGACTACTTGAAGACCCGATAGCTAAAGGACTAAGGAGAACAAACTATACTGAAAGTACAGGAGATAAAAAGCAGTGGAAACTAAAGAAAAAGGATGATTGGGTATTTCAAGAAGTCCCCGCTTTAATTGATGAGGAAAAATGGGATAAAGTACAATCTATTATCAAAGAGCAATCAAGTGAAAGGAAACAGCCTTTAAATAGAAAGACACATTTGTTTACAGGCTATCTTACCTGTGTATGTGGTACGAAGATGTACACCCATGCCAATACTTCTAAATATTCTTGTACCAAATGCAAAAACAAGATTCCACAGGATGATATAGAGTATATATTTCATCAGCAGCTAACGGACTATATAGCTTCTAAGGACAATATCAATAATTTTATTAAAACTACAGAAACGTATATTATAGAAAAAGAAAACCAGATTAAGGTTTTGGAAAGGGAAGCTGAAAAAATACAAAGTAGACTTGATAAGCTAATAGACCTCCATTCAAACAGAGAAATGCCAACAAAGGGCTTTAAGCACCACTATACGCCACAATTTGAAAGACTAACCCAGATACAAAATCAAATACCTAAAATTGAGGGTGAATTACTTGCCCTAAGACAAAATGAAGAAAGCAGTAAGTATTTGTTTTCTGAAGCAGAAAATTTGTATAACAAATGGGAAACTAAAACCCGTGATGAAAAACGGGATATTGTAGAATCTGTTCTTGATTCCATTGTTATTGATAAAGAGGATGTTGTCATTAATCTAAAATATTTAATGCCCCCATCCTCTTTAAGCCCCACAAATGGGCAACACAATTTCAGGGGTTCATAGAAGCGATCAACATAAAGCTGGCGGGGAAGTCCAGCGCTACCTTGGCTCTCGAAATAGTAACCCGCCTTTCCTCCATCGGCTGACGCATTACTTCCAGTACCGTGCGTTTAAATTCCGGCAGCTCATCTAAAAATAAAACGCCATTATGCGCCAAAGAAATTTCACCGGGTTGCGGATTACCGCCGCCGCCCACTAATGCTACATCAGAAATAGTGTGGTGTGGCGATCGGAAAGGGCGTTTTGAGATCAATGTAGCATTTTCCGGCAGCTTGCCTGCAACGGAATGGATCTTGGTGGTTTCCAGCGCTTCCTGTAAAGTAAGCGGAGGAAGAATGGTAGGCAAACGTTTTGCCAGCATGGTTTTCCCGGCTCCCGGCGGGCCGATCAATACGGCATTATGTCCGCCTGCCGCCGCAATTTCCAGTGCCCGCTTTATATTTTCCTGTCCTTTTACATCAGCAAAATCAATTTCAAAATCGTATTGGGAATGAAAAAATTCCTCCCGCGTGTTTACAATAACAGGTTCCAGGCCAGACTCGTTATTTTCAATAAAGCTGATTACCTGCCTGATATTGTCTACACCATAAACGTTCAGGTTGTTTACCATGCCGGCTTCCCGTGCATTAGCTTTGGGGACGATCAACCCTTTGAATTCCTGTTTACGTGCCTGTATGGCTATCGGCAGGGATCCTTTAATAGGGCGTATTGCTCCATCAAGACTTAGCTCTCCCATAATAACATAATTATTCAGCGCATTCACATTTTCAATTTGTTCCGATGCAGCTAAAATACCTATAGCAATAGGGAGATCGAAAGCAGTACCGCTTTTTTTAATATCAGCAGGGGCCAGGTTTACTACCACTTTGGTGCGTGGCATATCGTAACCATTGGTTTTAATGGTGCTTTCTACGCGTTGCAGGCTTTCTTTTACGGCGTTATCAGGGAGGCCAACAATCGAAGGATCTTTACCGCTCGTCATCCAGTTCACTTCAATGGTAATGGGCACAGCCTCAACGCCATATACGGCGCTGCCATTTATCTTCACTAACATAGGTTGAAGGTAATAATTAGTGGTTAAAAATGAATAATGATTTCGACGCTTTTTATAGAACAGGCAGTAGCATATAGGGGATCCATATTGCGTCGCAGTCCTGCTCTGTGAAATATACGACATCTGGCATAAACGGCATATTTTAATCCAGTCTGAACACGCCATCCAGACTTATCTCAAAACAGGGAATACTGGTATGTTAATCATATTGCCAAGGCTAAGCAGGCTGGAAAAAGAGTAGTGGCTATTTTAAATTTATTTTTTTCTTTCCGTATAGGTAGTTACAAACTACCCGCTTTTATACAGGAATTAGATGCAACCTGTTCTGTTCGAAAAGCTCATTCCGCTACCGCTTATTTTTTTCCCACTACTTCCAGGCTTACTTTTACCTCATCTCCCATGGTCATGCTGTTACCGCCTATGCCGTAGTCTTTCCGGTTAACGGTAAAATCACCCCTAAACTGGTACCCGGCTGCTATTGGCTTTGCAACAAAATCAAACTGGATATTTTTAGAAACGCCGTGCATGGTTAATACAGCTTTTGCAAAATAAATATTGTTGCCCTTGGACTGTATGCTGGTGGTTTTAATGCCAATGACAGGATATTGAGGAGCATCAAAAAAATCATCATTTTTTAAATGTGCATCCCGTTTTTTGTTGTCAGTATTGATCGTGTTTATATCAACCGTAACATCAAATACGCTTGCTTTCAGGTTTTGAGGGTCGAATATCATTTTGCCGGCCAGTCCCTTTAAAGTTCCATCTACATTCATCCCCATATTTTTGATAACAAAAGATATCTTACTGTCCGCATCGGAAGGTTTCAGGGTTTGCGCTTTCAGCGATACAAACAACAGGGAAATGAACAAAGTAATAAAAGATTGTTTTAGCATAAAATCCTGTTTGAATGAAAATTTAATCCTCATAAAAGTATACAAAATATACGAACATTGCTTATTGCTTTTGTTAAAGAAAAGCTGCCTGGAATAGTTGATTTCAGACGAATTTTTACAGCTGTTTGCCTGCTCCCAGCAAATTTCAACAAACAATTTACCAGTTTTGTTTACCCGGGCAAAAAAATGATAAACCGGGCTTCTTTATAACTTAGTTTGAATAACTTCATTAATATATTGGTCTCCCCGTCTACCATACAACATTTGCGCTTTGGCTTTTCGCTATTTTTAATGCCGGTATATTGGTTTGCTTTAAGCCAGGCCGCCAATATGAATGTGGCAAACGCCCTGTTGATCTTCATTGTACTGCACCTGTTAGTGTATCCGTCCAGTAACGGCTATAATTCGTATATGGACAGGGACAAGAGCAGTATCGGCGGTATTGAAAACCCTTTACCCGTTGATAAAGAACTGTATTACGTAAGTTTAGGGATGGATGTTATTGCCGTGGCGCTTTCTTTTTGTATCGGTCCCAAAGTCGCGTTTGCTGTACTTTTGTACATTATTGCATCAAGACTGTACAGCTACCGGGGTATACGGTTAAAAAAGTATCCCATAGCGGGCTATTTAACAGTAATTGTGTGCCAGGGCGCATTGATCTATTATATTGTAAGTATTAGCACCGATGCAGGGGCTATCATTCCGGATATAATATTTCCCGCAGTTATTACATCGTTACTAATTGGAGGCACTTACCCGCTTACACAGGTGTACCAGCACAAACAGGATAGAGACGACGGGGTAACCACGCTTAGTTACGTGCTGGGTATAAAAGGCACTTTTGTTTTTTGTGCTGTTGTATTGTTTGTAGCATTATTATTGCTAACTGTTTATTTTGTAAATAGCAGGCAGTTGCTTGCTTTAGCCCTGTATGCTACCGCAATGTTGCCGGTTGGCATTTATTTTACTGCCTGGTTTTTAAAGGTAGACAAGAATATGGGGGAAGCGAATTTTAAAAACCTGATGAAAATGAATTATGTGGCATCTGCCTGTAGCAATGCTGCCTTTATTGGAATTTTATTGATTAAAAACATATAGTGTTTGAGGCTTGAAGATCATTATGACTTTTAATAATTTCTTGCTCATCACTTATTCAGGATATTAGTAATATGAGCAAAATAACTTCGATAGCAACAGCTGTGCCGCCTTATAAACAGGGGCAGATGCAGATATTTGATGTGATAAAAAATATACATGCAGGTACGAAAGAGGAAGAACGGGTATTAAAATTCATGTACCGGTCAAGTGGTATTGATACCCGGTATGCGGCTGTTCCTGATTTTAATATTGAAAACGGAAGCTGCGAGCTTTTAGCTAAAACTAATGATATTTATGAAACCAAAAAGCTGGAAGAACGGCTGAAGATCTATGATAAAGCTGCCCTTGAATTATCGGTTGAAGTGATCAAAAGATGCCTGCCGGGTGATGTTACCCCGGCTGATATAACGCATCTTATTACTGTAAGCTGTACAGGTATGCAGGCGCCGGGGTTAGACCTGGCCATCATAAGATCATTGGGCTTGAGAACCAATATCTATCGGACTTCAGTAAATTTTATGGGTTGCTATGCGGCTATTCACGGTTTAAAACAGGCACATTATATCGCAGCAACAGATCCCCAGGCAAAAGTGCTGGTGGTTTGTGTAGAACTATGCACCCTGCATTTTCAGAAAGAGAAAACCATGGATAATATTACCAGCACTATTATTTTCGGAGACGGCGCTGCAGCGGTTCTGGTGGAAAACGACGATAGTGTAAGGGATGGCTGGCATATCAATGATTTTTACAGCGAGATCAATTTTGATGGAATGAATGATATGGCCTGGAAAATATCGGCTGATGGCTTTTTAATGACCCTGACCAGCAATGTACCGGATATACTGGAGAAAAAGAGCCATGATATTGTTTACAATGCCTTGCAGCATTATAAACTGGAGCAGGCTGATGTCCATGCATGGTGCGTGCACCCGGGTGGAAAGAAAATACTGGAAGCCATTGAACGCGGCGTTCCTGTTTCAAAAGATGCAATGGATGAGAGCTATGAAGTGCTGCGTGAGTATGGCAATATGAGCAGCCCGACTGTTTTATTTGTACTGGAAAAAATAATACAGGAGGCAAAAAATGATGCTTCTTTAAAAAACATTGTAGGCATGGCTTTCGGGCCGGGACTTACGATGGAAACTTTTTATATATCGCATGCCTGATTTTTCTAAAAGGAGCTACGAAAAAGAATTGCTGGATGACCCTACCATCCCTTTTGAGGATATCAGGCAAAATATGCAAGAGCTGAACACGGTCAACACGTTATTGGGAGGGCATGCGATTACTTTAAAAGGTTTCAGGCAATTGCTCGGAACGTCAAAACAGGTCAGTGTTTGCGAGATCGGATGTGGCGGCGGTGATAACCTGGTAGTTATTTATAACTGGTGCAGGAAGCATCATGTTCCTGTAAAGCTTACAGGTATTGATATCAACCCGAACTGTATTGAGTATGCAGGTAACACCTATGCAAAACACGGTATCGATTTTATTTGCAGCGATTATAAAAGAGTTGTATTTAAAGAAGCGCCTGATATTATTTTCAACGCTTTATTTTGCCACCATTTTACAGAGGAAGCAGTGATCGAGATGCTGCAATGGATGTTTACCAATGCCCGTGCAGGTTTTTTTATTAATGATCTGCATCGCCATCCATTGGCTTATTACAGCATCAAATGGCTGACCGGCGTTTTTTCAAAATCTTATCTTGTAAAAAATGATGCACCGCTTTCAGTGCTGAGAGGTTTTAAAAAGGATGAATGGGTGCAACTTCTTAATAAATCCGGTATTGCGGCAAATATAAGCTGGCAATGGGCTTTCAGGCATTTAATTGTTTGTAAAAAGTGATAACTGATTACGATATTATAATTGTTGGAGGAGGGTTGGCCGGCCTGACTACCGCGATACAGCTTAGAAAAAAGGGCTATTCTGTGGTGCTATTTGAAAAGAACCCATATCCTTTTCACCGGGTTTGCGGCGAATACATAAGCCTCGAAAGCTGGAATTACCTGTCGGATTGTGGCATTGATCTGCAGTCTCTTGATCTGCCTGTTATAAAGAAACTACAGGTAAGCGCACCTAATGGAAATATATTAAAAGCAGACCTGGACCTGGGAGGGTTTGGTATCAGCCGCTTTAAGCTGGATCATTTACTGTATGAAGAAGCAAAAAGCCAGGGCGTTACTGTTTTTGAAAATACACGGATTGATGATATCATATTTATTGATGGGTATTACAAGGCCATTACCGGGAACAAGGCCTATACGGCAAGGCTTGCCTTAGGGAGCTTTGGAAAGCGCAGTCAACTGGATGTAAAATGGAAACGCAGGTTTGTAATGCAAAGACCCAATAAGCTCAATAATTATATTGGTGTAAAGTACCACATTAAAACCGTGTTTCCGGCAGATACTATTGCATTACATAATTTCAGGAACGGGTATTGCGGTATATCAAAGATTGAAGAAGATAAATATTGCCTCTGTTATTTAACAACAGCGGCTAATTTACAGGCAAGCGGTGGAATTAGAGAAATGGAAAAAAGCGTTTTGTATAAAAATGCGTACCTGCAACAGCTTTTTGAGAACAGCGAGTTCCTTTTCAACCAGCCGGTATCTATATCCCAGGTATCTTTTGCCAATAAAGAAATTGTTTACAATCATATTCCGCTTGCCGGTGATGCCTGTGGTATGATCACACCACTTTGCGGTAATGGCATGAGCATGGCAATGCATAGCGGGAAAATTTTTACCGGCCTGGCAACTGCTTACCTGCAGCAAAAAATATCTTTGGAAAAAATGTTGCATTTATACCGGCATAGCTGGCGGAAACAGTTTGCAGGCCGGTTACAAACAGGCAGGCTGGTGCAAAACAATTTCGGAAAAGAATGGCAGACCAATTGTTTTATATGTTTTATGAAAAGAATGCCCTGGCTTACCAGGCATATTATTAAATCAACCCACGGAAAAACATTTTAAGCTGGGCCTGCATACGTTCTTGTATCATTTGCGAATGGAAAATTTTATGTATATTTAAGAAAGAAACACGATGCAGCATTGGCCAGCCTCGCCAGGCCACCACACAAAATTAAAGGTTGCCAAAGATCTGCAATTTTGTTAATGCTTAAAAAAGCGTATAATGCGATATGGATTGACTTACCCGGAATTTAATTTTTTGCTTCAAATAAAGGGTAGCCGGAAACTTTGAGAGTCGGTGCATTTTAAAAAATGGAAATATGAAAACAATCGGTAGGCTCTTTGGGATTCTTGCCTTAATCGGAATGCTATTAGGTCTGATACCGTTATTAGGCTGGCTTAACTGGATTAATATTCCTCTTGCCATTTTAGGATTATTCTTATCAATCATAGGAAAATCAAAAGGTGGAATCATCATCTGCATTGTTGCGATCTTCTTCGGTTTATTCAGGTTGATTCTGGGAGGAGGAATTATATAAAATTTTTGAAAACAGGAAAACCGAAAGCTATTCAATATTGCCCTGTGCTTAGCATTACCAGTGTACAGGATTCGATAGGTTCGATGCCTTTCTCCTGGGCCTTTTTTGCAAGCGCGTTATTTTCCGCACCGGGATTGAAGATGATGCGTTTTGGCTTTAAGGATAAAATATAGTCTTCATATTCCTTTTGGTTCTGCTCGCTCATATACATGGTTACGGTATCAATACCTTCATCCTGCGGCTTTTGCTTTTGGATAAGAACATCGCCTACTTTCCCTTCCCTGCGGCCAATGGCAACCACATCATGGCCATGCGAGCGCAGCCTTTTTAAAGCCATGTTGCTGTAGCGATTGGGATTTTCTGAAGCGCCGAGTATTAATGTTTTTTTGTTCATTTCCCTAAGTTAACGATTTACGCCTTGGCGATTTCTTAATTCAATATTATTTTACAGTGATCCGGTAGGTAAAAAAATCTGTTTCGGGCGCCTGCTTTATAAAACCGATCTGCTCATACAGGCGCTGAGCAGTATGGTTATCTACTGCAGTTGATAATTCAACAAAGCCGGCCCCGTTTTGTTTTGCAAAATTCATTGCTGTTTTAATCAGTTGCCCCCCAATGCCCAGTTGCCTGTAATGCTTATCTACATATAAATCGTTCAATATCCAGTTCTTACTTACCCTCATGGATGAATACTTTGGGGTATAACTGCGTAAACCCGGCAGGTATTCCTTCATCTGTAAGTACAACAAAAATCACAGATTCATTATTATTTAATCTTTCCTGTATAAATTTTTTTGCTGCTTCAATATCTGAAGGCTGTTTATAAAATATCCTGTATTTGTTAAACAGCTCATAAACGAGTTCGCCTTGTGCTTTGCTGATTTTTATTGTTTGCATAGGTATCCCTTAAAAAAGTGAAAATAAAACAGTATGGAACAAAAAAGCCACAATCAGTAAAAGAATGTGGCTTTAAAAAATGTAATTTGTTATATAATTATACCAACATTCTCAAAGGTTCTTCCAGCAGGCTTTTCAGTGTTTGAAGGAAGGCGGCGCCAACGGCTCCATCAGCTACGCGGTGGTCGCAGGTAAGGGTTACCTTCATAAGGTTGCCAATAGAGATTCCTCCATCCCTTACCACAGGGACCTGGTTAATGGCACCCACTGCCAGTATGCAGGATGCGGGCGGGTTGATGATAGCGGTAAACGCTTCAATGCCAAACATCCCCAGGTTAGAGATGGTAAAAGTATTTCCTTCCCACTCGGCAGGGGCCAGCTTTTTAGCTTTGGCTCGCCCGGCAAGATCTTTTACCTCAACAGCTATTTGAGATAATGATTTAGTATCGGCAAAACGTACCACAGGAACCAGCAGGCCCTGGTCTACTGCTACTGCTACACCAATGTCAACATGATGGTTAATACGGATGGTATCACCCAGCCAGCTGCTGTTAATGGCGGGATGTTGTTTTAATGCAAGTGCACAGGCTTTGATCACTAAATCGTTGAACGATATTTTAGCCGGAGAAACCTCGTTGATCTGTGCCCGGCTGGCAACGGCCTTATCCATGTTGATCTCCATGGTCAGGTAAATTTCAGGAGCAGAGAATTTTACTTCTGAAAGGCGCCTTGCAATGGTTTTACGCATTTGCGAAACCGGGATCTCTTCAAAAGAAACCTGCCCGGCGGGTGCAGGTACAGCTGCTACAGGAGTTGTGCTTTCTTTAGCAGCAGGTTGAGCTGCCTCCGGTTTGTAATGGTCTATGTCAGATTTTACAATTCTTCCATTATCTCCGGATCCCCGGATTGCGCTAAGATCAATGCCTTTTTCGGCAGCTAACTTTTTAGCAAGGGGAGAAGCCTTAATTCGTCCGCCATCGCTTGCATCCCCTGAGGGCGCTGCCGCTGCTTCTGCGGCAGCAGCATTATTTTCTGCTGTTGCAGGCGATGAATCGGGCTCCCCTTTAGAGGCCGGTGCCTGAGCAGGCGCTGCACCGCCGCCTTTCACTGCTGCTACAATTTCATCCACATTAACTTTTCCCTCTTCACCAATAATACAAAGCAGGTCGTTTACCTGTATTTTTTCGCCGGCTTTGGCGCCCTGATATAATAATTTGCCGTTTTTGTAGCTTTCCAGCTCCATAGTGGCTTTGTCTGTCTCAATTTCAGCCAGCAGATCGCCTTTTTTTACATCATCGCCTACATTTTTTGCCCAGCCTGCAATCACCCCTTCTGTCATAGTATCGCTGAGGCGGGGCATCAGCACCACTTCTTCGATTTTAGAAACATCCAGGGAAGAAGATGTAGAAGAAGTTTCTGCCGGTTTTTCTTCGGCTGTTCCGGCAGGTGCAGGTGTTTCTGCCTTTTTTTCTTCTTTCGGAGCAGCGCTGCTACCGGATGTTCCATTAACCAACCCGGAAATATCTTCTCCCGCGTCTCCCACAATTACCATCAGGTCATCTACCTGCAATTTCCCACCTTTTTCTGCGCCCAGGTATAGAACGGTGCCATCTTTATAGCTTTCCAGCTCCATAGTGGCCTTATCCGTTTCAATTTCCGCCAGCAGATCGCCCTTTTTTACGCTATCACCCACTTTTTTATGCCATTCAGCAATCACCCCTTCAGTCATAGTGTCGCTCAAACGGGGCATTAAAATTTTTTCAGCCATGTATCTAAAGTATTTCGCCCGAAATTAGTAAATTATGAGTAAAGTTGATAAGTTTAAAAGCCGAAAGGCTGAAAGTTTTGAAAGTGGGCAGGCTTTGTTACCTACTGTACCCTAATGGTAGCCTGTTCTTTTACACAAGAAAGATATTGTCAAACCGAATCGTATGTCAACGGCTATCCGCCAGCTATGCTCCCTTTTTTACCTCCCCAGTTCCAGTTTTAGCTTTTCCTTGAATTGCTGTACCAATGGGTATTTGGAGATCATTTTTTGATACTGATCTACGGCAGTGAGAGGCCTTTCCACTATTTCTTCCTGCACCTGGCGGTTCGGATTAATGATGTTAAAAATCTGTAATTGTGCATTCTGCAGCTCTTCTTTTAAAAACGCTGCAGCTTCATTTTTAGTGATTTCAACAAACCGGTTCTCAATCGGGTTAGAGGTATAAACATAAAATGAGTTGGAATCTACGATCTTTATGGTGGCGAGTGCAAAACTTTGAGCAGCGGGGTTTTTATTTTCCTTAAGCACGCCGGTAAATTTTTGCCAGGCGTTGAGGAGGCCTGCTTCTTCAAGTGGCTTATCTTCTTTTGCAGGGGCTGTTTCTTTAAATTGCTTTCGTAGTTTTTCGAGGCTGCTGATCTTTTTAGGTGGCGTACTTTGTATAGCGGCCGTGTCAGCTGCCGGGCGTGCAGGGGGCACAGCTATTACCGGATCCGGCTCTTCAGCAATTATAAGCTTTGCCTCCTCTTGTGGCAATGATTGTACTTTCTGTTCCTTTCTGGAAGTAACCGTTTTGAGCGCAACCGGCTGTAACTGTTTAAAGGCCAGCGCAGCACTCCTTGACTCAGTTAGTTTTTTTTTTACTACTGAATGAGGTTCCAGTGAAAGCTGCATGGCCTGCTGCAGGTAGCAAAGTTTTATGAGCGTAAGCTCTACATGCAGCCTTTTATTGCGTGCCGAACGATAATTGATCTCCGATTCGTTTAATATATTCAGCGCGCTTACTAACAACAGTGCATTTGCCTGCCTTGCAGCGGTGATATATTTTTCTTTAAAGCTCTCAACAGTATCTAACAAGGCCACTACTTTCTCATCTTTACTTACCAGCAGGTTCCTGATGAATGAGGCAAAGCCGTTCAGCACCAGATCTCCTTCGAATCCTTTCCGGTTGATATCTTCGTACAACAACAGGGCGCCTGCGAGATCCTGTTGCTGCATAAAATCCATCAGCCTGAAATAATAATCTTCATCCAGTATGTTCAGGTGCTCTAAAGTATTATTATAACTTATCTCACCATTGCTAAAGCTCACGATCTTATCCATAATGCTCAGCGCATCGCGCATGCAGCCTTCGCTTTTTTGCGCAATTAACTGCAGCGATGCCTTGTCCGCTTTAACCCTTTCTTTCGCACAAATATGTTCCAGGTGCTCTACGGTATCATTGGTGGTGATACGCTTAAAATCGAATATCTGGCAACGGCTTAAAATGGTGGGAAGTATTTTGTGCTTTTCAGTGGTTGCTAAAATAAAGATAGCGTAAGGAGGCGGTTCTTCCAGCGTTTTTAAAAAGGCATTGAATGCAGCGGAGCTAAGCATGTGCACCTCATCTATGATATATACTTTATATTTCCCGGCCTGGGGTGCAAAACGAACCTGGTCTACCAATGTACGGATATCATCTACTGAGTTGTTACTGGCGGCATCCAGCTCGTGTATATTTAATGAGCTGCCGTGGTTAAAGGAAACACAGGAAGTACATTCATTACAGGCCTCACCATCAGCAGTAGGGTTTTCGCAGTTAATGGTTTTAGCCAAAATGCGCGCACAGGTGGTTTTGCCCACTCCGCGCGGACCACAGAACAAAAAAGCATGGGCCAGCTGGTTTTGCCTGATGGCATTTTTTAAGGTGGTGGTAATATGCTGCTGCCCAACAACAGTATCGAAGTTCTGGGGCCTGTATTTTCGTGCTGATACAATAAACTTATCCATTTGTTACTCCTTGCGACAAATGTAACATAAATGGCGAAGGATTTGTTGCCTTCAAACAGGATGTGGAAAATTGGTATCTTATTTTACGGAAAGTATCTCAACCCAGCTGCTGTATCCAAAAGCCATGGCGCATTCAGTATAAGGGTAGTAGCTACAGTCTTTTGTCTTTCTTAAGGATACCGTAATAATATCCCCGTCATTATAATTGTTAAGCAATTCCCGGTTGCAAACTTTATAATTGGTTGTGTTGTGCAACAAATAATACCCGGCACAGTTTTTTATAACCTTCATTTTACCTTCAATATCAGGTATATTGACGGGTTTATTCTTTTGGCAGCTTAAAAGCATTATAAATGCCAGTATATAAATATATTTCATTCGTTCGTTTTTCGATTTTATAAGAAACAGGATTACCTGATTTATTTCATAACAAACAAACCCCCTGAAAGAAAGACGACGAAAATTCTTAAAACGCAACATGCTAAGGTATAGTTTTTTAGATTAGTCGCAAGCTGTTTTAACAATTATATCACCAGGTTGGTACGGGGTTTGTTTCATTACCATGAAATTATTTTTAATCAAAAAACCATTCCTTTATGAAATCAGTTTTGAAATTTTTAGGTGTTGTATTGCTGGTAACTTCAGTTTTTATTTCATGTAGTAAAGATGATGATCCTGCAGATAATGATTTTTTTGCGGGTACTTACAAGGGCAGTATCTCTTACGATGGCGGAAGCGATGGCGGTGACGTAGCCAGCACATCAGGAAGCGTAACCGTAACAAAAATTGCCTCAGGAGTGAAATATAATTTTGCTTTTTCAAATGGTATCCCTAACCTTAATGGTATTGAATTTGAAAAGAAAGGCGATAATGTGCTTATAAACATAGGCGGTCAAGAGGGCATTAATTATATCAGGATAGATGCCAATACATTAAAAATATTATATATTAAAGACGGTAAAACATGGACCGCTGATTGTACCCGGTAATTGATTTATTATATATATTATATGAAATCACCCTCCAGAAATGGCGGGTGATTTATTTTTGAATGGTTGTTAAACTAAAATAGGATGTGGCTTAAATGCCTTTTCCCGGTCAAAATTGTAACGATAAGTTGTTAAAACGCGGCTGCGGTGGGTACCTAAAGACTCGGCAACATTAATCATTTTGGGATTAAACTCCCCGATCCACTGCATCTCATATTTTTCATAAATGGGGCGGCCAATAATATATTGACCGTTTTTGATTTTCAGATTTTGAATTAATTTGCAGCCTTCAATGATCATATAGGCGTCTGCTCCTTTACCCTGGAACTCGGGAACAATACCAAATACCAGGCCCACAAACTTATTGCAGGGTTGGGTTCTTTTATACCACAGAAATTTAAGCTTATTCCAAAGGCCCAATTTCCCGTTAAGGAGTTTGAACCATTGATTGAGGTCAGGAAGATTGATCCAGGCACCAATGGGCTCATTTTTATAATATATAATCCAGCTGATTCGCTCATCCATTACCGCTTTCATAGATTGGAACATCTTCATTGCTGTTCTTTCGTCCAGTTGTTTTAAGCCTCCATGACCGGCCCAGGCCTTATTATAGACGATGGTAAAGTCTTTTACATATTTAGCAAGGTTACTGGTTTTAATATTGTCCGAAGAATAGTGCGGATCTTTTGATAAGGCTGCGTGACGTTCATAAAATTTTTCCTGTATCCGATGTCCTACATTCAGCCCAAAACATACCTGGTTAAAGAACGGTTGAAAACCATAATGTTCCAATAGCTCTTTATAATAAGGCGGATTATAGTTCATGCGGTATAAAGGTGGCTCAAAGCCTTTTACCAGCAAGCCCCACCAGGTATCACGTTCTCCAAAGTTAATAGGGCCATCCATAGCCGTCATGCCTCTCTCTTCCAGCCATTTTTTTGCAGTGTCGAATAAAAGGTTCGCAGCCTCCTGGTTGTCGATGCAATCAAAAAAACCCATACCTCCAACGGGCCCGTCGTCACCCTTTGTTTTATATTTTTTGTTTACAAAAGCGGCAATACGGCCAACCAGGTTGCCATTGTCATCTTTTAATACCCAGCGAATGGCTTCGCCGGAGCGGAAGGTTTTATTTTTTTCTTTATTAAAAACATCGTTGATGTCTTTATCTAAAGGACGGATATAGCCAGGGTCGTTTTTATTAATAAGAACATTAGCCAAAATAAAATCTTTGGCTAATGCAGGGGTAGAAACTTCAATCAGGTTCATTCTACAAAAATAAGAAGCAGGAACATTCAATAATTAGTCTGTTGTTTTCTTTATTGTTTCTGCTTTTTTAATAGAATCCCTTCGTGCTATTTTAGTCAGCGAATCCTTCTTTTTCTGCTCTTTCAGCAGTGCCAGGTCTTTTACGCGCTGAATACTGTCTTTAACAGCTTTCTGACGGCTATAGCTGGTGCCCACGCTGTTCAGGAACATTTTTTTTGCTATAATGGCGTCATGCCCGTAAATGTCTTCCCTGAAATTTAACACGCTGCTATCATTTACCCAGGAGGTAAAATAGGTAATCAATACCGGTACGGGGTTTTTGACCCTTACATATTTCTCTTTATAGGTATGCATCAGGCTGTCTACTTTCTTTTTGCTGTACCTTACGGTATCATTCAGGAGATATTCGGCAAGCCGGGCTGGTTCTTTCAGCCGGATGCAACCGTGGCTGTAGCTTCTTTTGTCGCGGTTGAACAGGCTTTTGGCGGGTGAATCGTGAAAATAGATATTATAACTATTGGGAAACAGGAACTTTACCAGCCCTAAAGAATTCCAGGGGCCGGGCTTCTGGCGTACTCTTCCATTTTCTATTTCCATATGATTGCGCGCCAGGTAAGCAGCGCTTGGCTTACCATGCATTTCGTTTTTTACAATGCTGGGAGGAACGTTCCAGTACGGACTAAAAACAATATTGCTTAACCTGCCTGTAAAAACTGTAGTATTATTTCCTTCCTTTCCTACCACTACATCCATATTCCATGCTGGCCGGCCATACTCATATACGTGTAAGCGAAATTCAGGGATATTTACTATAATGGATCGGCCGCTGTCTTTAGTATTGCCGGGCATCCAGCGCATACGTTCCATATTTATCAATATTTGCTGAATCCGTTCTTCCACCGGAATGTTCACATCATTCAAAAAGGTTTTTCCGGCTGTTCCATCGGGCTTATACCCATAAGTTCTTTTAATTTCGTTTACGGCACGTGTAAGTGCTGAATCATAAGCATTGGTAAGAGTGCTGTCCGGGATGTCTAAAAATCCTTCTGCTTTCAGACGCTTTTTCAGGGCTTTTACCGCAGGGTCGGTATAACCTTTTTTCATGACCTCTACTTTGCTGTTTACTACTGGCCAGCCACCGCTGTCTTTTATTTGTTTATATTTCAGCAACTGATCCCTTAACAGGATATACTGCGGATTCCGGGGTGCATATTCATCCGCATATTGCCCGTGCCGGGTAAGTACAGAATCGAGCATAGCCTCCACTGTCAGCTTCTTTTTAGGAATATACCATTCCAGGGATTTAATATCGAAATCCGGATCCTCTGTGTAGGCATGATCTGCGTAAACATAGAAATACCGGGTAAGAAGCAGTTCTGCATTCTGGTAAAGCGAATCGTTTTTAGGGCGAAGGGATTGAACTCTTATGAGGGTTTCCATTTTATCGGTCAGCCATTTGTTATAAACGGCCGAATCTTTCGAATAGTTCAGGTAGTTTTTCAGCAGGTTCCAGAAAGAAACAGTATGTTCCGGCAGCCCTTCTTTTGAGAACCAGGCATACTGATAATTCCGGCTGTTATAGAAGCTTTTAATACGGTTGGCCAGGGTGTCGCCCAGGTTATTCAGCTCTAAAATAGTTCTTACATCGGCGCTGTCGATAAAAAGCGAATTGAAAGAATTGGAGGTATCGATAGTGACATCCACTTTAGTCATTTCTTTTTCCTCTTTAGGCTTATGTTGTTTGCCTGTTTCAGGTTCAAAAAGATTGCAGGAGCATAAGGACAGGGTAAATAAAAAAGCAATAAGTAATGGTTTTTTGAAACTCATATATAGGTTAATGTCTAAGGTATAATGATTTAAAGGCAAAATTAGCCGGAATTATAATAAAAACTGTGTTTAAAACAGATATATTAATAAATCATACTATAAAGGGGTGGTTATGAGGGAGATCAGGGAGTTGACAGGTTAAGGCTGCTGCTGTTTCAATGAAAGAATGAAATGTGAATAATTTGTAACGCGGGTGCATAATAATACGCGTAGAAGCCTTACTTTTGCACCCACAAAAATAACCACACCTTAATAATATGGCAAAAGTTGGTAAAATTAAACAAGTTATCGGAGCGGTGATCGATGTTCAGTTTGATGAAACCCTCCCTGAAATTTATAACGCGCTTGAGCTCACAAAAGAAAATGGCGAAACGCTTGTCCTTGAAGTTCAGCAACATTTAGGGGAAGATAGCGTGCGCACTATAGCAATGGATGGTACGGAAGGTCTTGTTCGTGGTACAGAAGTACGTGATACCGGGAAAGCTATCGCAATGCCTACCGGCGAAGCGATCAAAGGCCGCCTTTTCAATGTAACCGGTGATCCTATTGATGGTTTGCCTGCGGTTTCTAAAGAAAACGGACGCCCCATTCACGCGCAGCCGCCAGCTTTTGAAAACCTGAGCACCGCTTCAGAAGTATTATTTACCGGGATCAAGGTAATTGACCTGATCGAGCCTTATGCAAAGGGTGGTAAAATTGGTTTGTTTGGTGGTGCCGGTGTGGGCAAAACCGTATTGATCCAGGAATTAATCAACAATATCGCAAAAGCATACTCCGGATTATCGGTATTTGCCGGTGTGGGTGAAAGAACCCGTGAAGGGAATGACCTGATGCGCGAGATGATCGAAGCCGGTATCATGAAATATGGCGACGACTTTAAACATAGTATGGAAGAAGGTGGATGGGATCTGAGCAAAGTGAAAACAGAGGAGCTGGCCGATTCAAAAGCTACTTTTGTATTCGGACAAATGAATGAGCCTCCCGGAGCCCGTGCCCGTGTGGCCTTAAGCGGTTTAACCATTGCTGAATATTTCCGTGATGGTGATGGTGAAGGAAAAGGTAAGGATATCCTGTTTTTCGTAGATAATATCTTCCGTTTTACACAGGCCGGTTCTGAGGTATCAGCACTTTTAGGCCGTATGCCTTCTGCAGTGGGCTATCAGCCTACGCTTGCTACAGAAATGGGACTGATGCAGGAGCGCATTACTTCTACCAAAAACGGTTCTATTACATCTGTACAGGCGGTTTACGTACCTGCAGATGATCTTACCGACCCTGCGCCTGCTACCACTTTTGCCCACCTGGATGCTACTACCGTATTAAGCCGTAAAATCGCTGACCTGGGTATCTATCCTGCGGTAGATCCGCTGGATTCTACCTCACGTATCCTGATGCCACAGGTAGTAGGCGATGCGCATTATGAGTGTGCCAATAAGGTAAAAAGAATTTTACAGCGTTACAAGGAATTGCAGGATATTATAGCCATTCTTGGTATGGATGAGCTGAGCGATGAAGATAAAATGACGGTATCCCGTGCCCGTAAAGTACAGCGTTTCCTTTCCCAGCCTTTCCATGTGGCAGAAGCGTTTACCGGCTTAAAAGGCGTACTGGTACCAATTGATGAAACCATACGGGGCTTTAACATGATTATGGATGGTGAAGTAGACGAATATCCTGAAGCAGCCTTTAACCTTGTTGGTAATATTGATGATGCTATTGAAAAAGGGAAGAAGTTGTTAGCGGGAGCTTAGCTAATTGGCATATTATCACATTATCACATTTTAAAAGATGAAACTAAATATTTTAACCCCCGAAGGCAGTATTTACAGCGGCGATGCTTATGGAGTGCAGATGCCTGGTGTAACCGGCTCGTTTGAAGTACTGGATAAGCATGCTCCTCTTATTGCTGCTTTGACGGAAGGTAAATTGAAAGTATTGCAGTCAAGCCTTAATGGGCCGGCTGCTTTTTACCATATTCAGGGCGGATTTGTAGAAGTACTGAATAATAATGTTACGGTATTGGCAGAGGGAGCGAAGAAAGTGTAGTTAAAGAATACATAATAAATGGAATGCCCGTGAGTTTTCTCGTGGGCATTTTTTATTTTGGTATTAAATAATTGTTTATGCAATGAGCCATAAAAAAATATTCATTATCATACACAAAAGAATGAATATTTTTTCTATGCGAATTCCTCCCGATGTATCGGTATGACAAATAAAAACACAAAAAATAAACAGATGGGAAAAGGTGTGTTTGCTTCTGTTGCTATTTTTTTCTCTTTTGTCTTGCAGGCCCAATCTTTTAGTGATGCTGGAACTGTATGGCTGAAAGGAAATGTGAAACATTTTAAAGGAACGTATTTTGAATATACACAAACCGGTTTTTTTGAAGACAGCTCTTCTTCAGTATTAGTGGATGAAAAGGGAGATTTCTTGCATCGGCTTGAAATTGAAGGTAAACAGCAGGACCTTTTTCTTTATCTCAATGATGATCCTGTCACCATTACAGTAGCAGATAGAGATACGCTGACTATTAGCTGGGATGAGAGGAATTTCAGAAATACTTTTAGCATCCACTCAAACAATAGGGTTCGTAATAAGTTATTGAGCATTCAGTTATACCAGCATTTTAATTTTAGGAAACCTTTTATTGCTTTACAACATTCGATCTATGACAATCCAAATCTGACCGGGGAGAAAATATTCCGGATGCTAAATGATTTATTCAACCAGCAATGGAATGCGCTTGCAATAAAGGCAAATGATGATTATAATGTCTTTAATTCAGCTTATGTAAACCTTTATTATCAGTATGCCTATGAACTTCTTTCCTATGGCTTATGGCGTCGTTTTTCCCTGCAACCCCGGCTTGATACGAACCTGGTTAAAAATCCAGAATTCGGTAAAGTAATAAACTGGCTGGAGCATACACGTTTGGACATTAATTTTTTTTGGAATTCGGTAAAGTACAGGGAGTTTTTGTTTGATTATTCACGGATGGCAGGTCAAAGTATCTTCACTTCCTTTAAGGGGGAAATGGTTAGATTAAATAATGCCAGGTACAACTACTATATGGCTAAGGCCGTATTTCAAATACCGGAAATAAGGGACTGGTTTATTACAAAAAGCATTTTACTTGGTTTCGACAGGGATGATTTTATAGAAACAGAGAAAGTGTACAACCGTTTTACAGAAGAGCATACTGATCCTGTTTTAAAAAAAGTATTAAAAGAGGGGTACGACTCTTATGTAACGTTAAAACCCGGAAATCCCGCCCCGGATTTTACACTGAAGGACGCTTATGGCAAAGAGGTTTCCTTATCAGCATTTAAAGGAAAAGTAGTGTATATCGGTTTTTGGGGGGTGACATGCAGTCCCTGCATTTCTGATATCACGCACTATGCGCAAAAGCTGCATGAGAAGTACAGGGGTAAAGAGGTGGTTTTTGTTTCCGTTTGTATAGATGCGGACGAAAAGGAGTGGAAAAGTGCACTGAAAAAATACAAAATGGAAGATCAGGTAAACCTGCTCGCGGAGGGTGGGGACGAAGACCCGGTTGTAAAAAAATATAACGTGATCTCTATCCCACATTATTTTTTAATTGGAAAAGACGGGAAAATTATAAGCAACGCAGCTCCTGGAATGGGCGAGCTGCTGACAAGAATAGGCAATCAAATGGATAGAGCATTACAATAAAGTTAAAAGCCGGCTGAATCATCACCGGCTTTTTGATTGGCTGCTCGCAGACCCTTATACCTGTAGTGAGCGATCGTAAATCCATAATAAACAGGGATTGTCCGAAAATGATCTTTGGCAGGTCATTAATGACAGGCCATCTATATAAAACCAGGCGTAACCTAACCGGTCTGCGGCAGGTAATAAAGAATGTTATGCACCTTAGCGGATTAACCCCAATATTTAGCTTTCTTTGCAAAAGATGGAACAGGAAAACAAAATTGCCCGGCAACTGGAAACGATCTTGCCCGCTCAGCGCATAAAATCTCGGTTGATAGACCTTGTGTCATATGCCTCGGATGCAGGTTTTTACAGGCTGATACCCAAAGCAGTAGTGCAGCCGTTGTCAGAAGACGAAATTGTCAGGCTGTTCCGATTTTCGCATCAGCAAAAAGTTCCGCTGGTATTCCGTACAGGCGGTACCAGCCTCTCAGGTCAGTCTATAACCGACGGGATACTGGTAGACCTTAGCCAGTTCTGGAACAAAATACAGGTAGAGGATCATGGTAATAAAGTAAGGGTACAGCCGGGCATTACCGGGGGAATGGTGAATATCTATCTGAAAAAATATCAACGCAAAATCGGGCCGGATCCGTCAAGTATCTCTGCTGCAATGATGGGCGGTATACTTTCAAACAATTCCAGCGGTATGTGCTGCGGGGTTACTTTCAACTCCTATCATACTACTTTATTTATAAAATTTATTTTGCCTGGCGGACAAACATTCACCACTGAGAACCCCGAAGATTACGATCGTTTCAGCAGCGAATGTTCCGGTTTAAGTCATACCCTGGTTAGCTTGCGCAACCAGGTATTGAGTGATGAAGCACTGTTTGAAAAGATCAGGAAAAAGTATACGACCAAAAACACGGTTGGCTATTCATTAAATGCACTGATAGATTTTGAACATCCGCTGGATATATTTGCGCACCTGCTGATTGGTGCTGAAGGTACCCTGGCATTTATATCTGAAGCTGTATTAAAAACCATTCCCGAACCTGCATTCAAGGCAACTTCACTCTTGTATTTTGAGGATATCTATAAAGCCTGCAAAGCCATTCAGCCATTGATAGATGCAGGTGCTGTAATGGTTGAGCTGATGGACAGGGCATCCCTCCGGGCTATTGAAGATCTGCCGGGCATCTCGCCTGAAATAAAATTATTACCGGCTTCGGCGGCTGCACTGCTGATAGAATTTCAGGAAGAAAGCATGGAATTACTGGAAAAACAGGTTGATGCCTTTCTTACACATATACAGGCCCTCGATGTTTATAATGCGCCGGTATTTACCACGGATGAAAAAGAAAGAGCTTTTTTCTGGAAGATACGTAAAGGGCTTTTTCCTGCTGTTGGCGCTGTTCGCAAAAGCGGCACTACTGTAGTGCTGGAAGATGTTGCTTTCCCATTGGAACATTTGGGCGATGCTGTTTTGGATCTGCAAAATTTGTTTCAGAAGTTTGGTTATAACAATGCTATCATCTTTGGACATGCGAAAGATGGTAATATCCACTTTGTGATTACACAATCTTTCAATACACCATCTGAAATAAATCATTATGATCATTTCCTGAAAGAGGTAGTAGAGCTGGTAGTTGAAAAATACAATGGCACATTAAAAGCTGAACATGGTACCGGTCGCAATATGGCACCTTTTGTTGAAACAGAATGGGGGGGAGCCGCATATGATATGATGAAGCGGATAAAGGAAGTGGTGGATCCTGAAGGATTGTTAAACCCCGGGGTGATCATTAATGCAGATAAAAAAGCCCATATCAAAGACCTTAAATCACTTCCATCGGTAGAAGAAGAGGTAGACCGATGTATCGAATGCGGGTATTGCGAACCTGTTTGTCCCAGCAGAAACCTTACGCTAACCCCCAGGAGAAGAATTGTGGTTCGCCGGGAATTAAAACAGCTGCAGGAAGCGAACCGCCAGGAAGCTTATAGCGAGCTATTAGGGGAGTATCAATATGACGGCCTGGATACCTGCGCAGTTGACGGGCTGTGTGCCGGTAGCTGTCCTGTTTTTATTAATACCGGTGATCTGGTAAAACGGCTGAGGCGCGAAAGCCATAACGAACGCCAGAATCATCTTGCCCTAAGAGTGGCCCGAAACTTCTCGCTGGTAGAAAAGGCGGCACGTACAGGTTTATATGCCGGAAGCCTGGTTAATAAAATATTCGGTGCCGGCACTATGACAGCCATTACAAAAGGGATGAGGAAACTTTTTTCTTCTGTTCCTTTATGGTCGAAAGAAATGCCTGCACCTCCTTCACTTCATGCATTGCACCATCATATAAATAATCATACGTCGCAACAGGCCATCGTATACTTTCCTTCCTGTATCTCGCGTGTTATGGGAAGCAACGCTGGTAAAAAGACCAACATAGAGGTTTTTATGAGTGTATCTGCCAAAGCAGGAATTGCTGTAAAATTAATGAGCGGACAAAGCGGCACCTGTTGCGGACAGATCTTTTCATCCAAAGGTTTTCAAAAAGCCTATCAATATATGGCTGATGATATTGTACATAAATTGTGGAGCGCCACCAATGAGGGCCAGTTACCTGTTGTAATAGATGTAAGCTCCTGCGTGTACACCTTAAAAAATCTGCGGAAAGCGCTATCTGCTGAAAGGCAGCGGCAATACGATCAGCTTGTTTTTTTAGACAGTGTCGATTACCTGCACGATTATGTATTGCCGGCAATTGCTATCAACAGGAAAAAGGAAGATATTGTACTGCATCCGGTATGCGCTGTTGAAAAGCTGGGAACAACAGAAAAGCTGGTACAGGTGGCCAGGCTGCTCTCGAACAAAGTAACCCTGCCCGTACATGCCGGCTGTTGCGGTATGGCTGGGGACAGGGGGTTCCTTTTTCCCGAATTAACGCATTCGGCTACTAAAGAAGAAGCAGAGGAGGTTTGCAGCCACCCGTACGATGGCTATTATTCTACCACCAGAACCTGCGAAATAGCGCTTTCGGAGGCAACCGGCGCTAATTATGAATCGATCCTGTACCTGGTTGATGAACTAAGCGGATAGGGCTTAAAAAAATATACCTAAAAACAATATTGTTATTTGAGGACAGGCTGTAGTGTAAAGAAACATCTGATCAAATTCGGGAACTCCCTCTATCCTGCAGGGAATTCCTCCGCCTGTTTCGCACCGTTCGGTACGCCATATTGCGGCAGCCGGTTTTGAGGTTAGGTATGGAGGCCGTAGTGCCTCAATGGACCCAACGCTGAAGCAAAGACAGAAGATATTCTGTTTATTAATCACCTGTTTTTTCATTGTCGGTATTGTGCGCGGCTTATACATGAAGGAAAACATCATGGTATAATGAACTTATGGGTGTTCCTGCTATCGCAGCTAAGCCTGTACACAGCACCAACAAGGGGCAAACTACCGCCAAAACCAATGCATAACCCATTACGTTTTCTCCCGTTGCTTTGTAAACTAATGCAGCAACCAACACAAAAGCCAGCAAAGGCAAGATGAATTTTTTTTCCGGAATTCTTTTGTGTTATGGCAAAAACTGCTAACAGTGAAATCTCTAACACTTTGCAAAGTGTTTAACGACTTTGCTAATATAAGCCGGGAATATTAGCAACAAACTTAACCCCAGACAAATAAAAGCACCCAGTTGTGATTTGGGCTGTGTGGCCATATTTTTTGTTGGGTAACGTCTGCCACTACAGCAAATTAACCATTGCATGGATAAATAGGATTTTCTGCTCCTGTAGTGTTTTGTTTGGTGAGCTGGTCAATGCCGATGCTCATAATGATATTCAGTAGAACTGTTAAAACAAATATATCACGATTTTTCACGTTTGTTTTTAAGGAGCAAAAACTAAAGATAAATTGGCTGATTGCATATTTTTAATAGCCTTGACATTAGAATATAAAGGAATATTAAAAGCAATTGTAAACTTGTCTTGGATTTTTAATCCAACAGTTCCCTGCAAAAAATCAAAATTATTTTCAGTGATTTTTTCTTCAAACTTACTTCCTCCAATGAAATAAGAGTATTTTACGGCTGTAAAAAATGTAGCCAAATCAGTATTTCCTTTTTGAATAATATCTGTAACAAACATAGCAGAAACCGAAGGCTCGTGATAATAATACATATCTTTTACTAATTTCCCATTTTCTACATTGTCCATATGAAATTTATACTCTAATGGAATGTAAAAATAGGAACTATGTTTTTTACCCAATCCAAATTTATTTTTCGAGAAAAACAGAGCATAACTTATACCAGCATTTATAAGTCCTCCATTTTGTAGTTTATTGACCGCCGTGCTATCCGCTTCTTGTTCACTATCTTGTGTAACAGTAGAAGACAATAAAAATTTAACTGGTATTCCTAATTTGGTAACACCGCTCAAAATTTCTGATTTTAATGAAAACAGATTATCAAAATTAGTTTGCACTCCAACATCTCCGATAAATTTAAGAGCTCTGTCTCCGTCATCTGAATCTAAATAAAAGTATTGTGCTTGAATAGTTGACCTAACAGGAAAAAATCGTCTCCATATTGTGGGCTTGCCCTCCAATGAATTAATAATCGTTAAATGAGCTTTTAAACTTTCTAATTCCTCTAATTCTTTTGTAATTTGAAGGTAATCTTGATTGCTTGCATTTTGAGTTTTATCTAAAATATCTCGCTTATTATTAAGGCTATCTATCTTTTTATTACATACTTCTATCAATCTATGACTCCCATAAGCATCTATATCCGAAGTGATTTTTAAATATTTATTAGCACTCTCTTTCAATTCTTCAGGAAATGAATACCCTAATTTATTTTCCGTTGACGGAACGTCTTTATTGATAGAGCCACTCTCTATTTTTTTATTATTGAGAACTTTCTCATTTATGTTGGGGATGGTTTGAGACAACACCAAACTATTTATTCCTAAAATAAAAATAATACATAACAAAACTCTCGTTCTCATAATTTAAGTTTTTAAGGTTAAACATTTATTTAATGGCAAACGAGACAGGGACCACAGCGATGGTTCCTGTGCCGGACGAATACACTCTATTAAAGTTGGTTATTGCCATAATATGTGTGTTTTTATATAAGCAGCGGAATAATCACCATTATTCATATCGCAATCCCTGCATTAAAATATGCTGCGTATAATTGATACAAGTCTTTTCCTATCATTTCGTTTTTAAATTGTTTTCCTGTTGCCGATTTGCATTGCAGCTTACCACATCCTATCTTTACGGGTACACCCCCGCCTTCACCTTCGCCGCATCGCTCATGGGCCAGCGCCAGGTGGTGGTAAATAAAGTGGTCAGGTTTTTATTGGCTGCGGCGCAGCTGGCCAGTATAAAATTATCTACCGCATCCTGCGTGGTGGTGGCAGTGGGCATGGTGGCCGCTTTTTTCCATACCTGCTGTATAAAGTTCTGGCCGCCGTAGTCGCGCATCAGGCGCATACAAAAGGAGGCAAACAGGTCGGTGCCGCCGCCAAACTCGCCGGGCACGCCGGTTCCCTGCCCTAAAGTGTTGCTCCAGTTTAAAGAAGTGTTGGCTGTGTATTTATCTACTAATCCTTCAACGGCGCTTTTAAACTGGCTGTACGTCATATAATAATTAAATGGCCCGCCCTGCACCCCTGTGGCATCAAGGCTTAAAAAGCGCATCAGCACGGCGTAACCGGTAGTTACGGGGTCGTTGGCTTTGTATGCTAACTGGTTTCCATAAAACCAAAAGTTTCTTCCAAATTCATAAAATACAGCCTGGTCGTACTGGTTGTTATTTTTAATACCATTGTACAGCACATCGAAATAAGTGTTTTGCAGCTCTATACCCGTAGCACCCAGGTACCCGCATCCTGCTCCGCAGGTGCTTGCCACATCTGCAATAGTAGTATGCCCGTTGATCATTTTGGCAGTGCCCGGTTCGCGCCCGGTACATAGTTTGTAATAGCCATATACCTTGTCCATTGTTTTGGCCCAGGCAAACATTACAGTTGCATCAAGATTCTTGTTTCTCGACAACACTGCCACTTTCTCTCCCTCCCATGCGTAGAGGGTTAATGTTTCGCCACCAAAGGTGGTATAGCTTGCCGGGTAGGGCGACACATTAATGGTCTGCGTTACCACTGTAGTCCCACCGGGATTGGTAGCGTACAAGGTAATGGTATAAGTACCGCCCTGGGTATAAATGTGCTGGGGGGTAGCTTCCGACGACCGGCCACCATCGCCAAAATCCCAGGAATAGCTGGCGGCTTTCTGGCTGCTGTTACTGCAACGGATATTCAGCGGCAGGCTGGACGGGTTGAGAACCGTGTAGCTGAACCCGGCTGCGGGCTTGTTGATATTGATGCTCACCGGCACAGTTACCGTATCTTTACCGGCTGCATTGGCCGCTACCAGCCGTATCTGGAAAGCTTTTACCGCAAAGAAGCGGTCTACGGGACTGAACAGGTCCGATACATCGCCGTTGTCAAAATCCCATTGATACGAGTCGGCACCGGTGCTGGTATTGGTAAAATTCACCCGCACCGGGTAATCGCCGTTATTGATAATAGAATAAGTAAAAGCGGCTTTAGGTTTGCTGAGCGTGATCGAAACGCTTTTGGTAATGTCGTCTGTACCGCCCAGGCCGGTAACGGTGAGCTTTACCTCATAATTGCCCGTAGCTAAAAACTGGTGAACAGGTTGCTGCTCTTCCGAAAAGCTGCCGTCTCCAAAATCCCATTTACAGGAAGTGGCATTAGCAGAAGATGAAGTAAATCGTACTGTTGTGGGTAAAACACCGGGATTATCGGCCGAAAACGTAAAATTGGCTTTAGGCTTTTCAAAGCTGATCACCACATCCTGCGATTTGCTATCGGTACCTCCATCACCGTTTACTGTGAGGGTTACATGGTAAGTGCCGGCGGCAGCAAAGCCATGCCGGGGGGTTGCTTCGGCTGAGGAAGCGCCATCCCCGAAATCCCACTGATAAGACCTTGCATGCTGTGATGAGGATGAGTTGAATTGCACGCTGGCTGGGAGCGTTCCGGTGGTTTCCAGCGCAAAGGTAAAATCCGGCTTTGGGTGGTTCTTGCTTTTTCTCTCCTTCTTTTTTACATCCTAAACCCATGAAAAAGATGCTGCAAATAAGGTAATGGAATAGCGTTTTGTTCATGATTGTTGATTTTATATAGTTTATTGAAGCCCGAAGATGACAGCAGTTGCGTCCCGCATTTTCACGTTGTTCCCGCTAACCGGCTGCCGGTTTTTACGGTATTTTCCTTTCTGTTCATTCTGTGTAAAAAACACTATATGCTGCCAATTCCTTCGTGGACCGGCATTGCAGCTTGCGCATCATATTTTTCCGATGCGTTTTTACCGTGTCCTCTGCTATGTTTAAGCTGGTTGCTATTTGCTTCGTGGTCTGGCTCATAATAATGTGGAGCAGTATTTCTTTTTCGCGCAGCGTGAGGGTATTAAATAAGTGCTGTTTAGTGCTGATAAAATTGTGCTCCGTAATATACGTGTTCAATTCGCTCATCAGGCGTGCCGGCACATGCTCTAATCTTATATCCATAGTAATGCGTAAAATTCCCTGGTCGTTCAAACGTTTTATATTCCATTTTGGCTCCATTGGTGCGGGCAGTTTTATGTTTGATATCGTTGATCAGATAAGTAATCCATAAGCAGTTAGTTCTGGTTTTTAGTAGTTTTATAATAAGCGTTCCAAAACTATTACCCGGCTTTTATACCTGCAATACCTACCAGTGGGTATTTAGTGGGTATTTTAGGCCTGAGGCAAAGGCCAAGGGCCTGCTACTCTCTGCCTATTGTCTTTGGCATCCTGCTGCTCCTCACAAAAATGCAGCAAAGTACAGTCTTGAGGCAAGCGTATAATCTCCTGATTTTACCGGCGGATAAAACGGCATAAAATACCGTGAAAACACGGGGTTGTGAAAGCGGGGAGAGTTGGTTATTTTGAGGAAAATATTTTTTAACTATCAAAAATTTATATTTATGGTAAATGGTAAACCCATTAGTATTAGTCATGCTAAACGACTTGCAGAGAATTTTTCAGTTTTATTTACGTCTACTTCAGAACTGATTCAGGATATTTCTAAAAGGGATCCGAGGATACAAAAATATTTTGAAAAAATATCATCTAATAAACAATATAGTGCGTTTGTGTTTGACCGAAAATTAGTTGAGCGTTTCTTTGCCTTTTCAGAAGATGAAGTAGATACTTTGCTTGTGATAAATGGGGTATATGAAAAGATTGATTCTGACGATGATATAAAAAGGCAGGGAGAGCCAACGGTTATTTTAGTGGGATGTAAGAAAGAGGAAACAGCAGAGATAGATGCAGATGGGGTTAGAAGGGAATTGACCAGGTATAATCCCATAAAAAAAACCAGGTTGGATCTTCCGGCTACTGAGCATCCAAATTTCACAGCCACAACAATTGATGACACTAAACCATTGACTGATCTAGATGACGAAACTCGAACTTCGTTTATTCTTATTAGATGATTTGATTAATAAAGAAATGTAATATTTTTATGAAAAAGCAAAATGGGTTTTCGGGAAATTTTAAGCTATTGCTCAACCTGGATAGTAATAGCTCCTTTAATAATAGGAACCGCCTTATATGGATATCTTAAAGGTAATTCGAAACTCATTTTGCTTTTGATTGTTTTTGCAAGCATACCGCAAATAATGTTTGCATTGGTATGGAAACAAAACCCGGAAATTAATTTAGTATATAATATTTATACGCTGGTTGAATTTATTCTTTTAATGCTTTTCTTCTATCGTTTAAGAATATTTGACGGGGCTAAGTTTTTTTCAATCTTTTCAGTATTTGTTTTCGTTTTTGCGGTTGTTTATTTGGCGTTTATTTATGGCTTTCGAACTTTTTTTTTAAGCAGGCTGGTATTCCTTTCTAATTTCATATACACGGGCTGGATTTTATTTTATTTATATACAATCATAAAAGAAGATGCTATATTTAGTTTTAAATCATCTCAAACCTGGTATTTAACAGCCTATCTTTTATACAGCCCTTGCTCTGCTTTGGTTTTTTTGTTCTGGAACCAGAGAAATGATGGAATACCCATATTAAAAGATATCGGATTTGTGCAGAGCTTTTTCAATATTATTTTGTATGTTTTTATTGCTACAGGTTTTATAGTTGATTATACCAAAAATAAAAAATGTCAAGAGATGACCTAACTATATCAGTTGTTGCGGGCTCAGCATTCTTTCTGGTGCTGACTATTTTTTGTGTTCTTTTTGTTTTATATTATCTCAAACGCCGTGCACAGGAAAAGAAAGAGCGGGCGCTCTTGAATCTTAGGTTTCAGCAACAGTTGCTCCAATCCAAAATAGAGATCCAGGAGCAGGCTTTTAATAATATCAGCCAGGAGTTGCACGACAATATTGGCCAGCAGCTTTCTTTGGCAAAGCTCAACTTAGGCACCTTAAAAGAAATTAACAATACACAGGATAAAGAAAAAATTGAAAGCACCAGGGATCTGGTGAGTAATTCTATTTACCAGATAAGGAGCATTTCCAAAACCCTGCTGGGTGAAAAAGTGAGCAGCATTGGTATTACAGAAGCCATTAAAAATGAAGCAGAGCGCATCAGCAGGCTCGGGCTGGTGGATATAAACCTTTCATTTTCCTGTAACCATTTTTCCCTTGACGATCAGAAAGAGATCATTCTTTTTCGTATAGTGCAGGAAGCGCTCAACAATATCATTAAACATGCTGCTGCCAGCATCGTTAATATTTCCGTTGACGACGGGGCAGATCATCTTAAAATTCTCATACAGGATAACGGAAAAGGTTTTAAATTAGCTGGTGAAAGCACTTCTGGTATTGGGCTGATGAATATGAAGAACAGGGCGCATGCCATTGGGGCGGATCTTTTTATTGAAAGCTCGCCTGAACAGGGTACTTCCATAAAGATTTTATTGAAAAAACCAGCTGATCACTGAAACTATGCTTGAAACGAAACCTGTCTCTATCGCCATTGTAGACGATCATACCATGCTGCGCAAAGGCCTTGCCAATATTTTAAATGAAGAGGCGGATTTTTCTGTGGTGCTTGAAGCCGATAACGGAAAGCAATTCGCCGAGGCCATTGAAAAGACGAAGCTGGAGCCGGATATTGTACTGCTGGATGTGCATATGCCCTTAATGGATGGCTACGAGACCGCGGTATGGATCGAAGCCCATTTGCCTTTAACAGGCGTATTAGTGCTAAGCATGAATGATGATGAGGAAATGGTTATTAAAATGCTGCGTTGCGGCGCCAAGGGATACATACTGAAAGATGCTGATCCGCCGGAGCTTTGCCGCGCGATACGCGATGTAGTGAATCATGGTTACCATTTGTCGAAACTTGTAACAGGAAAACTGCTGTTCGCTATGAATAAACCCTCAGATACTACCAGCAATGCCAAACTTTCCACCAGGGAAAAGGAATTTTTAAACCTTTGCTGCAGTGATCTTACCTACAAGGAAATTGCTGATAAAATGTTTGTAAGTGTGCGAACGGTAGATGGCTACCGCGACAGCCTTTTTGAAAAGCTGGAACAAAGATCAAGGGTAGGGCTGGTTCTGTATGCTATCAAGCATCATTATTTCAAGGTGAAGTAGGTTGCAGGTTAAAGGCCAGAAAAAGTCTGAAACGGTCTTTAACCACTTTTCATTGTCATCATTTGCCCACTTCGGACCCCGGACTTCCGTCTGCTTACTTACCTTTAACAACCAGCGTTCCTGCCAGCTTGTCGTGCAGGGTTTGCTTTTTATCGTCCCACAGCATCATCAGGTATCCTATCAGCAAAATGATCGCAGAAAGGATAGTAGCAAAATAGCGGCCTGTAGCGTTTAAGAAAGAGATGCGTTCTCCGTTCATACCGGTTACTTTTATCCCTAAAGCTCTTTTGCCAAAAGTAGCCTGCCACGGTCCGGAGATCATCAATGCTGAATAAAGCCATTGCACTATGAATGAAGTGATATTGGATGTGCTGAAATAAGTAGCGCTCATTGTGCCAGAGAAGCCTTCTCTTTGGCTCATGGTAAGGATCTCTTCGGTGCTTGGAGCACCCAGTATGATCCCTATAAAATAGCCGATAATCCAGAGTATGATAGCGTCGATAATTACAGCAGCAAATCGTTCCCAAAATCCTGCATAAACTACCGGAGGCGCATCATTGAATAAATTAGATGCTCCCTGGTAGCTGTAAGGAGTAGTAGGTTCGGTCATGGTTATTGGTTTTAGGATTGAAAATGAGTTCTAAACTACTAAAAATAAGTGGTTAAACAACCACAGGATAAAAAAATAATCCGGCACTAATTTACCGTGAGCTGTTGTTCTTTTGGAGGTCAGCATAGCCAAACACGCGCTGTAATAAGGGGGTAGTACGTGCCGACAGATTGGACCGGATATCTTCTTCCTTGTTGGCTACATATAAAAACATGGCATCAATAGCCCTTGCTGCAATGAAATCGTTCAGGTTCGGCTCAAGTTTTTTGGTTATCAGCGGAATTGAATTATAAGCCTTTGCAAGGGTATTATATTCATTACCTGCGCCTGTTGTACGTATGGTGCTGTCTACAATAGGGCGGAAGGCCGTCATTAATTGCGGCGACATGGCCGATTTGAAATATTGGGTAGCGGCATGGTTATTTCCACTTAATAAAATGCCTGTGGCGTCGCCGATGCTCATGTTTTTTACCGAGTTTAAAAAAACAGGTTTGGCTTTTTGCACTGCAAGAGACATGGCGTTGGTGTATTTGGCAGTTACATTGTTCACCACCTGGGTAAGGCCCAGGTCTCTTAATGTTTTTTCGATTTTTGCAGCCTCTCCGGGAAATGCAAAGCGAACCAGGGCATTCCCCTGGCTGGGATTGGCGAAAGCGTCAAAACCACTGAACAGTCCCTGCGTCAACGCTTCTTTGAGGCCCTGGGCTATCTCGAAATTAGAAAGTGTGCCTGCAACATTTTTAAGCGTGTCGCAGCCCGACAGAAAAAAACTGCAGCTCAGTACACCTGCAAATAATACTCTTCTCATGTTGAATAATGATATATTTTATATCCTTCGAAACTAATTCATCCTGGGATCAAGAGGCGCATTAATAATCAGCTTATATTCGCCTCCCAGCTCTTTCAATACATCTTTCCACAGCTCTTTTTCATTGGCCGAGAAAATAAATTTCCTGCTGGCTTCAGCTATGATCCATGCCTTTTCTTCCATTTCTATATCCAGCTGTCCCTCGCCCCATCCGCTATAGCCCAGGAAGAATCTTATTTTAGCGGGATCTGCTACCCGCGAATTGATCAGCCGGATAAGCTTATCAAAGTCTCCACCCCAGTAAACGCCGTTTATTATCTCCTTGCCGCCTGGTATCTGTTGCGGGTATTGATGTATAAAATGTAAGGTGTTGAGCTCTACGGGGCCACCTTCGAAAACAGGCAAATGAAAATCTGCCAGCTCCGGCACTAATTCGTCGACAGAATAGTCCAGCTGCCTGTTAAGAACAAATCCAAAACTACCCTCTTTATTATGCTCGCAAAGCAAAATAACAGATCGTAAGAAATTCGGGTCATCCAGGTGGGGATTGGCTATCAGTAATATTCCGGGTGCTGGCTCTATCATGAAGCCAATATAGCAATTTTCTGGGGAAACGCTGCCTTAAGGGGTATAAAAGTTTCAGGATTTAGCTGTTGCTCAAAAAGATGTAACAGGGCAGTGCGGCCATGGTTAACGTTTTAGTTAATAATACTGCGATTTTTTGTTGCTGATTTAAAAAAAGTTAAATATATGCCCAACAGTAACTAATAATGTATAGCATAATTGCTATGATTATATTTGCACGTTGTGAAAAGATTATTTTCTAGTATAACTGTTTTAATCACCCTGTCGTTAATAGGCATTATCGTAATGCAGGTGTCGTGGCTAAAGAACCTTATTGCATTGCGTGAAGACCAAGTGAAGCAGGAAATTAACAGTGTTTACCAGGGGCTCAGTATTGAATTTGGCAATTTGAGGGATCAGTATATAAACGAAGCCAGCCACGATTATAGCAGCCTGTTCTCGCAGCGTAATTTTTACGATCCGTTTAAATCCATAACGATCAGCTCCAGGTTAAGCAGTGATGAGATAGACAAGATCATACGCAGGGCTTTTAACAGGGCAAAGCTGCATGATATGAAATATGAGTACGCTTTTATAACAGGCTCAATGCTATCGGGAAATATCAATATAGAAAAACAGTCGCCCAACTTTTATGAGGTCAGCAGCGATACCTTAAAATATTATACTCCCCCGGTTAGTATTATTCAATCCAAAAGCGGTTCGGTTTCTGAAAACATTACCAAAGATGAAGCGCTTTATTTAACCGTTATTAACTGGAAATCTTTTGTTAAGCGGTCATTGATAGGAAGTATTCTGATGGCCGTATTATTTACACTGGTCATTGTATCTGCCTTTTATCTTACCGTGTATACAATGCTCAGGCAGAAAAAGCTGGGAGATATAAAGAATGATTTTATTAATAATATGACGCATGAGTTTAAAACACCTATTGCTACCATATCTCTTGCGGTAGATGCTTTAAAGAATGAAAAAGTACTCAACGACAGGGAAAAGCTGAATTATTTCAGCGGGATCATTAAGGAAGAGAACCAGCGAATGAATAAGCAGGTTGAAACCATATTGAAAGCTTCCCAGTTTGAAAAGCAGGAAGCTGATATTGATCTGAAACCCCTGCATGTGCATGAGGTAATAGAGAATGTGATAGATAACTTCCAGCTGCAGCTTCATGAAAAGAATGGTGATGCAGTACTGAATCTTGCAGCAGCCAGGGATGTGATCAAGGGCGATGAAGTGCATTTTACGAATCTTGTAAATAACCTGATAGACAACGCCGTTAAGTATTCAAAGGACCATGTGCCTATCCGGTTAAAGATATCTACCTTAAATTCGGGTAAAAATATTGTGATCATGTTTGAGGACAATGGCATAGGTATGGGCAGGGAAACCCAGAAGCGGATTTTTGAAAAATTTTACCGGGCGCATACCGGCAATCTTCACAATGTAAAAGGCTTTGGATTGGGCCTTAATTACGTTAAGTCTGTGGCCGATTCTCATGGAGGTACCGTTAAAGTGGAAAGCGTTGTTGGCAAGGGCTCTGTGTTTACCGTAGAATTGCCTTTGGCCGATTAAAAGGGAGTGTTAGGATAATTGCGGATGGATTGTTCCTCCTGGTGCTGCACCTCTCAGTGGCAAATTACAGTTGAATTTAGCTGTATAGTTCAAAATTTATTTTTCCACATCATACTTTCTACCGGCTTGTCGGGCTGGCTGCTGTACTTTGCATTTTTCTTCTGGTTGTACTTTATTTCTATATCGCCTTCTACGGGGAAATAAATAAGTTGTCCTACGGGCATTCCTTTGTACACCTTTACCGGTTGCTTTACTGAGATTTCAAGTGTCCAGTGTCCGCAAAAGCCTACATCGCCTTTCCCCGCGGTGGCGTGTATGTCTATGCCCAGGCGGCCTGTGGATGATTTGCCCTCCAGGAAAGGTACATGGGCGTGTGTTTCTGTGTACTCGGCAGTTACGCCCAGGTAAAATACATGAGGGTATAGCACAAACCCTTCATCAGGAATTTCAAAATATTCTATTTCGTTGTGCTTTTTGGCATCGAGTAAATGCTCGCGGTAAGTAGCCAGCCAATTGCCTAAATGCACATCATAGCTGTTGCTGCCCAGGCATTCCCGATCGTAGGGCTGAATGAGAATAGTACCTTTTCCCATTTCTTGTTGTATGCGTATGTCAGACAGGATCATTTTTTAGATTTTAGACGACAGACTTTAGACTTTGGTATTTAGCCGATAGATCTAACCTGTTTACTGCTTCCTTCTCCTCATTGACTAAATTCAATTACTTTGCGCAATATAAATTATTAGCATCATTATGCCCGTTTTTTATCAGCAAGATATTAATGAAACCACCCGGCTGGGTATATGGAAAATAGAAGAAGAAGAAGAGGCTTTTTTTAAAGTGCTTGTACCTTTGCACCGGGAGGTTACCCACCCCCATAAGCGGCTGCAGCACCTGGCAGGCAGGTTTTTGTTAAGATATTTATTTGCAGATTTCCCTTCGCACCAGGTACAGATCGCCGATACCAGGAAGCCTTTTTTACCTGGAGAAGCCTATCACTTTTCCATATCCCATTGCGGTGACTATGCGGCTGCTATTGTAAGCCGTGATCACAGGGTAGGAATAGATATAGAGATACCAACGGATAAAGTGGTCCGAATCAGGCATAAGTTCATAAGCCCTGAAGAGGAGAATGCCATCCGGCCGGTGACCAGCGAAGAGCTGACGCAGGTATGGAGTGCTAAAGAAGCCGTGTTTAAATGGCACGGAGACGGAGCGGTAGATTTCAGAAAGCATATCCAGCTAAAGGCTTATGATACCCGTAAAACAGCCTTCCATTGCTTTTTTACAAAAAGAAACGTGCTGATCAATGTACCGCTTAAGCTTTTCAATAACCTCTGCCTGAGCTACGTGTATACCCCGGCTTTTTAGTCTTTTTCTTCTTCGTAGTTATAGCCTAATAAGTTAAGGTCTACATTTTCTAAGCCACTGATGCCATCTATAGAGCCACGGATGTGGGTAGCGTTCAGCAACACTTTTTCGAGTTGCTTTTCCCGGGCTTTCCAAAGGCGCTCCATGGCATCCCGTTCTTTTTGTATGCTTATCTTCATACTTAAAAAGCCCTCTCGTATCGCTTTCCATTGTTCTGCAAATTCCGAACCGGTAAGGTAGCTGTAAAGCATATTCATTTTGTCACCCTTATTATCCTGGCTTTTAGCAGCATTGTAAATACGCAGTATACCGTCACGCAGTACAGCGGCTAATGCCCTCGCTTCAGAAAAACTACAGATCCATACGCCCTCTTTTTCTCCAAAACAATCCATGTCCTTAGGGTAACGGCGGGTAACTAAAATGGCTATATCAGCACCCAGGGAACGCATATCTGCTTTTAATTTTTCTATCCATTCTCCTCCAAAATTTTCGGCACGCTTACTTTCCCATATGATGCGGCCGCACTCTGCGCCCAGGTTGTTTCTAACCACCTGTATACAATCTGCACCCCGCATTCCTTTGCCTACTTCCTCTATCCTGTCAAATGGAAAGGCGGCTGCCAGCAGCTCCTCCAGCGCCAGTTCCTGGCTCTCTCCCTGTAATTGCATGGAACCCTGTTCCGCCTTACGTTTCATTTCACTGGCGAGCTTTTTCTGGTCTTCCAGCTGCTTTTCCAGTTCCCGGAGCTTCAGCTGGTATTCGGTTTCTTTCTGCGCTGATTTTTCGGCTTCTATTTTTCGCAGGTTATCGGCGAGTTTTTCTCTTTCTTCGGCTAATTTTTTCTGAAGGGTAAGGTCCAGCTCTTCTTCCTTGTTTTTCAGCTCCTGCTCGCGTTTTAAATAGGCGGCTTCCCGCTGCCTTGATTGCTTCAGTTTTGCCTCATTTTCTTCATTCGCTTTTTGTAATAACAACAGCCTGTTTTCAAAGTCTCCTGTGATGCTTGTACGGATCTGCTCTTCTAATTGTTTTTGTAAAGAGGATTTTTCCTGCTGCAGTTTTTGCTGCCACTCCGATTCTCTTTTTTGAATCTCGGCCTGGTGCTCCTCATTTTTCTTCCTTTGCCACTCACTCACTTTAGCACGAAGCTCTTTTTCTACTTCTTCGCGTATAGCATCATTAGGTTCAAACTCATTGCCGCAGGACGGGCATTTTATTTTTGTGGACATAGTATGATTTGTATGCCCAAACGTACATGAAATTTTTCGTTCATAAAATACAAAGAAAGAATGAAAATTTTTTAGGATCTCTTTGACAAAACAATAATAAAATTGCAAACAAATTATAGAGCATGAGCATCTAAAACAATAGCCATCTCGTGCGAGATGGCTATTGCAACCAGCCAGAAACAGTAAATAGTACTGATTAAGCTTCGTTTTCTTCTTCTGTTTTAATATCGTACTGTTTTGCACTTAACAATTCTCTGTTTGTTATTGCGTAAAAAGCATTATTGTATTTACTCAATTGCATGGAGAGAGAAGTATTTATATCTGGATTTATTATTGATACGGCTGTAGTGTCAGGAACACTTGTTGTATCTGTAGGCTCTGGCGTTTCTGTTGTGTCAGGCACCGGCGTTTTTGTAGTATCTGTTTGCGCCATTGCTGTGCCGAAAATAAAGGCAGAAGCGGCTACCAGTACGAATTTTGTTGCAATTTTTTTCATTTTATAAAGGTTTATAGTTAATAATAGCGTCATTTACATTGAAAGCTGACGCGTTATATTATTATAAACGTCTGGTAGGGACCATTACGTATAAAAATAACGTTAAGGTATTCTTTAAAATTTCTAAAAAAATCTCTTTTTATTATATATAATTTATAGATCATTGATTTTCATTTGATAAAATTTTAAAATTTGTGTTATGATTAAACGTAGAATTCTGTTATATTATAAATGAAGCTGTTAAAACATAAATGGATACAAGAAATCCTTTTACATCAGGCCGGGCAACATTTTTCCTGCTTCGGACAATAATACCGCTTTTAACATTCAATCTGTTCAATAAGCGATCCGGGATAAGCTTGCCGAACTATGATCTATTTGAAAAGATTCTTTGTCGGCCTGTTAATAAAAATTGTTAAATGAAAATCAATGATATCCTGTCCTGGCTAAGGGTATTGATATCTATCGCCTGAGACCTCGTCAACAGTTTACTGTTTGTTATTTTAAAGAACCTGATTTTCCTGTTATTTGGGCCTCAGTACGACAAGAACTTTCAAAGAAAACTGTAAGAACGTAAAACTTAGACAGGCACCTGTTAAAAAAGCTGTCTCCTGTAATGCTTTAACACACACAGGAGACAGCTTTAAAATGGTAATAAAGTCTGGATACTAAGAAACCGGCTCTAAATATTGTGCATAAGCATATCCTTCTTCGCCGTCTTTAGTACGAACCGACCACCAAAGATCGCTCGACCTATTTACCAGTGTTATAATTTCGTCTTTAGCGGCTTTCCCTACAATGGGTTGATCGGTACCTGGGCCTTTTCTTATATTCAGGTTAGATTCCTGTGTAATAACGCGAACCTGGCTTCCAGCATCTGCTTTAGCATTTACATTTAAAACCAGATCTCCGCTTGCGTAGTTAGGATCGATCTGGTTGTACACGTCCCATAACTGGTCTTTCACTGCACCATTAGGTGCATCGCCGTCAATATATAAAACGCCATCCTGCTCTCTTACAGCCAGGTTAGCTACGCCTGCAGCATTGGCTGCGTCAACCAAAGCCTGATATTTTTCCTGAAGTGCCATAATATATTTTTTAAACTTTTTAATTTATTGATTAATGTTGAATAACCCGCTTTTTATTGTCTCTATCTGCGTGGTTATCCGGCCCTTTTATTTAACAGTAAGCCCTGAGCTTTCTACTTTTTTAGGTTTGGTGGCCTGTACTTTTTGCATCAGGGTTTTCAGGTCAGACTTAGCAATTTCACCTGTTAAGGTAACCACGCCATCGGTAACTGTAGCAGAAACAGTAGGATGGTCTTTAACAGCGTCTTTTACAGCAGTAGTAAGCGAATCATCAGGAGTAATAGCAACCGGTGGAGGCAGCGGTGCCACTGTGGTTTGATTCATAACGCTTTTTATACCTTTCACCTCTTTTACGGCAGTTTCTGCAGCAGCCTGGGCTGCAGGGTCTTTAACTTCGCCGGAGATAGTGGCTACTCCATCTTTAACTTCAACGGTAGCACCACTTAAATCTGGGTTGGCTTGGATAGCAGCTTCTGCAGCAGTTTTTAATTCGGCATCACTTTTTCCTTTACAGGAAGGTAAGGCGAATGAGAATGTAACAATGGCAACAATGGCCAGAATTCTTTTCATTTTCATTTAGTTTTTAAGTGTTTAGTAAAAAAATTACAAAACGAATATAATCGAATTAAATGCCAATAAGTGTATTAGCAGGTCCCATTTCGGAAATTATTTTAATATTAACAGATGGCGGCAACTATGGCTTCATGGTTTAAGAGCGCAATATTTTTTGCTTCTGTTTTAATATACCCCAGCTCTGTAAACTCGTTGATGATTTTGTAAACAGTTTCGTAGGCGGTACCTACATAGGCGGCAATATCGTGCCGGCTTATAGTAAAGGCAATGTAGCCGGCTGCATCCTTTCCGAATTTTCTTTCAAATGCTAATAAAGCGCTGGCCAGCCGGGCCCTGACGGTCATATGTGCCAGGTTGCGCATCCGTATTTCTGACAACTGTAGCTCATCGGCCATAAACATCATAAAGTGATAGGCAAAATCTTTATTTACTTTGAATGTGGCTTCAAAAAAATCAAGGCTGATATAACATAAACTAACCGGGGTCAGCGCGGTTGCGGTGATCGGGTAATTGGTGGTGGTAGTGCTCAGGCCTCTGTGTCCTAAAATATCCTGGTTGTGCGCAAAACGCAGGATCAGCTCTTTTTCTTCGTCCCAAAGCTTGTGCACTTTAGCTACACCGCTAAGCATAAAATAAATGCCTGTTACCGTATCGCCTTCAGCAATAATGGTTTCATTCTTTTTATACTGACGAACCTGAAGGTTGGCTTCGAGCGCGGGCCACCATTCCTTGATGCAATGGGCATGTAGAAAAGATTGGGTCGTATCAATGATTTTTTTCTGACGCATAGCAATAAAGGTAAAAGGATCTTTACGGGTGATATATGATATATATTACCTGTTTAAGGTTTTCAGCAGATCTTTTACATGATTATCAGCAGCTAATTTCGCGGGCAGGGCCACTACATCGCCTATGATGATAATGGCCGGATTTTCCAGGCCGGCATATTGTGCCCTGAAGTAAATGTCTTTTACCTGGCCGGTAACTATTTTTTCGTCCGGCAAAGTTCCGTTCTGGATAATAGCTGCGGGTGTTTCGGCTTTGCCGTATTCGCTAAATATCCCTGCTATCCTTTCGAGCCGGCTCATTGCCATCAGTATGACTACGGTAGCGGTTGGCCGGGCCGCTAATTTTATATCACCTGATATATCCCCGCTTTGGGTAGTGCCGGTAATTACCCAAAAGCTTTCGTTGGTGCCCCTTGCGGTAACAGGGATCATTTGTGATGCCGGTACGGCCAGAGTGCTGGATATGCCAGGTACCACTTCTACATCAATGCCCGCATTTTTTGCGGTTTCTATTTCTTCCCAGGCCCGGCCGAATACAAAAGGGTCGCCACCTTTCAGGCGTACCACATATTTGTGTTTGCTGCTGTATTCAAGTATGAGGGTATTGATTTCCGATTGGCTTAATGCATGACAGCCGTACCTTTTCCCTACAAATTGTTTAACACAGTCTTTTTTGCAATAGGATAACAGTTCTTCATTAGCTAACGCATCATATAATATTACGTCAGCTTCTTTTAGCTTCCTGATGGCTTTTAAAGTGATCAGTTCGGGATCTCCAGGACCTGCACCAATTAATATTAATTTTGCCATATATTAAACATTATTAAAAAATATATATAATATAATTTATTCAAAAATACAAAATATTAATCGAAATTTATTATATTTATAATAACATAAATAAAAATAATATTATTTATAATAGGTAAAAAGAAAAAATATTTGGAAGTCGTGATATTATTTATTGTATATAATTTATTTTAATTTATTTATTGCCTGCCATTTTCTAAAACTTTAAAAACGAGGTTTATGAAAATTATTATTATTGGAAATGGCATGGTGGGCCAAAAATTCTGCGAAAAACTGCTCTCTAAAGAAATTCCTGATCTGCACATAACTGTATTTGGAGAAGAAACCCTTGCCGCTTACGACAGGGTTCATCTCAGTTCTTATTTTGGAGGAAAGACAGTAGCGGATTTAACCTTACAGCCTGTAAAATGGTATAAGGAAAACGGTATTGAACTGCGTTTGGGCGACCCGGTACTGGAAGTAAACCGGGAATATAAAACCGTTCGTTCTTTCGAAGGGGTAACACTTTCTTATGATTATCTCGTTTTTGCTACCGGTTCCTCAGCATTTGTACCGCCTATACCGGGAGTAGATAAGCAGGGTGTTTTTGTATATCGTACGATTGAAGATCTGAATATGATATGGCGCCATGCTCCAACGGCCAAAACCGCTGTGGTTATCGGTGGAGGTTTGTTGGGGCTTGAGGCTGCCAAAGCCTGTCTTGACCTGGGCATAAAAGATACGCATATTATTGAGTTTGCTCCAAGGCTGATGCCTCGCCAGATAGATGAGGCAGGCTCAGATATACTGGTGCAGAAATTAAAGGAGCTGAATATTACCACCCATACCGGTAAGAACACAGCTGCCATTTTAGGCAACGAAACCATCAGGGGAATGATTTTTACTGATGGATCTATTTTAAGTACCGATATATTGATTATATCTGCTGGTATTAAGCCGCGCGATGAGCTGGCACGTACCTGCGGGTTGGCTGTGGGGCCAAGAGGTGGTATTGTAGTGAATGATGAAATGTGTACAAGCGACAGCTCAGTATTTGCTATTGGGGAGTGTGCGCTGCACAATTCGGTGATCTATGGATTGGTAGCTCCCGGTTATGAAATGGCAGATGTGGTGGCATGCCGCCTGGCTGGTACACAAAAATACTTCCGGGGCTTTGATATGAGCACCAAGCTGAAGCTGATAGGTGTGGATGTGGCCAGCTTTGGTGATCCGTTCATTGCCGGAGATGAAGCAAAAACAATAGTGTTCAGGGATCATCACCGCGGTATTTATAAAAGGATCAATTTTTCTAATGACGGTAAAGAACTTTTAGGTGGTGTATTGGTAGGCGATGCTGATGCTTACAATATGCTGCTGCAGATCTGCAAAAATAAAATGGCGTTACCTCCTGATTCGATGGACCTTATCATTAAGCCAAAAGAAGGAGGCGGGGATACCGGCGCCGGTGTGGTGGCCTTACCTGATGACGCGCTTATATGCAGTTGCGAAGGAGTGACCAAGCTCGATATTTGCAATGCCGTTACGCAGCAGGGTTGTGAAACGGTAGATGCCATTAAAAAATGCACAAAAGCTGCAACAGGTTGTGGTGGTTGTGCGCCAATGGTGAAAGACATTATGGTGCATACCATGAAGCAGCAGGGCAAAATGGTGCGGAACGTGTTATGTGAGCATTTTGATTATTCAAGACAGGAGCTGTATGACCTGGTAAAGCTGAAAAACCTGCACAGTTTTGATGAAGTGCTGGACACATTGGGTAAAGGAGATGGCTGCGAAGTTTGCCGGCCCGCCATAAGCTCTGTTATTGCCAGTTTATGGAATGAGCTGATTGTTAAAAAAGAAAATGCTGCTTCACAGGATACCAATGACCGTTTTTTAGCTAATATACAGAAAGGAGGAACTTATTCAGTAGTGCCGCGCATTCCTGGCGGAGAAATTACCCCGGATAAATTAATGGTGATAGCCCAGGTGGCTAAGAAGTACGGCCTGTACACCAAGATCACGGGTGGTCAGCGTATAGATATGTTTGGGGCTCATGTAAGCGACCTGCCTGCTATTTGGGAAGAATTGATCGCAGCCGGATTTGAAAGCGGGCATGCGTATGGCAAAGCGCTTCGTACCGTAAAGAGCTGCGTGGGCAGCACCTGGTGTCGCTTTGGTTTACACGATAGTGTGAGCTATGCCATAAGAATAGAGGAACGTTATCGCGGGTTACGGGCGCCTCACAAATTAAAGTCTGCGGTATCAGGTTGTATAAGGGAGTGTGCGGAAGCCCAATCCAAAGACTTTGGCATTATTGCTACTGAAAAGGGCTGGAACCTGTATGTATGTGGTAATGGCGGATCCAAGCCTCAGCATGCTTTATTGCTGGCTGCTGATATTGACTCAGAAACCTGTATCAGGTATATTGACCGCTTTTTGATGTTCTACATTAAAACGGCCGACCCTCTTACCCGTACCGCTACATGGCTGAATAAAATGGAAGGGGGTATTGATTATCTGCGTAATGTAGTAGTACAAGATAGCCTGGGTATTGGTGAAGAGCTGGAAAGAGCAATGCAGGCATTGGTGGATAATTACCGGTGCGAATGGAAAAGCGTTGTGGAATCTGCTGAATTAAGAAGTAAATTTTCTCATTTTGTGAATGCTCCAATGGAAAAAGATCCAACCGTTACGTTCAATCCTATGCGCGATCAAAAGAAAGCGGCAGACTGGAATAAGGTTACTCCATCCTAAATAGCTATAGTATACTCTTTAAACTGTTTTTGACCTCTGACAGATCTCTTGCCTATTTATTAATGTTTAATTATTACAGTTTATGATGCCCAAAGAGCAACAAGAAATTCCCAATTCAGAACAATGGTTTGCAGCCTGCCGCACAGAAGATGTAGTGTTAAATGGTGGAGTGTGCGTTAAGTATGGTGATGAGCAGATTGCGCTCTTCTATTTTACGCGGCGCGATGAGTGGTATGCTACACAAAATCTATGCCCTCACAAGAAACAAATGGCTTTGAGCCGGGGAATGTTAGGTACAAAAAACGAGGAGCCCAAAGTGGCTTGTCCATTCCACAAAAAAACGTTTTCGCTGCTTACCGGCGAGTGCCTTAGCGGCGATGAGTGCAATATAAAAACTTACCCGGTAAAGGTAGAAGATGGCATAGTGTTTATAGGCGTCAACATATAAAGATTATCCTGTTTAGTAAAATATATTCTTCAACCCCAAACTTTATAACTATGGATTATGTATCTCCTAAAGAGGTGGCAGGCAATATGATGCAGGCCGCATTAAATAAATCAGCATTACCGGTTAAAGACCTTTTGATAAGAGGTTGTTTGTCGGGGGCGCTGCTGGCTATTTCGGTTACGCTGGCGTATGCAGCGGTAACGCAAACAAAAGTTCCTATTACTGGAGCCCTGGTTTTCCCGGTGGGCTTTGTCATTATTGCTTTGTTAGGATTGGAGCTGGTAACCGGTAGTTTTGCATTAGTGCCTTTGGCTTATATAGAAAAAAAGATCAGCGCTTCAACAATGCTGAAAAACCTGATGTGGGTGTTTTTGGGTAATTTAATCGGCAGTGTTTTGTATGGTGTTCTATATTGGGTAGCTACTTCTGCAATGAGTCCTGTTGTAGTTCCGGGTTCTATTGAGCAGATGATAGTTTCCGTTGCTGAAAAAAAGACAACGGGTTATGCCCAGAATGGCGCTGCCGGTTTGTTTTCAGCATTTGTAAAGGCTATACTTTGCAACTGGATGGTTTGTATGGGAGTGGTAATGGCTATGACCTCTAAATCAACCATTGGGAAGATGCTGGCAGCAGGGATACCCATTTTTATATTCTTTGCGTTAGGCTACGAGCATGCGGTGGTAAATATGTTCGTAATTCCTGCCGGAATATTATTCGGAGCAAAGGTAAGCATAGCCGATTGGTGGTTATACAACCAGCTTATTGTAACAGTGGGTAATATTATCGGTGGGCTATTCTTTACAGGCATGGCCATTTATTATACCTATGGAAAGCAAAGTGACAATCCGGTAGCCGGTTTGCAAAAAGCTGCTTAGCTTATTTCATTCTTCTTTTTTTCTTTATTAACTACAGACAGCAGTGAGGGCGCTGCCTCCTGCCTGTGTGTCTGTTAGAATCCGATCTACTTATAAGTCAACCAAAATAATAATATGAAATTTTTAAAAGGTATTTTTTCCCTGGCGATTATCCTGGGCACTGCTCTAAATGTGTATAGTCAAAATGAACGGGTAAAGATAAAACCTGTCTTATGGGAGGGAATGGTTGTTGCCGGCTATGCGGATAAGGGTGCCTTTGTGAATTTCGGCGGGCCTGCTATGAAATTAACCCATAAGCCATTTACCTTACTTTTAGGAATGCTGCCCAGTCTTCGTATAAAAGAAGACAAAATGCCTGCAGGCGCTAAAAAGAATGCAGCGGTGATGCCGGGTTTAGGAGCGGGTGTTAGTATCATTTATAAGCGTGTAGCTTTGCAGGTGCCGTTATATTATAATGCTAAAACCGCTACAACCAATGGGAAATGGTGTGTTGGTATAGGATTAGGGTATAAGCTTTAGCCTGCCTTCTCTTCCAGTTCTATCAGCAAAGCAAAAATGGATTCATATTTTTTTTCAAGTAGTACATTTTCTTCGGAAGCCTTTTTGTATTCCTGTTCAACTGCTAAAAATTTATCTTTCTCTGCATAGATGGCAGGATTGGCCAGTTTAGCTTCCAGTTCCCGCAGTAGTGATTTATTTTTATTAAGAGCATCTTCTGTTTGCTGAAACTGTTTCTGTTGTTTTTGCAGTTCTTTTTTATGCTCTTTATTGAGCGCCTGGCTTCTGTCAGATACTTCCGGCCTTTTTTCTTCCACTTTAGGCGATACAGTTTGCGAAGTTGCCGTTTCTTCTTTTTTATTGGTGGTGTTCTGCCTGGCCATGCGTTCATTCCATGCAACCCATTCATCATAAGTGCCTTTAAATTCTTTTATCTTATGATCGGAGATCTCCCAGATTTTATTGGCAGTCTTCGAAATGAAATACCGGTCGTGACTTACCAGCACCAGGCTGCCTTCATATTTTTTCAATGCGTCGATCAGCAGGTCGCAGCTATGCATGTCCAGGTGGTTGGTAGGCTCATCCAGCATTAAAAAGTTGGCTTTGCTGATAATGGTTTTTGCCAGAGCTACCCTTGCTTTTTCTCCACCGCTCAATACTTTTATTTTTTTATCTGCATCATCACCGCTAAATAAAAAACAGCCCAATAAGCTTCTGAGCTCTAATTCTGTCATCTGGCTGCCACATTCTTTCATTTCATCAATGATGGTGTTGTTCAGGTGCAGCGACTCTAACTGGTGCTGGGCGTAAAAACTTTCTTCTACATTGTGGCCCCATTTTCTTTCCCCTTTAATAGGTTCGATACCAGCTATAATGCGCAGCAGGGTAGATTTGCCTTTCCCGTTAGCACCGATCAGTGCTATTTTATCGCCCCGCTCTATTTCAGCATTGGCATTTTCAAGAATAATGTTTTCCCCGAAGGCTTTAGAAACCCCGGTGAGCTCTGTCAGTACCCTGCCTGGTGTTTTATCCACCCGGAAATTGATCTTTATATTAGGCCTTTCAATGCTTACATCTTCAATCCGCTCCAGCTTATCTAATTTTTTCATGATGCTTTGTGCCATAGCCGCCTTGCTGGCTTTGGCGCGGAAGCGCTCTACCAGCCTTTCGTTCTGCCTGATATAATCCTGCTGGTTTTCGTAAGCTTTTTGCTGCATTTCAATACGCACCGCTTTTTCGGTTTCATAAAATTCGTAGTTCCCATTATAAAAATGCAGTTCCTTCTGGTACAGTTCCACAATTTTTGTTACCATGCGATTGAGAAAATATTTATCGTGGCTTACGATCACTACGGCTCCCTGGTAATGCTGCAGGTATTTTTCCAGCCATTCAATAGAAGGCAGATCCAGGTGGTTGGTCGGCTCATCTAAAAGCAGCAGGTCGGGCCTGGCCAGTATCATTTTCGCCAGCAGCACCCGCATACGCCAGCCCCCGCTGAATTCTTTGTAAGGTCTTTGAAGGTCGGCATTGGAAAAACCCAGCCCCTGTAGTACCTGTTCTGTCTGATGGTGAATATTATACCCTCCTAATGTTTCCAGTTCATGTAATTTATCGGAATACTCGTGTAATGTTTTTTCATCGCCTGTTCTTTCCAGTTCTTTACCTAATGCTTCAATCTCTGCTTCCAGCTGTAATACCTTTTCAAAAGCGCCTAAGGCCACCTGTACAATAGATTCGTTAGTATCAAAGCTCAGCAGGTCCTGGTGCAGGTAGCCGATAGAGGTTTCTCTTCCTTTTTCAACAGTGCCTTCTGAAGGAGAGTAACCACCGGTCAGCAATTTAAGCAGCGTAGATTTGCCGGTTCCGTTATAGCCGATAAGACCGATCCGCTCATTGGGTTGTATATGCCATGTTGCGTTTTTTACAATAGTTCTTGCCCCAAATTCAAAAGTCACATTTTGTAAGCCTGCCAGCATAATATATATTTTTACTATTTTTGATACTTTATGAGTCTGCAAAAGTAGTAATTGCAGCCAGTAATACTAAGCCGTGGTTATGAAAAAACTATTTTTGATCGTTTTATTGTTGGCAGCAGCTTTTTTAGTGTATAAATATGCGTTTAAAAAAGAGGAGCCTGTAGGAGAAAAGCCGAAAGCTTTATCGGTAAGCGCTCATAGCGAAGCTTTTAATGCATCCGTTTCTGATATCCTGTCAGGTTATTATGCGATGACAGACGCTTTTGTGAACTGGGATAGCGCTGCTGTAAATAAAACAGCCCGGGAACTTCAATTGGCTGTTGATCATTTTAAAATAGACGAGTTGAAAAAGGATTCGGTTATTTATGAAACGGCTTTGTTCCCGGTGGATAACAGTAAACACAGTATCGCTGCTATTATCGGGTCTTCAGGCTGGGACGAGAAAAGGAGAGCGTTGCAGGAATTGTCAGAAAATTTACGTATGTTGCTGCTTACTGTAAAATACGATCGTTCTATTGTTTACTGGCAGGAATGCCCGATGGCTTTTGGTGAGGGAAGTATAGGTAACTGGTTAAGCGCCAAAGAGGAGGTAGTTAATCCCTACCTGGGTAAAAAGGACCCGAAGTATGGAGCAACCATGCTGAACTGTGGTGAAACAAAAGAAAAGATTGATTTTACGGTAGCAGATACAGTGCCTAATAAATAATAAAGGTTTTACGACTCCTTAGCTCAGTTGGTAGAGCTACTGACTCTTAATCAGTAGGCCCAGGGTTCGAGTCCCTGAGGGGTCACTTCCTGGGACAAGTCTAAAAAAGAAAGACTTGTCCCATTTTTTTTACCTTGTAACTTACTGTTATTCTGATAAATAAGAGCAATTGCGGAATTTAGTCTCGGAGTTCGATGTCTTGTTCCGTCAAATTCCAAAAAATCGGGGAACATCGAACTCAACTGCTTCATTTTGTAGTTTGCGGTCTGTTCAAAACTTATTGCTTCCGTCCGGCTGTAATACATAGTTGAATGTATAGTGCCGGAGTGGCCATTTTTCCTGCCTTTGGCTACCTTCTCCATAATCGGCAAAGGCTTCGCTGGCCATATCGGTAGCCGTTGGATTTCCTTTGTAGTAGCTAATCATTTCTATTTTCGCATATTTGCCTTTTGATGTTTTTGCGAGGATAAGCATCCCCGGCTTCATCAGTACTGTATGCTTCGGTTCGTTGTTATTGGTATAGGTGTAGTAGGAATTGCTCCCGCCTATATTGCCATCGCTGTAACCGCTTTCGGGAGCGGTATTGAAGGAGGCCAAAATACCCTCTGCCAATTGCCCGGTTGCTCCATTGCCAAAACTAATCGTAGTTCCCGAAAATTTAATGTCCCAATCTGTGGAGCTTTCGCTCACTTCTTTCTTCTGCTCTAAGCTAAAGAAAACGGCATCCTTTGTTTGCCCGTCAAGGTCTTTAACTGCCACTACTTCCAATATTTCGGTTTTGGTATAATGAGAAGATGCAATTGAGGCGATGCTGTCCACCGACAGCTTTACAGCGTTTTCGGGAACACTGACGTTGATAAGGTGCGAATAGATGACATTTCTGATTTCATATTGAAAGGTGTACACACAACCACTTAATGCAACAATCACGATGACTATGCCCACTACCAAACCTGTTATACCGTGTATTTCTCTTAGTATTCTCTTAAATTTAGACATCGATTTTTATTAACTTATTTTCTGCTAATTGCTCTTTCAGGCTTATGAGCAGTTTCTCCTGCTTTTTTCTCCGCCGTTTTCCCCGGCAAAATTGAGCAGTGCAATGCTTGCTCTTCTTAGTTCATGCTGAAGCTCGTTCATATTAATATGCTTCTGCCCGGAAAGATGCAGGAGATAATACACGGCACGTTTCAACATATTTTCTGCTGATTTCTTCTGTCCAAGCTCATCGTAGGTATTGGAAAGATTGTTGCACGAAATGATATAGACCTGCATAAACGGGATAGCCACCCGCAGGCAATCCCCCTGGTGATTGTTCAGCGCCTCTGCCCGATACAAAGCATCTTTGTAAACTGACAACGCTTTTTCAAAATCTCCATTATTAAAGCATTCATTTGCGGTCGTTGTTAACGCTTTCCAATGGTTTTCTATATGACTTATACAGGTATCACTCATCTTATTTCAAATTTTCGTTTGCACAGTCCATAACAATATTTACGCATTTTTGTCTTTGTCCATTACGGCAGCTATCCTGTCCAACACCTTTAAAATATTCTTTGGAGGCATCAGCCCGTAAAAGCGTAACAGCAGCCGGTAGTCCTTATCGAAATAAAGCCACAACGGATAACCTACAAATCCTTTTTCATTCTTACCGTAAACGTTTACAAAATCATTTACCTGGTAAGGGTTTTGAGGGTTGGGGTTCAGATAGTACTTATGGTTAAAAACAATTGCCGAATCCTCTTCCGCTAATCCTTTTACAAAATAAAAAGCACTGTCCAGCCTTTGCCTCAACGTATTGTTTTTCTTAATCTGCGCTTCCTGCATCAGGCAATAAGTGCAGTATTTTGAACCGATATAAACAACTACATATTTCTTCTCCTCCGACATCTTTTTGTCCAGTTCGGCAAAATTCATTTGAGCGCTTGCTATATGAACAGAAAACAACACCAGCAATAAAGTAACTGCGCATTGCCGCTTAGTGCATAGCCAACCGGTTTTTACCGGAGCTGGTTTTTTAGTTGTTGTTTTCTGTTTGCAATACATGATGATGATTATTAAAAGCTAAAACGCACACCGAGATAACCGGTACGGCCCTGCTGCGGCGTATAATTATATTCCGTGTCAAATTGCAGCCCGCCATATTTATCAGGATTTGCCAGGTCATTGAACGGGTCAGCCCTATTTACCAGCAGATTTTTTGGAACATAGTTAAATATGTTCTTTACACCGGCATAGATCTGTAAGCCGTTTTTAAGTTGATACGTCAACTGCGTATGCACTTTGCAGAACCAGGGTGAGTATGGATCGCGGGGATTAGTAACCGTTCCGGTTACATTGCCATTGCCATCGTAAGTTTCCATTTCTCCCTGTGTAGGCAGCAGCATCGGGCCACGCCATTCCCCGGTTACATCCCAGGTAAGCTGCGGAATGAAGTCATAAGCGGCTGTAAATACGCCCGACCATTTGGGGGAAAATTCAAAGGGTGATTTTACAATATCGTTACTTAGCTTATTGCCATCATCATCCCTTTCAAACTCAAACAATTCCGCCTGGGTATAGGAAACGCCTGCAGTAAGACGGAAAGGGAAACGAAAGTTTAATGCAATATCCAGCGATGCTCCAATATTGCGGGCATATTCCTTTCCGTCCACATTATAGTACGTGAGCGTTCTGCTTACATCGTTCCTTACGGGATAAATCTTATTAAAGAAATGCGTGTAATAGGCGCTTATATCGTAAGTCAGCCCAATACCCTCGGTAGCTACCCGGCCTTCATAATCCACTGTACCGCTTAACGATTTTTCGGGCTTTAGCTCTTCCCCGAATTTAGCCTCGTATTGTCCGCTCAACGCCCTGTGGTCTTCGCTAAAGATATTTACTACCCGGTAGCCTGTACCTACACTGGCGCGTAAAGTATTTTTTTCGTTAGGCGCATATTTAAACGCAATGCGGGGAGAATGTACCGGGTTTTCATGGTCACCGGAAGCAGAGTGGGTAATATCATAATCAAAACGATAGCCTAACAACAGGGTTGTTTTGGGACTCAGCGTCCATAGATCCTGTATAAAGAAACCGGGCATTTGAGTAATAAAGGGGTCTTTGCCATTATCGGAAGCAATGGTATTGTCTTTAAACCAGATATACCGGTAAGAGCCACCTAATAACAAATCATGACTGCCCAATTTCTTATCCCAGAAAGCCTGCCCAAACAGGGTTTTCTGGTGCGCCATGAACAGCTCTGTACCATAGGCTGAATTTTGGTCATGCTGGTTGTAGGAACCCTGGATGGTGATGTTTTCCTTAATCGGCAGTTCGTATTTACCCACTGCTTCAAACCGGCTGGTATAAATAGATTCCTGGTACTTCATATTACCTGCCAGTGCAGCACCGGGATTTGCCTGTTGCACTTCATCCATCCATTGCTGTTTGTCTGCTGCGTTGTCAAAACGGGGAACACGAAATCCCTTTGCATATTTTTGGTTGTAAATAGTATAACCGTTGGGCAGTACATAATCGGCATTGTAGCCCGGAGAATTGGGGACATTGTCATATTCATTAAAATCCACGAATTTCCGGTCTGCCTTATTCCAGCCCAGTTCCCCGCCGTGACGGTCTTCATTATAATAGCGCAGGGACAGGCTGGCAGTTTTGTCAAACTTTTGCTTAATATCCCATTTATTGAAGAATGACAATCTTTTCTGAAGGGTTTTATCCATATAGCCATCGTGATCCTGGTCTTTTGGCGTATTGAAATAGTAGCCGTCCACGTTGAACATCGTGGCTACCTTATTGCTTAACCTGGCGCTGAACCCGGTATTGCCGGTCAGCTCCCTCCAGGTAGAAGCATTATAATCTAAAAAGAACTTAGGTGCTGTGTTCGCCTTTTTGGTCATGATGTTAATGACGCCGCCAATGGCTTCCGAGCCATACAGGGAGGAAGCGGGGCCTTTTACCACTTCAACACGGTCTATAATACTATTGGGAATGCCGCTGAAACCATATACGGTAGAAAGTGAACTGACAATGGGCATGCCATCAATCAGCACCATAGAATAAGGACCGGGCATACCATTGATACCAATGTCAGAGGTGTTGCACATATTGCAGTTCACCTGTGGGTTAATACCGTTCACCATATACAGCGCATCCAGCACATTGGAGGTGGGATTTCTCTGGAACAGCTTTGAGGAAATAATCGTAACCGGAACAGGGCTTTCGGACTTGCGTACTTCTTTCAGCGTTCCGGTAACCACTACTTCGTCTAATGAAGAAGCACCCGATGTTTTCAGGCTTATATCCTGGGTTAAGGAAAATGGATCACCGATTTTTATCGTTTGGGTATAGGTGTCAAAGCCCACGGCGCTTACACGCAGTTGCCAGTTGCCGGCAGCAATCCCTTTCAGTTGGTATCCTCCCTGGCTGTCGGTCGTAGTACCAATATTCAGCCTGGGAATGGCAATGGTTGCCGCTTCGACAGCTTTTCCGTTTTCGTCATGTACAGAGCCTGTAATTTGCCCGGTTTGCGCCAAAGCAAACAGTCCTGAAAGAGTTAAGCACAGGGTTAGTATGGCCGTTTTTAGTTGTGTCATTGATTTTATTTTTTTATACCTGAGTTTTTGTTTTGCTGTACAAATTTATAAAGTTAGATTATTCTAACAAAATTATTTATAAAACAATCCGTTCTGTTAGTATAAGCTAAGACTATATCGTAATTTTGCGGCATGAACACGCATACAGAAGAAAACTACCTGAAGGCTATTTATAACCTTTCTGCCGTAAAAGGCGAGGTGAATGTGAATGAGCTAAGCAAGCAATTGGAGATAAAAATGCCTACGGTAAACAGCATGATGAAAAGACTGGCGGATAAAGGGCTGATTGTTTATGAGAGTTATAAACCGGTGCGCCTTACCAGCAAAGGTGGAAAAGAAGCGGCATTGATTATCCGTAAACACCGGTTGACGGAAATGTTCCTGGTGGAGAAAATGGGATTTGGATGGGATGAGGTGCATGGAATAGCTGAACAAATTGAGCACGTACAGTCACCCGATTTCTTTATAAAAATGGATGAACTGCTGGGTTTTCCAAAAATTGATCCGCATGGGGCGCCAATTCCCGACAAAAATGGCAAAATGGAATGGACAGAGTATCATAAGCTAAATGAGTGCAAGGCAGGGGATACTGTAATCTTTAAAGCAGTTACCCACTCATCGGATGATTTCCTGAAATTGCTGAATGCCCGTGAGCTGCGGCTCGGAACAATTATTAAAATTAAGTCAGTAGAAGCATTTGATGGTACAATGACGATTGAATACAACAAACGAAAACCGGAAATGCTAAGCCACCAGGTTTGCGACAGGATATTGGTAAAATTTCAAAAGAAGAGTAAACCTCATTAATAAAGCTGGATATTTGGGCAATCGTGCGAAGTAGAAAAGCGATGGTCTGCCTCAAAATAAAAAGTGTCCAACCATAGGTTTATATCGTGCTTCCCACGTACAAAAAACTTCTCGTCAACGAAAGAATTATTGCTGCGGGAATACTTGTAAAAATCAAGGTTGTTCTCAAAGAACCTTTTTAGCTTTTTCAGTTCTTTGGTAAAATATTTCTTGGTACGCTTATTCCCTTATGGTCTTCTCGTTTCGATTTTATAGATGGAATTATAGTAGATGAGCTTTGAAACAATAACAGGTCTCTGATACTTGAAACAATGGATTTCTTCTTCCATATTCTTAAAGTTGTTTTTTAGCACAAACTCTTTTAAATCGGCAAGGCTTTGAATGATAAGCTGTATAACCGCTTCTATTCTTTTTATGGGACAGTCAGTTTCAATCTCCAGTTCCTGGATTGCAGTTTCCAATTTAAGATATGTTTCATTGTAAAATTTATCCGTTCGCTTCATTTTGAAATTCCAGATATTGGGGTTAATGCTAAAAGTGCCTAAATCTGTCGTATTTAGGCACTTCTTAGCGCATTATTCCTAATCTATTTTTGTATCATACGGATTTGATTATTTATTGTATTCCTCGTCTGTAACTTCATTCAACCAAACTGTTTCGCGCTTTTCCAGCCCTGTGATGGCAACCTGAACAAAAGCGGTATCGACACTTGCTCCGTGCCAATGTTCCACATCAGGCGGGTATTTAATCGTAATCGCTTTTGCGAAGTATCTGCTTCACTCCACATTAAAGAAAATTTATGCTAACATTAAAAAAACTGTTTCAGGGTAAATGTTCCCGGAGGCTGTAAGCCATTGCTGATGGTAGGTTGCAGACCTTTCTGCCGCACTTCATCTTTTATAACGACCTCATAGGTTTTGCGTGCGGTCGCATCTATCTCTGCCTGTCTTACTTGTCTTAAATACAATAAACTTTCCATAATTTTCGGTATTCTTAATAATCGCCCGTGTTTCTCAAGTCTCTCTATTAATTCTTTAAAATTCTGTTTATCGCTTTTTATATTTTTGCAATCGGCTGATAACATCGCCTGCATCAGGTCTTTGGCTACCAGATTTCTCATCACATCAGGTATGGCTGCAAGCTCTTCACCTTTTGGCAGCAGATTTGGAATAGGAGCCAACTCATCATCATCGCTATTAATGCCTCCGGGTAGGATACTGCCATTTGCCGTTTTAAGAAATGGAGCCTTTCCGGGCTGTGCAATCTGGTTGCCTATGCCGTAAGCTACGGACACATTGGGTACCGGTGCTGCGCTCTTAATGATGCCATATACATTTTTATTAAAATCTTTGGCACCTGCGGTTAATTGCTGCCATTCGGCACCGCTGGGTATGCTTACCACCGCCGGACAGGTAAAGTTGGGGATTGCGGGAACAGGAAAGTTATACTGTGTTTCTTTGGCAGCCACCCCACAATGTTCGGGCAGGGCTTCCAATAACTGCGCCATCTGGTCATACAGGGCAACAAGATGTTGGGTGGCCTGCAAATCCTGCATCATCACCAGGTTTTTTACATTCCCGGTTACATACCAGTTCCAGGTAACCCAGGCGTTAAGCCAAGATTGGTAATTGCTTATATGCCGGAACATCACTTTGTATGTCCGGGTATTCACCTGTAACAGGTAATCATTTTCCAGGGCATCCAATTGTGCTTTATATTGTTGGCAGGTTGTTTTATCACGGTCATCGATTTTTTTATAGATATTCCTGATTTTGATGTCCTTTTCTTTTCTCAATCCATCTTTCCATTTTTCCAATTTTTTGAGGGTGTCGGCAATGGATAATTGGTTTTGCGTTTGGTAAGCCTGTAATACTTCCAATACATTGGCGGCAGGCTTGCTCATCCAGCTCTGTCCTTTCATCGTGGCGTCGGCCATTTCAGCAACAAAGGCAGCATCGCCTTTGTCAACCAGGGCATCCATTTCTTTCTCCGTCTGTTCGGTCATCAGGCTGATTTGCTCTTCTATTTTATCCTTGACACGGGTATAAGCCTTTTGAATTGCCCTGTCGTTTTCATAGCCCTTTACCGTATTGCTCAACTGGGGCAGTTTCAACCATTTAAAAGGAAAATATTCATAGATGGTAAGATTGTTCCTGATATCATCCCACTGTAACTTAGCACTACCCCCTTTGTTTTTGAGCATTTGCTGTGTAAAAGGATTGGGTGCATTTGCCATAGCCTGCCTGTAATCGTCAGACGGGTCATTGCCCTTTATTTCTTTGATAAGCCCGGCAACCTGTGCGGCTTCAGTGTGCAAAGGGTTGATGCGTATGGCGGCATTGGCATACACGGCAGCACTGTCCTTTTCGCCCAGGCTCAGCCATGCATGAGACAGGTTGTTCAGTACTGTGCTGTTGGTACTAAATTCCTTGTTCAGTTTTCTCAAAACCGGAATAGCCTGTTCGGGATAACCGTATTGCGTAAGCAATGCCGCCATGTTATTCTGGTAAGTTGTATTTGTCGGTTCCATCTGTACCGCTTTGATGGCGAGTGCCAGCGCTGTTTCGGCATGCCCCTGTACCATTGCTAAAATGGCTGCGGCGTTTATATCCACAGCTTTGGGCGTTTGCGTGATTACTTTTTTGGCGATAGCCATTTCAGCGGCATCGCCTTTTGCCATCATCCTGGAATATAGCAGGTCGGTAAAGGTCTTTATCTCGCTTTGCTGCATTTTTTTACTCAATGCAATGGCAATCTTTCCGGCATTTCTGGCAGGCACCAAACCGGCATTACTGGTAAACTCGCTGTAATTTTCTGCTTTGGCATTGCTTTCCATCATAGCAGGCATAACACTTCCCATTATTTTTTTCATTTCCGCCTGTTCCTCCCTGCTCAAGCCTTCCTGCTTCATGGCCTCTTCCAGCATTTTATCCATTTCTTTTTGCGTAGGCGGTTTTTCTTTGCCTGTTGTTTTTTTCTGTGCATGAATAGTTGTTGCCAACATCAGCAATGCCATTCCTATAATTAATTGTTTCATCTGCTTATTTTTTATTGATGAGGCCGGCTTCTATTTTCCGGGTGGGTTGTCTATCAGGGATTTTCCGATTGGGGTACTGCTGTAGTTAAATTCATTAGCATTGCCCTGATTACTCTGTTTGCTATCCCGTGCAGTAGGCTTATTGGTTTTAAGGATCAGGTACGTATTTTCCATACCCGAAAGGTTTTTGATTTCAAAAGTATAGGTGGTTTTTTCCAATGGGTGCTGATAGGCTTTCTGGTAGCTGCCCCACTCGTTAGTTCTGCCACTTTTCGCTTTGCTCCACCATTCGCCGGTTGCCTGTCGCGGCACAAGGGTCAATTGGTTACCGTTGATGGTATAAGTACCGGTTTCACGGATGAACTGGATGTCTTTAATAACATTAGACCAATGCTTGGCTCTATATTGATAAGTACCATCAGCATTAAAAAGATACTCCCGCCTGAAATAACCTCCGCTCATATAGCCAAATGTTTCGTTTTGGTTATTTGCCCACAAACCTTTGATGGTGGAAATGCCGATGGCGACATTCGCCGTTGTGGTGTTTTTGAGTGCATAAGCCAGCGTGATGGAGGCAATGAGCTTTTGAAAATCTTTCAGGTAAGGTTGTGCGGTGGCATTACAGAGTATGCTCACACAGGTTTTTCCGTTACTATAAGTAGTAAGAATAGTGGCTACGTTGGCGCCGTTGTACTGCCATACGCCACTGCGGCTCATCACACTCCAGCCCTCCGCCGTTTCGGCTGTGGTTTTTTCTTCCTTTTCTACGACGTGCAGCGCCAAAACAATAGCGTTCCACTCGTGTTCAGCATCTTCTTCTATACTGCCTTTGCTGGCTGTGCTTTGGTAAATACCAAACTGTGCCCAGCTACCGCCATCAATACGGCTGTAAACTACCGCTGTACTGTTGTTTTCTTTTTTCCAGCCCGCAGGCGGTGTATAGCTTACAATATCGTAGGTTTCTTTCTGTGCGCAAACCCACATGGAGAATGACAGCAGGATGGTGAATAACAAAAAAGGTTTCATGTGTTTATTTTATTGTTTTAATGGTCACACGGAATTCTGCAAAAGAAAATATTCATTCCTTTCGTGTATGAAAATGAATATTTTCTTATACTCCATTTCATCTGTAGCTGATCTATTTAGGTTGATAAGGTTTGATTACTTTTCCCTTTCCGAAAAAATAATCATATACATAGTCGTAGTTAAAACGGTTTACAAAATTGGCCATCATGTGTTCAGCTCCTGCATGATCGGTAAACTTTCCTTTGTACATTTTAAACACAATCCACTGTGGACCGCTATTGGCACAGGCTTCCTTTACACCTTTCTTTAAGCGAAGGATGGGAAAATAAACATTGGTATTGCCGTAGCTATCTGTTGTTTGTGACTTTGTTTGTATCCAATAAAAGTTGCTCTTTTCGTCTAAATTGGCTAAATCTATAATTTGTATATCATGTCCGGCTTTCAGATACACATAATCACTATAATTATCCTTAAACTTCTTTTTCATGATATTCAAACCATTTTTTGCCTTTTGTAACATATTGTCCAGTCTTCCGCCACTGTTTCTGTCGATTTTTTCCATCAAAGGCAATTGTTTTTCAAGCCTTGTTAGTAGCTCAGCTACCGTTATCTGTTCAAAGGGAAGTGGCTGTTTGTCTTTGGTCATCACTACCACATAAAAATGCTCATTGTTGTTCAGCGCATCAGAAGGGATCCAATAATGCGTGTAGTTCTTCAAATTGGAACTGGTCATAAAATTTTGATAGTTGGCATTTTTATCTGAACCCTCATATTCGCCTTTCATACCCATACTATATTGTGGCATGGTGCAGTAATATTCATCGGGCGAAGAAAGTCCTATCATTTGCCTGCTAATCAGCTCAATATTATTCGCCATAATCTGCCATACGTAGTACCCCGCCAATCCATCAATAGGCCAGAACTTTTTGGTGCTCGTTTTTTGCAGGTTACTATACATTTTACCCGTTGCGCCGTAGGTATTGGGCAAGGCATTGCGGTTGTTCTTTTCCGCTTCGTTGTAGTTGTAGGAAGTGCTGGTTACCGGCTGTCCTGCCGGAAGTGCATAAACGGACTGAACCATTTCTCCCAACAATCCTCTGGGACTGTAGGTTTGTTGTATCCATGTGGCTAATTTCTGCGAAACCTCCATCTGTGAAACAGGATAGTTTCTTCCGTTTAGGATAATGGGCTTTGGCGGGTCTTTGAAGTCCAGCATTTTAATCCAGCCTATGTCTGCATATTCTATAGATTTTCCCTGATACCAACCTCTGTTATCAGTAGTGAGCGGGCCATATTTATCCTGGCTGTCTGTGGTACTGTTATTTGTTCTTGTATCAGTGGCTTTTCCATCATCCTGTGCTTCAGTATCGTTACCGGTCTGTTCTGCTTTCTCTTTCGTTTTTTTTGCAGGAGTTCCTTCCAGTATCTTATCGGCTGCCTTGTCCATCGGTTTCTTTATTACTTTATCAACCGCTTTGTCGGTGGTCTGTTCTACTGTTTTACTTACGGTCTTTTCTACTTTCTCCTGTAGTTTTTTTAAGATTTGTGCCTGGACTGTAGTGGCGTACAACATTGTGACAACAATCATTATGGTTAACTTTTTCATATACTCTATTTTTTTATTAAACATATTTTCGATGATTGGTCGCTACCGAATAAAAATGCAGGTAGCTTCTATGTTATTAGCGTTGTTGGATAAAGTAACCGCTGTGCCGTTCTTCCAGTATTTAGCTGTTTTTTTGTTTCCTGCATACTCGAATGCCGCTACATATACATCATTGCCAAATACTTTTATGCCGATATTGACAAGTTCGGCGGCACCGAGAGAAGCAAGCGGAACTGCATTGCCGTTTTTCCAATAGGTAAGCGTTTTTTGTCCGCCTGCCTGCGTAAATCCGGCTACATAGACATCGTTCCCCTTTACTTCAATAGTATAAGGAACAGAATACTCATCGCTTATCGTTAAGGCATTTCCATTTTTCCAGATGGTAGCTTTGTATTTTCCGGAAGAGGCTTCCTGCTCATGCCCCGTTACATAGATGTCACTACCTGCCACAGTAATAGAATTGCCGTAAGATGGCAGATTGCTCAGCCTTACCGGTGTGCCATTTTTCCAATAATAGGCTCGTCCATTAAGATTTCCTGCGACATAAATATCATTTCCCTTAGTAAAGATGGATGCTGCTGCACCGAAAGAGTTCGCAAGCTCTGTTCTGGTTCCATTTTTCCAGTACACGGGAAAAAAGCCACCACCGGCAACATACACATCATTGTTTGCCACAAAAATATTGTAGGCCTGTCCGGAGCCCATTGAAGCGGGCATGCCATTTTTCCAATATTGAGCGACCCCGTCATTTTCGCCGCAGAGATAAACATTCTTATTCTCCACAAAAATGGAGCGTATTACACTATAATTCTCGCTTACCTGTGTTTCCGTACCGTTTACCCAATATTTTGATATATAATTTTCATTAACACCATCATATAACATTCCGCCTACAAATACATCCGGCACATAAGTAACCGTACCGCCCGAAATAGATGTTCCACCTGTTGTAATGACTATTTCGCCACTCGTATTGCCCACTGCCGGCACATACACTACCAATTGTGTGGCGGATGCCGTATGCACATCGGCTGCCACACCGTTGATGGTAACGGTATTATCGGCAGCACTAGCCGAAAAATTTTTTCCGTTAATGGTCAGCTGATCGTTGTAATGAACCGTGGACGAGGAAAGAGACAGTGCCACAGGCGATGTGTCGGGAGGTGTAATATCGTCCTCTTTTCTGCATGAAGAAACAAAGAAGACCATAAGCAGTATGGCAAATACAGATATAGAACTTTTCATAACGATTTATTTTTAATGATTTTTATTTGTTTAAGATTTACAGAACAAATTTGAACCTTTGATTACTGCAAGTCAATCGTTCGAAAGGATGATTTTATGTCAAAAATGAAAAATCATCCTTTTGGACGATAGGCATATAGCAGAATATACTGCTATCTTTAGCATAGGAAATTTTACGAATAGTATGCTTAAAGAAAACTCAAATGCAATAATCCGATTGTCTATAAGATCAATAGTATCATTACTTTTGTTTTTACCTTCTGTCAGCTTTGCCCAGACAAAGAAATTGGATAGTTTGCTTGATGAAATCAATAGACATGCAAAACGCGATACTGTACGCATTGACAAAATAATGAATTACGTGGTGGCGTCTGCTAATGAAAACACCAGTTTACTGCTCCCTTATCTCAACGAAATGATTGCGCTTAGTAAGGAACTGCATTTTAAAAAAGGTTTGCAATCGGGATATCTTACGGCTCAATTATACTACTCAGACAGAGGAAATCTTGAGTATGCCATGCGTTATGCTGATTCGGCTTTTACATTATTAAAAGCTGATACGGGGGAAAAAACACTTATTAAGCAGGCTTATCTTCATCATAACGTGGGCGGAGATTATCTGAAAATGGAAGATTATGCACAATCGCTTTCTCACTTTACCAAAGCAGCTATGTTATTGGAACGTTACCAACCCGAAATGCTTTCTGGTGTTTACAGTGGAATCGCATCGGTATATGAAAAAATGCTACAGCCTCAAAAAGCAATTGAATATGACAAAAAAGCAATTGCTTCTGCAGAAAAGTATGGCAGCAAAAGTGCTATTACTAAAAGACGCTTAAATTATATCGTGAAACTCATCAATATGGGGAAGTTTGTTGAAGTGAAACAAGAGCTTAATCAAATTGAGACTTTGGTAAAAGAAGTGGATGGATCATTTACATGGTTTTTATTCTATCAAAACAAAGGATATCTATTGCGAAGCCAAAAAAACTATGATGGTGCAATTGCCAGTTTTAAAAAAGCAATGGACTATGCTAAGGCAAGCGACGATCAATATCAGTATTTATCTATTCTTGATCCTTTGTGCAAAGCATTAATGGAAACCGGACGCTTAAATGAGGCGAAGCCTTATATAGATACATTACTTGAAAAAGGGGCTGTTTACCAGATGAAATTTGCACAATTGTTTGGCTATTCAAACGGAGCCGAATGGTATAGTAAAAAAGGTGATTATAAAATGGCGAATGAATACCTGGTACTTAAAATGAATCTTTCAGATAGTATTTCATCAGCAGAAACAAAAGACAAAATTGCCATGATGGAGGCTCGTTTTAAAGTACAGGAAAAAGATAACGAGATTAGAATATTGCAGGACGAAAAAAAGATCCAACAGCTTTCCATCCGACAAAAAAACACACTCAATCTGATTTTGATAGGTGGTACTGTAGCCCTAATAATGATTTTTTTACTCTCGTACCACAATTATAAGCATCGTCAAAAACTGCAACTGCAGCGCATTTCGGAACTTGAAATTGAAAAACAGCTTGCCGCTGCGGAAGCGGTGCTTAAAGGTGAAGAGCAGGAACGTACCCGTCTGGCCAAAGACCTGCACGATGGCTTGGGCGGTATGCTGAGCGGTATTAAACATTCTTTTACTAATATGAAGGAAAACTTAATTATGACACCCGAAAATGCACTTGCATTTTCACGGGGTATTGAGCTACTTGATGGAAGCATTAAAGAAATGCGCCGTGTAGCTCATAATATGATGCCCGAAATTTTGATGCAATTTGGGCTGGACACTGCATTGAAAGAGTTTTGCATAGAACTGAGCCGTAACAGAACGCTAAAGGCCAATTACCAGCCGATTGATATGGATACGGTTTCTTTTGACCAAAATCTTTCCGTAACGGCTTACAGAGTGGTGCAGGAACTGGCGAATAATGCACTCAAACACGCAGCCGCCACAAGCCTGCTGGTACAGGCTCACGTATCAAAAGAGGATGGTCTTTTGCAGCTTACCGTGGAGGACAACGGTAAAGGTTTTGATTTGGCAACACTGGCACAATCGGACGGTATAGGTTGGAAAAGCATCCGTAACCGGGTGGAGCTGCTGAAAGGAAGAATAGACATCAACACCGCACCCGGAAAGGGCACCTCCGTTTTAATTGAAATACCGCTGTCATGACCAAAAAAGTTTTCATTACGGACGACCATTATATGGTCATAGAAGGCATCCGCTCACTATTGCAGCATGAAAATGAGATACACTGGATGGGACATGCCATGAACGGGGAAGCTTGCCTTGCTTTTCTGGAAACACAGCGACCTGATGTGCTGCTGATGGACATCAATCTGCCTGACCAAAAAGGTACGGCGCTCTGCAAGCTGGTAAAAGAAAAGTACCCTGAGGTAAGAGTGCTTGGATTAAGCACTTACGACCAGCAGTCCATTATTCGCACTATGCTTGGCAACGGAGCGTCTGGTTATCTGCTAAAAAATGCTTCAAGAGAAGAGATACTTGAAGCTATCGAAACGGTAATTGCCGGTGGTGAGTACCTCTGTATGGAAGCCGCCCAATCACTGAAATATAGCAGTACGGAAGAGCCTGTGATTACCAAACGTGAAAAGGAGATACTGGGTCTGATATGCAACGGGCTTACCAATCCCGAAATTGCAGAAAAACTTTTCATCAGTCTGCCAACGGCCAATACGCACCGGAAAAGCTTATTGGCAAAATTCGGGGCAAAAAATGTAGCTACCCTGGTAAAAATGGCGGTGGAGAGAGGATTGGTGTAAGATTGAAAAAGCGTTCGGATTCCTGAAAACAGCAAATGATATTCGCCGGATAGCCCGATGTAATATCGAACTCATTACACATTATAATAACAAATCTAATAACTAAATTTGTCTAAACTTTGAGAGGCAGTCTAAATAGCACCTTTTTTATTCCTGTTGCACCATATGCTGCAAGTTCGGGTCATTCTTGATGCGCTCCATTTCACTGACAACAATATTCAGGATGTCTGATTTTATCTTTTGTAATTGCGTTCAATTTGCTGCCATTTACGAGGATATGGAGTCGCTTCGGGCAGATCCGGATCATTGAATTGCTTATTACAACGAAGAGCGTCCACACAGCGGCAGCAAAACGCGATGCAAATTTTTGCTGATTCCCTCAACTTGACAAAACAAAAAATGCTCAATGAAATCGAACCGACTGCTTAATTTTTTAATCCTAAGCTTTGAAAATTTTAAAATCATTCTTTACTGTAGGATCAAATATTAACTTTTACAGTTGAGAACTGGCCAAGGTTATCAATTTTCTGAGAAGTTATATCTTTTGATTGGTGCAATCTTTTAGCATGAGCGTTATTGCAGAATTTAATCTTTGAGCTCGATGTCATATTCCGTCAAATTCCAAAAATCGGGGAACATCGAACTTATTATTATTCGTTGAGTACCGGAGATAAAGCTGGCATTAAGCGGCGTTTAAAGTGATCACCTGTATGCCTTTTTGCGTCAGCATATCCACAATGTGTGGAGAAACATTGCTGTCTGTGATGATCTGGTCAATCTCGTCAAAATCGCATATCTTTCCAAAACCCCGTTTCCCGAATTTGGCGGAGTCGGCCAGAACAATAGTTTTTTGAGCTGACAATATCATTTGCCGGTTAAGCTGGGCTTCCATCATATTAGAAGTAGTGAGGCCAAAATCAAGATCAATGCCGTCCACGCCCAGGAACAGCTTCGTGAATGAAAAATCCTTTAAAATGCTTTCAGCATAAACCCCGGTTACTGATGCAGAGGTTTTTCTTACAATACCGCCCAGTTGTATAATTTCTATTTCGCTATGCCTGGTAAGCTCGGCTGCAACGTTTAATGCTGCGGTAACCACAGTTAGGTTTCCTTCTGATACGATGTTTTTTGCCAGGTATTGTACTGTAGTTCCCGATGCGATCAGGATACAATCATTTCTTTCTATTAAAGTGGCCGCATAGTGGCCAATGGCCTGTTTTTCTGTAGCCTGAATAAGTAGTTTTTCGTTAACAGGCCTGTCTGCAATATAAGGATTACTGGCGGTGGCGCCGCCATGAGTTCTGTACAAAAGCTTTTTTTCTTCTAAAAGTTTCAGATCCTTTCGTATAGTTACTGTTGATACCGAGAGTTCCTGACAAAGATTATTAACCGTAACGCTTCCTTCTTTTTCCAGTTTATGCAAAATATGCTGATGCCTGTCTGTCGATATGCTCATGCCTGTAATTTGTTTCTGTTGCAAATATAATAAAATACCTTACCTCGCTGTTAGATTCAGACCGGTTGCCTGGAAAATACCAGCGCAATTTTCATGCTTTTATTTTTTTTCGTTATGTTTCATATTTATTTTTTTATGTTTCATAATATTTCCTTTAATTTCGTTTTGTAATATTTTATGATGAGTATTGGCAGAGGCATATTAACCGGAAAATTGAGGGATGAAAATTTTATATGGGATATCCTGGTTATCGGAGGCGGCGCTACCGGCCTGGGAATAGCGCTGGATGCTGTTACAAGAGGGTATAAGGTACTGTTAGTGGAGCAATCGGATTTTGCAAAAGGCACATCCAGCCGCAGTACCAAATTGGTGCATGGCGGAGTACGTTATCTTGCGCAGGGCGATGTGGCCCTGGTGCGTGAGGCAAGTAAGGAAAGAGGCCTGCTGCGGAGAAATGCCCCGCATTTGGTGAAAAATCAAACTTTTGTAATACCTGTATATAATTGGCTGGATAAGATCAAATATGGTATTGGTTTAAAAATGTATGACTGGATTGCAGGCCGGCTGTCTTTAGGGCCTTCCCTGCTTATTTCCAAAGAGCAAACCACCCGGGCACTTCCCGGGATTGTAACAAAGGGACTGAAGGGAGGGGTGAAATATCATGACGGGCAGTTTGACGATTCGCGGTTAGCCATTAACCTGGTACAGACAATAATAGAACAGGGTGGATATGCGGTCAATTATATAAAAGTGGTATCGCTTTTAAAAGACGCCGCCGGAAAGGTCAGCGGCGCTACAGTACAGGATGAGGAATGCGGCGACAGGTTTTTAGTACATGCCAAAGCAGTAGTAAATGCTACGGGCGTTTTTGTGGACGGCATACTAAAGATGGATGATCCGGGTGCCCGCAACAGTGTGGTAGCCAGCCAGGGCATTCACCTGGTTTTTGATAAAGCATTGTATAGTTCCGAACATGCATTAATGATCCCGAAAACCAGTGATGGAAGGGTATTATTTGCGGTGCCCTGGCACCAGGAAGTGGTGGTAGGCACTACAGATACCCTGGTGGGTGAGCCGTCGCTCGAACCCAGGGCTTTAGAAGAAGAGGTGAATTTTATTTTGAATACTGCCTCTCAATATCTTACAAAAAAGCTTGCCCGGAAAGAGGTAAAAAGCATTTATGTAGGATTGAGGCCGCTGGCGGCTCCGCAGGAAGGATCTCAAAAGACCAAAGAAATATCAAGAAGCCATAAAATATTGCATTCCGGCTCTTACCTTTTTACGGTTATTGGAGGTAAATGGACCACTTTCCGAAAGATGGGCGAGGATATGGTGGATTATATAGAGAAAGAGCTGAACTGGTCACGTACAATATCCGTATCAAAATCATTTAAAATTCATGGTTACCAGCAAAATGTTGACTGGATGGATCCGCTTTATTTCTATGGAAGCGACGCTGAAGGAATCAGGGGAAAGCTGGCGGGTAAAAATGACTGGTTAAGTGAACGCCTGCGCATATACCGGGCGCAGTTAGATTGGGCGGTGCGGCATGAAATGGCCCGAACTGTTGAAGATTTCCTTGCCCGGAGAACCAGGGCTTTATTTTTAGATGCTGAAGAAAGCATGCGTATGGCCCCGGAAGTGGCGGAGTTAATGGCCATTTTGCTTGATAAGGAAAAATCCTGGGCAGAAGAGCAGGTAACAGCGTTTAATAAGATTGCAGAAAAATACCGGCTGTAAACTTTGTAAGGTGGCAGGCTTTTAAGGAGGGATCAGTTACTGGATTTTATTATTAGACTTATTTAACTACAAAATCAATGAATCGTTTTTTCAGGGTTTAACGCCGCATGTTACAGCAGTCAGCGCTCATAAAAAACTTTACGGGAGGTATTATTGTGCGCATACATAGAACAATAATACGATGGCGTATTTGTAGCACAATTATAAAACGATAAAAAGGCAAACATTTTTGAAACTACCGGAAGACCATCATTACAGTAACAATATATAAAAAGAGGACTGTATTATGTTTCGGTTAACAAATGTACAGAGGGTTGCTTGCCTGATTGCTGAGCAATATGTTTGCGGTGTTATGCGGGGAAACGGGTAATCGCATGGCCTGTTTGATAACTACAAATTTAAAATAATCAGTATAGCTGGTATAAGATGTCTATTTCATTCTCCAAAATTAAAAAACAAAATAAAATGCTGCGAAAAACCATCAAAAGATATGGCCCGGCGAGCTTTCTGTTTTTTTGCCTGCTGCTACTTGCTCCTGCTTTTGTTCAGGCGCAACAAAGAACGGTAACCGGTACTGTTACCTCGCAGGAAACAAAAGAGCCTCTGTCTAATGCTACCGTCATTATACAGAATACTTCCCGCGGTACCGCTACCAGTGTGGATGGCAGGTATTCCATCCCTGTAAATCCCGGAGACGTGCTTACTTTTTCTGCTGTTGGTTATAAAACCGTGGATAAAGCAACAGCAGAGCTTTCCGAAATAAACGTGGCGCTTGAAAGCATTGGGCAGCAGGAAGACGAAGTGGTTGTAACGGCGCTCGGAATTAAGCGTCAGGAAAAAGCGCTGGGTTATGCCATGAAAACGGTTTCGGGTGAAGAGCTTACAGATGCGTTGTCTAATAACTGGACGGATGCCCTCACAGGAAAAGTTCCGGGCTTAAACCTTATCAAGTCCGGTGGGGGCCCTGCAGGTTCCAACCAGATCATATTAAGAGGAGAAACCTCGCTTACCGATAACAACTCGGCCCTGGTAGTAGTGGATGGTGTTATTGTGAGTGGCTCTTCAGGGAAAATGACGGGAACGGGCAACAGCAATTACCAAAGCGGCGACTCCCCGGTAGATTTTGGCTCTGGCCTGGCAGATATCAACCCCAACGATATTGAAAGCGTATCAGTGCTTACCGGGGCAGGCGCTTCGGCATTGTATGGCTCCAGGGGAGCACACGGGGCTATTATTATTACTACAAAGATGGGAAAGGCGAATAATCGTGGCATCGGTATTACTTTTAATTCCAATACATCCATAGGGCTTATCAATCGCTGGCCGGATTACCAGTATGAATACGGCCAGGGCGCTGCCGGAGAAGACCTGTATTACTCCTACGGGCAAAGCGAGGACGGCCCCAGCACATTCAGCAGCAGTTCGGCATGGGGTCCTAAGTTCGACGGGCAGATGTACTACCAGTACAATCCGAATGATCCCGCATATTACCGTGTAAAGCCTCCTGAAAGAACTCTGTGGCAACCGTATAAAAATAACCGGAAAGATTTTTTCCGCCCTTCTACCACCCTTACGAACAGCCTTACTCTTTCAGGAGGCAATAAAACCACCAATGTAAGGCTTTCCTACACAAACGCAACCAATAAATGGATTGTGCCCAATACGGGCTATACAAGAAACAACATCGCGCTGGCATTAAAACATAATATAACCGACAAGCTTTCTGTTTCCACTAATATTAACTATAATAACAGGAAAAGCGATAACCTGCCGAACACCGGCTACAACAACCAGACTATTATGTATTTTATGAGAGGGATTACTCCGAGCATGAATATAGACTGGTTTAAAGAATACTGGCGCCCCGGAAAGGAGAACATTGAGCAAACCACGCCTTTTTCCAATTTGCTGGACAACCCCTACTTTCAGGCTTATGAAATTATCAACAGCCAGAATAAAAACAACTTCGTTGGAACTATACAGGCCAACTATGCTTTTTCTGAGCAATTAAGCTTAATGATACGCACCGGCATCGATTTTCAATATGACCAGCGAAAACAGGAGCGTCCTTTTGATACCTACAGGTATGCTAATGGCTTCTATGGCGAAACAAATATTTATACCCAGGAAAGTAATACGGACTTTCTGGTGCAATATACCACCAAAAAAAGCAGGCGCTTCAACTTCGGTGCAAATATTGGAGGCGCTCTCATGGAAAATAAATATGTTAAAGACGGCGCCTATACGGAAAAGCTGATGTACCCCGGGGTATTTAATTTTGGAAATGCCGGGGACAAAGTAATTCCTGCAAGGTACAGAAGCAACGTAGGTGTTGGAAGCCTTTATTCTTTGATTAACGGATCGTTTAAAAACTTCCTCTTCTTAGATGGAAGTATGCGTGTGGACTGGGCCAGTACCCTGGCTTCTCCTTACAAGAATGATCTGAAGCCATTCTTTTATCCGTCTTTGAACACGAGCTTTATTATCAGTGATGCATTTAAGTTGACAAAGGATATCAGTTTTTGGAAATTGAGGGCCTCTCTTTCCGGCGTTGGCGGCGGCGGCGACAGACCTTACCGTACGGCATATACTTATACAACGCTTGCTGATTACACGGCTGGAGTGGTAAACCCTGCAACGATTCCTAACCTGGGTTTAAAGCCGGAGAAAACAATATCTTATGAACTGGGAACTGATCTAAGGCTGTTTAAAGGACGTTATTTGATAGACCTGACGGTTTATAAGAATAATACTTACAACCAGATACTTGCCGAGCAACTGGATCCCTCCTCGGGATATAGCTCACGAATTGTAAACGCGGGCAATCTGCAGAATAAAGGTATTGAGCTGAACCTGGAGGCTAAGATCCTGAACAGGAAGGATAAGCTGAACTGGCGCACATTCGGTAACCTGGGCTATAACGAGAGTAAAGTTATTGAGCTATCTAATGATGACAGCGAAAAGCTGATCACAACTGTTTTTGGTTCACGGGGTGCTATCCTGGCAAAGGTAGGGCACGAGTTCACAGGCATGTACGGTTATGGATATGTACGCAGCCCCGACGGCCAGATCGTTTATAATAACGGGTTGCCCCGCCTGTCGGGCGAATTAATGTATCTTGGTAATGCCACGGCTCCTTTAAAAATAGGCTGGGGCAATGAGTTCGGGTATAAGAATTTTCGCTTTAATTTTTTGTTTGACGGGCAGTGGGGTGGTGTAGGCTATTCGCTTACCCATGCTGTATTGATAGAAGAGGGAAAATTGAAAAAAACAATTCCCGGCCGTTATAATGGCATTATCGGAGACGGCGTGGTAGACAACGGTAATGGCAATTACACTCCTAATAAGATAGTGGTAGATGCCGCGTCTTATTATGGGGCGCACTTTACGAGAGATAACCTGGAGTCCAACACTTTTTCAACTGACTTTATAAAACTCAGAGAGGTAAGAATAGAGTATGCCCTGCCTGCCAGGATGGTACAAAAAATAAGAGTACAAAAATTATTGCTTGGTTTATATGGGCGCGACCTGTTTGTATTGACCAACTGGCCGGCGTTTGACCCTGAATTCGGATCGCTGACCGGCGATGGTATTCAAAAGGGAGCAGAAGTCGCCCAGTTCCCGTCACTGCGTACCCTGGGCTTTAATTTATCCGTTAATTTCTAATAAGAAGACTATGAGAAAAAATATATCTTTCAGATCCATGGTTTTACTTGCTGTTACAGCGCTGGTATTTTCTGTAGGCTGTACCAGGAAATATGTAGACATGAATACGGATCCCAACGGCGCTACTGCGGCAACCCCGCAAAGCCTGCTGGCTCCCACATTAATGAACCTGGTAACCAGTAATTTGAACCGTAATTTCCGTATTAATAACGAGTTGATGCAGGTAACCGTTACCACTTCGGAAAGCCGTGAGTTTCACCGTTATGATGTAAGACCTTCCGAGGCAGATGCACAATGGAATGCATGGTACCAGCAATTAACCAATATACGGGACATTTACCGGAATGCGGAACGCACCCTGCAGCTCAATTATAAAACCTATATGGGTATTTCACTCATACTAGATGCATGGGTAGGCTCGCTTTTGACAGATATGTATGGCGATGTGCCTTATTCCGAATCCAATCTTGGTTTCTATGAAGAAAATACAAGGCCGGTGTTTGACAGCCAGAAAGATATTTATGAAAATATTTTTAATAAGCTGGAAGGCGCCGATACGCTATTAATTCCTGCTTCGGGCTCGGCAGCAGACATACCCACAGAATTTGCCTATACCGATCCTGTCTTTGGCGGAAAGGCAGACCAATGGCGCCGGTTTGGCAATTCACTTTACCTGCGCCTGCTGTTACGGGTGTCGCATAAAACAGATATCGATGCTGTGGCGCGCATTCGCAAAATAGTGGATGAGCAGCCGTCTAAATACCCGTTAATGGTAGACAATAACAGCTCTGCTATTTTACGGTTTACCGGCTCTGTTCCGTTCCAGTCGCCCTTTACTAATGCGCGCGATTTTGATTTTAACGGAGATAAAGGCTATTCTGAATTTTTTATCAATAACCTGGTTGCGCTAAAAGATCCCCGTTTACCGGTTTGGGCTACAGAAGCATCGCTGGGAGTATATGGAGGTATGCAAAGCGGATACGCGCAGGGTAATGTACCGGATCGTCAGTCAACACTGCAGCTGGCGTTAAAAACACAACCCCTGCTGGGCAATATTATGAACTATGCAGAGCTGCAGTTTATTTTGGCAGAGGCAGCATTAAAAGGGTATACTTCAAAGCCGTACCGGCCATATTATCAGAATGGCGTAAAGGCATCCATTGAGTTGTGGGGTAAAACCATTGATACCACTACCTATTTCAAAACTCCGCTGGCCTCTATTGATAGCGCTGCAACAGATACAGATAAATTGAAACGTATCCATCTGCAAAAATATTTTTCCATGATGTTTACCGATTTTCAGCAATGGTATGAATACCGGCGCACCGGTGCGCTGGACCTGTATGTTGGTCCCGGCCTGCTGAATAAAGGACAGATGCCATCGAGGATGATCTATCCATTGGGGGTTCAGATACGGAACCGGGAAAATTTTGACAAAGCCGTTGCCGCCATGGGAGGTAATACCATCAACGAAAAAGTATGGTGGCAAAAACAATAATCGTATTGAAAAGTATAAAAATAAAATCAATACAATGAGAATCGCGATTCCATTGCGTGATGAAAATTTTAGTCATCATATAAAAGATTTACGTATGAAACGGAAATATGATAATATAGTGTTTTCAATCCTGCTGATATTTTTGCTCTCCTCCTGTTTTAAGAAAGATCTCAATAATGCGATCGGTACAGTGAATGAAGAGGCTTCCATTTATGCGACGCGAAAAGTTTTTAAAGGACAGCCGGTCACTTTGTCGACTGAAAATCTTGCCGGAGCGCATGTGATAGCCGGTGTGGTTATTTCAAAAGCAGAAAATAAAAATTTTCCTGCCGGGTATATTGCTATCGAAAATGTTTGGCGAAACAAGGTAAGAGGGCTCTTGATTGCAGTTCCCGACCCGGCAGAATACCAGTTCGGCGATTCTGTACGTATTGATGTAAGCAGCGCTCAAATGGAACGCAAAGAATATGGACTGGAAATAAATAATGTGTCGGGTAACAGGATAACCAAAATACCAGGCGTTCGTATCGCTAAAATGCATCGCCCGGTATCTATAGGAACCATTGAAAAAGATCCTGACGCATATGAAAGCACTTTAATAAGCATTACTGCAAATGTGAACCCCGATCCTGTAACTGATGAGCCCCTTAAAGGCGCCAAAAAATTATTGGATGGCGAAGGGAAAACCATAGAGGTTTATACAGAGGAGAATGCCGGATTTGCTAATGAAAAAATAGCGCCGAGCGCTTCATTTCAGGGGGTATTACTGCAAAGAAATAATAAGCTGTCGCTTCGCCTCCAATCATACGGTGATATGATGTACCCTTCCGGCAAACTGTATACCGGCTGGCCGGAAACATTTGAAGAACCCTACCAGGGAAAAGTGAGCTATAATGTGGCGGCTACACAAAACCTTCTTACAATGCCTACAGGGGTTTGGTACATGCTGCAATCTATTCAGGGCAATACAGCAGGCAGGGACCGTATTGTATCAGGAGTACAGGCCATACGCTTCCAGCAAAACCTTTCAACGTCGGCATATCTCCAAATGAATTTTGATGTGCCCGATGGAGCCTCAAAAGTAACAGTTTGGTATGGCTCATACTATACCGACAGGTCCTGTACTTTCCGGCTGGAGTATTCTACTGATCAGGGGGCAAACTGGCGACAGGTAGGAAATGATATTTCAGACGCTCATCCTACATCAGTAAGTCTTACAGCAAAGCAGGCTGTTTTTTTGATGGATATCCAGGGGCCCGTAAGGTTCCGTATTAATAAATTAGGACTGGGAGCCAGTGATAATACCATATCTAACGGTCGTTTGGGGTTAGATGATTTTGCCATTTATAAGAGCTATTGATACCGGGGCATACCGTTACAGGAATGTTCGCTGTGCATTATTTTGAAAATAGCAATGCAGATTTGAATTATGAAAAAGAAAACGATAAAAGTTCGCGGACAAATTTCGAGGCGTAAGTTTCTTCTTTCGACCACGCTGGCCAGCGCGGGTTTTGTTGCCTTTGGGTGCAAAAAAAACAACCTCTTCGGTGGAGAACCCGAACACACCGGAACTGAAAGCAATTACCTGCCAGATGTGCCAGGCATGACGGTTAAAGGCAGGGTTCAATGCAATGGCGCTGGCGTGCCCGGTGTGGTGGTGTCAGACGGGCTGGAGGTAACCTTAACCGATGCTAACGGCGTATATTACCTGCCATCGGCAAAAACAAAAAGTTTTGTTTTTATATCTGTTCCGGGCGGTTATGAGGTAAGTACCGGCAATACCATACTTCCTGTTTTTTACCAGGCATTTAAGGCAGCGGCACCCGTAGTAGAAACAATGAACTTTGCATTAACAAAAACAAATAATAATAAACATGTGGTGTTAGCCCTGGGCGATATGCATCTGGCAAACCGTAATAATGATGTTGCCCAGTTTCAAAACGGCTTTTTGCCCGACGCAAAGGAAACCATAGCCCGGTACCGGCAGGAGGGGTATAAAGTTTACGGGCTTACGCTGGGCGATATGACATGGGATGCCTACTGGTACACAAATAAATATAGCTTTACACAGTACCTGTCGGTAATGAGGCATATTGATATACCGGTATTTCATACAATGGGCAACCATGACAACGATCCTTATGTAGCTGCTGATTGGCCTGCAGAGGCCGATTTCAGGGCCTCGCTGGGACCTACCTATTACTCATTCAACCTCGGCAAAGTGCACTATATTGTTTTAGATAATATTGAGTATATAAATACGGGAGGCGCTGAAGGAAAGCCCGGACAGCGGAATTACAATAAAACCATTGCCGGGGACCAGATTACCTGGTTAAAAAAAGATCTCGCTACCGTTACCGATAAAACCACTCCGGTCATTCTTGCCATGCACATTCATCTTAACAGCAATCCCTCGGTTTCGGAGACTGCATCGCTGAACCTGACCAATGCTGCAGATTTAATTAACTGCTTCTCAGGATTTAGTAATGTACATGTATTGACCGGGCATACCCATATTTGCTATGCCTACGAGAATTCCTCCGCGCTGATGGAGCATAACTCCGGTGCTGTTTGCGCCACATGGTGGTGGACCGGTAAAAATGGTTATGCCGGAAACCAGATCTGCAAAGACGGGGCTCCCGGAGGATATGCTATCTGGAAATTCAACGATACGGATTATCAGTGGTTATATAAATCGATCGGATACAATGAAAACTACCAGTTCAGAGCTTATGATCTGAATGAGGTGCATATAACGGCAGCCAACTATGCCCCTAATACCACGGATGCGCTTTTGGCGGATTATGCGACCCCTTATGCTACAAAAAATACCGGTAACGAGATCCTGGTAAATGTGTGGGGTTATGATAAGCGCTGGAAAGTAGAGCTCTTTGAGAACGGAACCACACCGTTGCCTGTGATGCGCGTAAAAGTGAAAGACCCTTTACATATTATTTCTTACGAGGCGCTGCGCCTTAATGCCGGGGCAATACCCACAGCCGATTTCTGTACTGCCACATCGGGGCACCTGTTTCAAACCAGGGCTTCGGGCCCTACTTCATCTGTTTTAATAAAAGTAACCGACCGGTTTGGTAATGTGTACACCGAAATGATGACCCGGCCTAAAGCGCTCACAGTATCTATGAGTTAGGAACGCTGGATTAATAGAACCTGATGGGGTTTGAATGCTCCAATTTTTAACCAACGTATCAATAAAAGTTTCAACCTTATCGCACATTAAAAATTTTTTTGCAGTGTTGAAGAGTTAACTATAAATTACAACAAGTATTATTTAAGCTTATAATAATCGATTTGCTATGTCAAAATACATTCTTTCATTTGATGCAGGTACTACCAGCTCGCGTGCCATTGTCTTCGACAAAAAAGGAAATATTATTGCTGTTGCTCAAAAAGAGTTTAAACAGATTTTCCCCATGTCTGGCTGGGTAGAGCATGATGCCAATGAGATATGGAGTACCCAGATTGGTGTAGCGGCTGAAGCCGTTGTAAAAGCAGGTATTACTGCATCGGACATTGCTGCTATTGGCATAACCAACCAGCGTGAAACCACTGTGGTTTGGGATAGAAACACCTCTCAACCTGTTTATAATGCAATAGTATGGCAGGACCGGCGCACCAGCGATTATTGCGATCAGCTTAAGAAAGATGGTTCAGCGGATATTATCAAAGAAAAAACAGGCCTTGTTACCGATGCCTACTTTTCAGGAACGAAGATCTGTTGGATATTGGATAACGTGGCAGGCGCACGTGCTAAAGCAGAGAATGGAGCGCTTTGTTTTGGAACGGTTGATACCTGGCTGTTGTGGAAGCTTACCAACGGCAAGGTACATGTAACTGACGTAAGTAATGCCAGCCGAACCATGCTCTTTAATATTCATACGCTCAATTGGGATGACGATTTACTTCAATTGATGAATATACCCAAAGCCATGTTACCCGAAGTGCGTTCCAGCAGCGAAATATATGGACATACACAGCATCTGCTTACTTCAGCTGAAATCCCTGTATGTGGTATTGCCGGAGATCAGCAGGCTGCATTATTCGGACAAATGTGCACGCAACCAGGTATGGTAAAAAATACTTATGGTACAGGGTGTTTTATGCTGATGAACACCGGCACTCAGCCTGTGGCTTCTCAAAATAATTTGCTGACTACTATTGCATGGAAAATAAATGATGAAGTGCATTATGCCCTGGAAGGAAGCGTATTTATAGCCGGCGCTGTAGTACAATGGCTGCGAGATGGATTAAAACTCATTCAAAAATCGGGTGATGTGGAAGCTTTAACAGCGACAGAGAAGGATAATGGAGGCGTGTACATGGTACCTGCGTTTACAGGGCTTGGTGCTCCTTACTGGAACCAGCATGCGCGCGGGATCATTGTAGGCTTAACCAGGGGATCGAGCGACGGGCATATTGCCCGTGCCGCAGTAGAAAGCATTGCCTATCAGGTTATGGACGTATTAAAAGCAATGGAAGCAGATGCCGGCATCACCATTAAAGAAGTACGTGTAGACGGCGGAGCCACTATTAACGATTACCTGATGCAATTTCAGGCCAATATCTTAAATGCCGGTGTGGTACGGCCAACTGTTACAGAAACCACAGCTCTGGGTGCGGCATACCTTGCAGGTCTGGCGGTAGGTTTCTGGCAAAATATTAATGAGGTACAGGCATACTGGGAAAAGGAAAAAATGTTTGAGCCCTATATGAAAGATGATGTAAGAGCGTCCTTCCAAAGAGAATGGAAGCGCGCTGTAAAGGCGGCACAGTCCTGGGCAGAGTAAAGAGAGTTAACAGGTTTAAAAGTTGGGCAGATTGACAAGGCGGAAATGATGTTTAACCTTAAGTTTTTTAGAATCTTTTCTGATAGCGGATGCTGCACTTCTCATTCCTTGTGTTTTCCTGCTCCGGGTAAATAATAAGGTACCGGCTTAGAAGGGAGGCAATCGGCCGTATATAATTCGGGCAATAATAATATTAAAACGAATTTGTCATATCTCAACTGCGAAGGTTTTCGGGTAATGCGTATTAAATTTTAAATTTTTCTTATGGGTATCTTTACAAGCGAACTGATAGGAACGGCTATACTGATTATTTTAGGTAATGGTGTAGTGGCCAATGTGGTTTTAAGTAAAACCAAAGGTAACGGAAGTGGCTGGATCGTTATTGCATTTGGCTGGGCCATGGCAGTCTTTGTAGGCGTATTTATTTCGTCAAAAGGGAGCGGCGCACATCTTAACCCGGCAGTTACACTGGCTTTGGCATGGCTTGGGAAGATTAACCCGGGTCTTATTCCTCAATATATAGGTGGACAAATACTGGGGGCCATGCTTGGATCGCTGTTTGTGGTGCTTACCTACAGGCAGCATTATATGGCTACTGATGATACAGCAGCAAAGCTGGCTACATTCAGCACAGCTCCTGCTATTCGCAAACCATTTTACAATTTGCTTACCGAAGTTATAGGGACATTTGTTTTAGTTTTTGCTGTGTTGTTCATTATTGCACCGGCAAATAGTTTAGGTGCTTTGGATGCTTTACCGGTTGCCTTTATAGTGCTGGCTGTAGGGTTGAGCCTGGGCGGTGCCACGGGCTATGCTATTAATCCTGCAAGAGATCTGGGGCCCCGTATAATGCATGCAGTTTTGCCGATAGGTAAAAAAGGAAGCAGCGACTGGGCCTATAGCTGGGTACCTGTTGCAGGCCCCGTTATCGGCGGGCTTTTGGCTGCCATCGTTTTTGATTGGGTCAATAAAAGTTAAGTGAAGCAATATTACCGGACTTCTCTCAAAAGCAGGAACGGCCTTTTCAGTAAGGCCGGGCTTGATTTTAAAATTGAAGGATCCCGCTTCTCGAATTTACGGGTTGTATTGTTTTCTTAATCTTTGGGTGTTGCATTCACCAGCTTAATTGTTTTGAACCCGAATAAAGGTATATTGCAATCAAAGAAAATATTTTCTGCAGAACCAAGGCGGAGAGAAGAGGTTACCTTATCATTGAGTTCAATAAAATGCAGGGATTCTGCGTTGCAATTAAGTTCGACCCGATGCATATTTTTCATAGAACCGGTATTTGTAATTCTTATATACAAATCAGCGTCTTTGTAATACAGGGCAGTAACTTCCAGTCCCGGGTCCATTTTTTTAATGAAAGGCGCATGTATATTATTACCCTCATTTACACTAACGATTAAAGGTTCGTTCCAAACAGTGGCTTCCTTATTTAATTGAGCCTTATGCCAGTTCCCGCTGTGGGGTAATAAAGAATAATGTATATCTGTAGGTCCGTCGATAAAATAATTTCTTCCCCAAAGCCCGATGCCTGTATATTGAACGGTTAATGATAAGGGAAAGCTGCGGCCGTGTGAATAGCTGGTTACGTGGTCAGAAAGTAACGCCATGCCATAGTGGTTTTCTGCGTCAGTAATATCTACCCAGTTGAACAGCACATTATTTTTAATTTCATCCCATTGGTTATAAAATGTATTGACGAGTTTGCTTTCTGTAACATCCAGGGGGGCATCTTTGTAAACTTTTTGACCTTTCAGGTTTAGGGGGAAACGGACCAGCAGCTTGCAGGTGTCATTATAAAATGCTTTACGCAGTTCTTCTGCTTTGTAAGCACCATGCTGCCTGAAGCCATCTCCAATACCTACTTCTTTTTCGTAATTAATATTGAGTTTCAGATCGATCTTTTTTTCTCCCTGGCGTAACTGTATTACCTGGCTGAAGAGACTATTATTAATGACGCCTTCAATCCTGAGCTTGATTTGAATGGGGCCACTTTCGAGTATGGAGATCGTTGGTGCTTTCTCAAAGCTATAAGCAAATTGATTCTCGTTATAAAAAAAACCACGGAGTGTATTAAAATCTTCTTCTCCTGCAGCAATGAAATTTTTATTTCCGAGCTGTTTGGCTATCAGCTGCTTGATATTTCCACGCTTTGCATCTACAATTATTTGATAAAGATCCGTATTCAAAAGATAATTGCCCTCTTTTGTAATACGGATGAACGCCCGGTTAGTATTATCAGTCCCCATTGTACCAGGTATAAGAGAATAATTGCTGCTACCGAATGCGGGAACACCGGCTTTAAAAAGAATTGTATAATCAGCGCTGTTCTGTTTAACTAATTGATAGGGGATTTTTTTACCATCCTGCACCATTGCAAAAGAACCTGTTAATGAACGTGGAAGCCTGAAGGAAACAACTTCTTCACGGTTAAAAGAGGTTGGATTATAGACGGTTATCGTTTTCACGTTACTTGCAGTAGGGGAGCCTGTTAATTTTTTAATAGATTGTTGTATAATGCGCTCAGCAATGAGGTTAGCCTGGGTCGTCCAGTCCTGTACATGTTCTGCCCATGTTTTGCCATTTAATTTATTATAAGGTACTATCCAGCAATCATGGTGCTGGGCCAGCAATAGGCTCTTCCATGCGCTGTCCAGCTCCGCTTTGGGATAAGGTGCCCCTTTGTAGAACCTGGCTAAGGAAGATAGTTTTTCCGCTATTTTTATTTTATTCTCTGTAGTACGCACTTGCTGGGATATACGCTGAAGTATTTGCGACCCCCACATCAAACTTACGTGAATATCTTCCTGACTGAGCCTCCAGTTATCAGAAGGTTGATTGTGTGCAATCAGGCTGAAATAATGACGCCAGGTGGTATATGCGGTAGATGGAGATTGATGATGATTGAGCCAGGGCCCGTTTTCCCATCCCGCATCCTGGAGGCACATTCCCACAGGGTATTCGATGCCTTGTTGGGCAGCTGCATTCAGAAACTGATCGGAATGATTCCAGGCGGTTGTTTGCCAGGTTGATTTTTTTTGTAAGGCTTCTGAACTGTACCTCGGAACGGTTAGTATTGACGAACCGTCCGGCCCGATCCAGTTCAGCGATTGGCCGCCATAGGCTTTTACATATCCGCCCCAGCAGGTATTCGGATTTTTTAGCGATGCATATTGAATGCCCAGTGATTGCAGGATCTGGGGGAGGGCCGATGTAAAACATGGCTCTTCTGAAGAGTAAGTAGTAAATCGTATCAAGGGGAAATGTTGTTTTAGTTTTTCCATACCATACTGAAACTGCCTGATGGTACTTTCAGCCGAACTGTTAAAAAAATAGCTCTGTGCATACGTTGGGTTTACATATTCGGCCACTGCATTTTGTGTGGAATCATTGATCAGCTTTTTCATACGTTTATAATTAACCGGGTCTTTTAAGGCCACCACATCCCATGTTTCCGGCTCTATTTCAAGATTTAATCTCCAGTCTTTATATTGTTCCATATTATCGGCAATAAATTGGGTCACCCACATAGGATAATGCCCATACACTCCTCCATGATAACCATCTACAAAATAGTTTGTGGGGCCATTAAGCTTTTGTGCATTTACCGGAACCGCAGCAACGATCAGCACACACAATAAAAAAAATTTCACGGTTAAATATTTTGAAATATGAATAGCTAAACTACCTTTTAAGTAACCTTTCACAAAGTTTTCCTCTATAAACAGTTGGGGTAAAGTTTTTATAAGGTGACTATTAAGCAAACCGGACAAAAGATGGTAAAAGTTATAATGCTTTTTATTAGTTGTATTGCAGCCCTGGATATGAACGGGCAAAGGGTCATTTCTTTCAATAGTAATGATCAAAATGTAGTATGGAAATTAAAGCCTCAGGACGAGGTTGGCAGAGATAGTATTCAAATATACAATGATAGTTATAATGCTGAAAACTGGGTAAAAGCAATTGTGCCAGGCGCTGTATTTACTTCCTATGTAGAGGCTGGCGTAGAAAAGGATCCCAACTTTGGGGACAATATTTATAAGGTGGATAAACAGAAATATAACAAAAACTTCTGGTATAGAACTACTTTCAGTACACCGTCTTATAAAGAAGGCGAAAACGTATGGTTGAATTTTGAAGGGATAAATCGCAAAGGCGAAATATTTCTGAACGGATACAGATTAGGAGAATTGGACGGCTTTATGAACCGGGGAAATTTTAAAATAACCGATATACTGAACCGTGAAGGAAAGAACGTTTTGGCTGTGCTGGTGAAGTACCCGCCGTTACCTGTTCCCAACTATCAAAGCCCTACTTATATTTCCAGTGATGGGTGGGACTGGATGCCTTCCGTTCCTGGATTGCTGTCGGGTATTACCGATGATGTATTCCTGTCCGTAACCGGTGCGGTTACAATAGCTGATCCGTGGATCAGAACAAAAGTTCCTTCTAAGGATAAGGGAATTATTTCAATCAGCGCTGATCTGAAAAACAGTACGAACAAGGATGTCAATGGTCAATGTATCATTAATATTCAACCGGGAAATATTGAGCTTCAGCGAAATTTTAAGATAGCTGCAGGAAAAGAGGTTTCAGCCTGTTTTGATTCGGCTTTTTACAAACAACTGGTTATTGATCATCCAAAGTTATGGTGGCCCAACGGCTATGGCGATCCCAACCTGTACACCTGCACTATTAAATACGTTGCAGATGGCAGTACCTTAGATAGCAGGGAAATAAAATTCGGCATAAGGGAGTATTCGTATGATACGCTGGGAAGTGTGTTTCATTTATCTGTAAACGGAGCGCGTGTTTTTGTAAAAGGAGGGAACTGGGGAATGAGTGAATATATGCTGCGATGCAGGGGAGCGGAGTATGACCTGAAGATCAGGCTGCACAAAGAAATGAATATGAATATGATCCGCAACTGGATCGGTTCTGTAACGGACGAGGAGTTTTACGATGCCTGCGATAAATACGGGATCATGGTTTGGGACGATTTCTGGCTGAACTCACATCCTAACCTTCCCAACGATGTTTTTGCATTTAACCAGAATGCGGTAGAAAAGATCAGGCGGTTACGAAACCATGCAAGCATTGCTGTTTGGTGCGGCGACAACGAAGGATATCCACTGCCTCCGCTCAATGGCTGGTTGCGCGAAAACATCAATACATTTGATAAAGGAGATCGATGGTACCAGCCCAATTCTCACAGTGATGCTTTAACGGGAAGTGGCCCCTGGACTAATTTTAACCCCGACTGGTATTTTACCAAGTATCCCGGAGGTTTTGGCGGCAACAGGGGATGGGGCTTCAGAACGGAGATAGGTACTGCTGTTTTTACCACTTTTGAAAGCTTCAAAAAATTTATGCCTCAAAAGGACTGGTGGCCGCGCAACGATATGTGGGATAAGCATTTCTTTGGTAAATCTGCCGCCAATGGCGGCCCCGACAGGTATGAAAGAAGCATCAGCGAGAATTATGGAACCGCTACCGGAATTGAAGACTTCTGCCGTAAAGCACAGTTACTAAACATAGTAACTAATAAAGCCCTGTTTGAAGGCTGGCAGCATAACATGTGGAACGATGCTTCCGGGGTTATGACCTGGATGAGCCAATCAGCCTATCCTTCTTTTGTATGGCAAACCTATGATTATTATTACGATCTGAACGGTGCTTACTGGGGGGTGAAGAAGGCTTGTGAGCCTGTGCACATTCAGTGGAACCCGGCAGATAATGCCGTCAATGTTATTAATACTACAGCCGGCAATGCAGACAACATTACTGCTGTTGCCGAAATATATAATATGGACGGCAGCTTACAAAAGAAATATTCGAAAAAAGTAACTTCGGATGCGACATCCAACAGCTCTACCCGTTTTTTCAATATTGATTTCATAATGGACAACCTGGCGTATAGAAAAGATGTGGTAGCCTCTTCTTCTCCGGGAGAATTTGAACCTGCTTTATGTATAGCGGATAATAACACCGGCAGCCGGTGGGCCAGCGAAAGCAAAGATGATGAATGGATCTATATCGACCTTGGTAAGCCTGTGGAAGTAGCAACGGTAGTATTGAACTGGGAAGCTGCTTATGCCCGCTCGTATAAGTTACTGGTGGCTACCAATCTTTCCGACTGGAAGGAAGTGTATAGTACAAGCGAAGGCAAGGGCGGCCTGGAAACGATCAACTTTAAACCCGTAATGGCTCGATATGTAAAGATGCAGGGTATAAAGCGTGCCACGCAGTGGGGTTATTCTTTGTACGAAATGGAAATATACAGCGGTAAAAAAACTGAAACAGGTTTATCTGCCGTGCATTTTATTAAACTCAAATTAACTGATGATAAGGGTAACCTGTTAAGCGATAATTTTTACTGGCGGGGTAGCAAGGCCAATAATTATACGGCTTTAAACAACCTGCCAAAAAGCAGTCTTAAACTGGTGTATTCAAAGCTTTCCCGTAAAAATGGTAAGGCTGTAATTAATGCTGCCATTAAAAATGGGAACAATGCCGTAGCCTTTGCCGTACATGTACAGGCATACCGGAAAAGCGATGGGGAAAGGATTTTGCCGGCAATAATGAATGATAATTATTTCACTTTACTAAAAGGCGAAACGAAAAATATAGCTATTGAATTTGATGAAAGCCTGTTGCCGGACGGAGCCTATTTTTTAAAGGTAGAGCCCTACAATAAATAAAAGTTGCATAAAACTTTTTCGCATTTCTACTCCCCTCTCCTTTGGAGAGGGGTTGGGGGTGAGGTCTTTCGGAGAAAAAGTTTTATACACCCTAAATAAAAGTTTAAAATGAAGAAAATAATTTTGAAGCTGCTGTTTGCAATCGGCTCACTCCCTGTTACAATATTTACAGCCGCGCAGCATCAACTTCCGGATTGGGCTTTCGGACCTTTTATCAGACCGGTAAATGTAAACCCGGTTCTTTCGCCCGATGAAAAAAGTGTTTTCCCTGATCCTATGAGCGGGAAACAGGTGGCCTGGGAAGCAAACGATGTATTTAATCCTGCAGCCACAGTAAAAAATGGTAAGATATATGTGCTTTACAGGTCAGAGGACAGATCTGGCAAAGGGATTGGAGAGCGTACTTCCAGGTTGGGAATAGCCGAAAGTACGGATGGCATTAAGATGAAAAGAAGATCAACGCCGGTTTTCTATCCGGCTGATGATAACCAGAAAGCATTCGAGTGGCCGGGCGGATGTGAGGACCCGCGTATTGCTGCTACCGAAGACGGATTGTATGTTATGTTTTATACGCAATGGAATAAAAAGGTTCCCAGGCTCGCTGTCGCCACATCTAAAGATCTGATCCAATGGACCAAGCACGGGCCTGTGTTTTACAGGGCATATAGCGGAAGGTTTAAAGACCTGGCAAGTAAGTCGGCTTCTGTTGTTACCAAAATAGTGAACGGTAAGCAGGTTATTACAAAAGTAAATGGAAAATATATGATGTATTGGGGAGAGAAGTTTATGAATATTGCTACATCTGATGATTTGATTAACTGGATCCCCGCTTTAAATGAGAATGGTGAATTGAAAGCCGTTGTAGAACCGCGATTGCATTATTTTGACAGCGACCTTACTGAGTGCGGTCCACCGGCAATAATGACCGATAAAGGTATTTTAGTGTTATATAACGGGAAAAATAAAAGCGGTAATGATGGCGATATGAACTATACTGCCAATACCTACGCGGCAGGCCAGGTGTTGTTTGATTTGAAAGATCCGTCAAAAGTAGTAGGCCGCCTGGACAAACCTTTTTTTGTGCCTACAGAACCGTTCGAAAAAAGCGGGCAATACCCGGCAGGAACTGTTTTTGTAGAAGGGATGGCTTTTCATAAAAACAAATGGTTCCTATACTATGGGTGTGCCGATAGCAGGGTGGCAGTTGCCGTTTATGATCCCCGTTCAAAAAAATAAACAGTTTACATACCGGGTTTTAAATTACCAATGGGACAGCAGAGGATGCATAACATTTTGGAAACAATATATCTCCCGCTGGCGGGAGTACCCGAAGGGGGAGGGTGGACAAATCCTTTCCCCGCCTGGGGTCCTTCCAGGAGCAATTGTGTGAACACATCTTTGACTTGTCATTTTTGTGAGCATTCACATGTCCTTCCTTTGGGGAAGTGTCCGCCGCGGCGGACGGAGGGGGGAATGACGTTCCTATTTAGCCCAATCATCGCTATTTTATCTTCTCATCAATCCAATCCGAAAGAAAAGCGTGAACATTGCTAATGTTATTCAATATCTGATTGTCATCAAACCTCAACACAGTAAAACCAGCAGACTCCAACTCTTTTTGACGGATATCATCTTTTTTTAAGGCTTCTTCCGAATGATGTGTAATACCATCAACTTCTATTATCAACATCAATTCTTTACACATAAAATCAGCTATGTATTTCATCACAGGTCTTTGTCGATGAAATGAATACCCCTTTAGTTGCCTGGCCCGTAAAATATACTTCCACAGGCAGGCTTCGGCCTTTGTCATTTCCTTTCGAAGACGATTGGCATACGGCTGAAGTGTTTTATTGTAATAGTGATTTTCAAACTGGTTTTTCATAACTATAAAGTTAGCATTTCTTTGTCCTCCCCCCTTCATCTTCTGTCTAAATAACGGGCTTTTCAATAGCCCCCTCCGAAGGGGGACATCTTTTCGATCAGTCCCTACACCTGCTCCTTACCTTTTTTAAAGTACAGAAATATGTTCACACGAAATCTCCAAGAGGGAGCATTATTTCTTCGCGTACTATTCGTCTAAAGATAAAAATGTCAGGCGCCTTATTTAAGATAAGATATGCAGGGTTGTTCAATACGAAATTGAGATATATAATCTCCTAATTTCCCTTTTTCCCCTTCAGGTGTTCCTGTATATATTCAGAAGGCATCATGCCAAATTGTTTTTCAAAATTCTTGCTGAATATCTTGGGCGAGTTATAACCTGCCAGATCCGATACCTCGTTGATATTATAACCTTCGCTCATCAAAGCCGCGGCTTTTTTCAAACGCGTCAGGTTGATAAGGTCGTTAGGGGTAAGATCAGAAATGGCATTTATTTTCCTGTAAAAAGTGGTGCGGCTCATGTTCATATACCTGGCCAGCCGGTCTACATCCAGCTCCGGCTCCTGTAAATGTTCTTCAATAATATGATTTACCGACTCCAGGAAACGTTCATCTGCTTTGGTATGTGCGATGGTTTTAAGGTGAGCTACCGGTGAGTTGGCAAAATAGTTCTTAATTTTATTCCTGTTGGCAAGCAGGCTGGATATCTGCATTTTGAGATGCTTGGGCGAAAAAGGTTTCTCGATATATACATCGGCGCCCAGCTCCAGCCCCTGGAGCCTTGCCTGGAGCGTATTTTTTGCAGTGAGCAGCACACAGGGCAGGTGGCTTAATTCCACATCCGATTTAATAATCCTGCAAAGCTCAAATCCATCCATTACCGGCATCATTACATCGCTGACAATCAAGTCTATTATTTCATTACGAAGCACTTCCAATGCATCTTTGCCATTGGTTGTTTTTTTAATATCATATTGATCGATGAGGTTGCTCTCGATAAAATCCAGTATCTCTCTATTGTCTTCTACTAATAGTATAACAGGTTTCATCTGTTTGTTTTTTATTTTTTAATGGTCAAATGCCTGCCGGCAGACAGGGGATTTTTATGCTCATTTCATAAGCAAATCTAATTTTCATTTTTAGGATGAACAGGTAATTCGAGAATAAATATATTTACGTCCTTCGATTCAGGATCTAATATTAATGAGCCATTATGCATTTCTGCAAGGGTACGGCTTAAGGTAAGCCCGATCCCCGTTCCTGATTGCCCGGCGGATTCCTTTACGCGGTAAAAGCTTTCAAATATTTTTTCTCTTTCTTCTGGCGGTATAATAAAGCCATCGTTGGTTACAATTAATTTATAGCTGTTATGATGATGGCTGTATTTTAAAGTGATACTTACGCTGCCTGAAGCATATTTTATAGCATTGTCAATCAGGTTGCTGAATATTTTAGTAAGGGCCTCCTCATCTGCCTTGGCATCAATATCTTCATTATTATCTATCGTGAATGCTAAATGATTACTGTCAGCAATAGGCTGGAAATGATGATATATATTTTGAAGGAGTGCCGAGATATTAATTTGCTCAAAGCTCAGGTGGAATCCGTTTTGTTCTATTTTTCTAAAGTCAAGGATCTGGTTGGCGAGGTGCATGAGCCTGTCTGTATTGCGGCTCATCAGATCGAGGTTTTTCATAATGGAAGGCGAACTGTCTATTTCGTCCATAATATTTTCCATCGGGCCTTTGATCAGGGTTAAAGGCGTTTTTATTTCATGTGCTACATTGGTGAAAAAATCTATTTTATCTTCATAGTGTTCTTTTTCTTTTTCGAACGCCATTTTTTCCAGTTTACGTTGATGTCGTTCCCTCGATCTGTTTACAAAGAACATAATGATGAGGTAAATCAATAGCAAGGCTCCTGTAATATAGGCGAGGTAGGCTTCCCAGGTCAGCCAGAGTGGTGGCAGTATTTCAATATTCAGTTTGGCAAAATTAGGAGAAGGGGTTTTGGGATCATTATTGCTTTTAACAATAAACGTATAATTACCGGGCGGAAGTTCGGTAAAATAGGCTTTTCTGTTACTGGGCAGATTGTTCCAGTTTTTATCAAGCCCTTCCATTTTATAAGCATACTTCATAGTCAGGGGAGAGCTGTAGTCTAAAGCTGCAAAATCGATACTAAAGGAGGACTGGTTGTAGGGTAAAGTGATTTTAGAGGTGAATAAAATAGATTGTTTAAGAGGGGATATACCATCGCCGATAGGCAGTTCTTTATTATATACCTGGAAGCCTGTGATATAGACCGGAGATTGTAATGATGCTTCCCGGATGGAATCGGGATGAAAACTGATCAATCCTTTTATACTTCCAAAATAGATATTGCCGTTTTTATCTTTATAAGCCGACCGGTAATTAAACTGGTCTGTAAGCAGGCCTTCCGACTTGGAAAAAGTTCTTACTCCATTGGTGGTGGGACTAAATCTCACCAATCCCCTTGATGTACTGAGCCAGAGATTACTTTTGTTATCCTTTATAATGGTATAAATAACATTGGCAGGAAAATTATGCTGAATGGTATAGATGCTTAAAGCTCCCGACCCAGGGTTGAGCTTACACAAACCTCCCTCGGTAGCCAGCCATACGGTATTGTTGATATCGCAATAGATATAGTTGATGATATTGCTGGCTACGCTTTTATTTCCCCCCACTGAAAAAAGGTAATGATAAGCTTTCTTTTTCTTTGGATCGTATTTATATACCCCGTTTCCGTATGTCCCCGCCCATATATTTCCATCTGCGTCTTCGCTTAATGCACGAAAAAATGTTTGGGGCAACTCGGAAATGCGCTCAAAATTGTTCATGCTTTTCGAGAATTTATAAATGCCCTTATCTGTTCCCACAATAATATCTCCCGTTGAGGTTTTTAAAAGCGCATCAGAAAAGTTACTGCCTATATTGGAATTGAGCGTATTGTAATTTTTTACTCGTTCGCCTTTCAGATTTAAAAGGTCTAATCCATGTAGGAAGGTGCCGGCCCAGATAGAGTCCCCGGTTACTAACAGGCATTGAACGTTTGAATAGGTAATACTTTCTTTAGTAACATCGGGATTAAAATTGAAGAACTTTCCTGTAGAAGGGTTGAACTGGTTCAAACCTGCATCTTCTGTAGCGATCCACAGTTTTCCATTTTTATCCTTTTTGATTTCTCCTACGGCATAGCCACTAATAGAGGATTCGTTTTTTTGGGGAAAGTATTTTCTAAATACCATTTGTTTGGCAGAGAAATAGTTCACTCCTCCAAAATAAGTGCTTGCCCAAATGCCGCCCTGCTTGTCCTTATACAGCGATTGCACAATGTTATTGGAAAGAGAGTAGGGGTCTTCATCTTCTTTTTTGATGTGTTCGTACCGGCTGGTTGTAAGATTCATAATATAAATACCCGACTGTGTTGCAATCCAGTATTCGTTAGTGCCGGTATTTAATATTTCCATTACGTTAATATCCGTTTTGTCGGCATTGTAAGTGATCAGGTCCTGGTAATCCCTTTTCTTCGTGTCGAGGATCTTTAAGCCTTCATTGGAAGTGCCAACAAGTATTTTACCCTGCCCCGCATCGCAAATGGACTGTATTCTTCTTGATACAGGATTTTTGGATTTTGAGAAAACATTAAAGCTGTTCTCAAAACTATCGGTAGAGGGGTCGTACCTGGCTACTATACCCGAGGAAGATGTAATCCAAAGGCTTTTATCCATGAATACTGAAAATGCTGTTATCTCTTTAGGAAAAGAATAGGTTTTAAACCGTCCTGTTTTTGTATTATAGCTATAAAGAACATATAGCGTAATATAATACACTATATCGCCATCTACCTTTAGCGCCTGAACAGCGCCATTCCCCGCTTTTTTAAACTGTGTAAATTTTTCGGTGAGCTCGTCGAAAATATAAATCCCATTTTCTGTGCCTACCCATATTTTGTTATTATCTGCTTCTGACAGGCACATAATGGCGTTACTGCCAATAGTATTGGGATCGGCAGGATCATTCCTGAAAATCTTATAGGATAAGCCGTCAAACCGGTTCAGCCCGTCGCGTGTTCCAAACCACATGAACCCCTGCTTGTCCTGCATCATACACAGCACTGCATTATTCGATAATCCATCATCCACCTGGTAATGGGTGAAATAAAAAGACTGGCAAACCCCATCTGGGATCCTGCAAAACAGCAAAATGAATATAAGCAGCATTTTTCCTTTCATCTGTGACAATTGCAAACTTATGATATAACAAAATAATTCATTTAATTGGAAGTTTTGTACGCTGTTGCGGCGTACCGAATGCATTTGGAACAAATAAGGAGATATATGAAACAAAGATTGCACCTTTTTTTAATAAGTTTTTCAATATTGCAACAGGATTTGCGAAATGATTGTTGAACAACTTAAAACGATTGCCATGTTAAAAGCTACGGGATACCATACTACTTTGCAGGATGAGGAACTTTTTCGTTTATTTCAGAATGGAGAGAACCGGGCCTTTGATGAATTATACAGGAGGTACCGGGAATTACTAACTTCAATGGCGGAAAGAATGCTCGCCTCCAGACAAATGGCCGAGGATATTGTACAGGAGATCTTTCTCAGTTTATTTAACCGGAAGTCTCAGGTCGAGATCCAGGTTTCATTGAAATCGTATTTAATAAAGTCGATGAAATTTAAAATTTTAAATGAATTCAGATCGCAGGGTGTAAGAAAAGCCTACGATAAACAGGTCAATACCCGTCGCCGGTTTTTTTCTTACAATACCAGTTACGATTGCGAATTGAAAGATCTTACATCCAATATTGAGTCTACTATCAGTATGCTTCCCGATAAGTGCAGAACGGCATTTCTTTTAAGCCGCAGCGAAGACCTGTCGTATAAAGATATTTCAGGCTGTATGGGTATATCGATCAGTACCGTGGAAAAGCACATCAGCAAAGCACTGCGCCTCTTAAAAAATAATTTGACCGTTTCAGATTTTTCAATTAATTAAAATAATGAAGAAAATAATATTATTAACTGGGTTGATCGCTATATGCATTTCATTTAAGGCATCTGCACAAAAGCAATTGGTAGACTATGTAAGTACCCTCCAGGGTACCAACTCAAACTGGGGTTTGTCGTATGGGAATGTTTATCCTACTATCGCGCTTCCTTTCCCGGTTCACTCCTGGTCGCCACAAACAGGAAAAAACGGCGATGGCTGGAAATATACTTATAACGCTACTACTATACGTGGTTTTCAGCAGGTGCATCAATGCAGCCCGTGGATGGGGGACTATGGCGTTTTTTCCTTAATGCCGGTTGCCGGTAAGCTAACAGTAAACGAAGAAGAACGGGCCACTACATTCAGCCATGATAACGAGGTGGCCAAACCCTCTTATTATAAAGTAAAGTTTGATAATAATGTGATCACCGAAATAGCACCAACCGAGCGTTCGGCACACATGAGGTTTTCTTTTCCCAAAGGAAAAGACGCTTATTTGGTTTTCGACGGATATACAAAGTTCTCCCATGTAGAAATTATTCCGGAGGAAAGAAAATTGATAGGCTATGTAACCAATGGTATTTTCATACCTGAAAATTTTAAAAATCATTTTATCATCCAGTTCGACCAGCCATTTGTAAGTTACGGCACCTGGAGTGAGGAAGGCCGCTCCATCAAAGAAATGTCGGCATCCGGTGCAGGAGAAAAGCAGGGCGCCTATGTGCAATTTAAGCCGGGAGTAAAGGTACAGGCTAAAGTTTCATCATCCTATATCAGCCCTGAACAAGCAGTGCTGAACCTGAAGCAGGAGCTGGGTAAACATAATCAATTTGAGGTTACCAAACTGGCCGCCGATAAGGTTTGGAACCAGCTGCTGGGCCGGGTGAAAGTAGAAGGTGGGTCGGAGGATGATAAGGCTACCTTTTATTCCTGCCTGTTTCGTGCCAGCCTGTTCAGCCATAAATTTTATGATCTTAAAGAAAATGGGACGCCATATTATTTTAGTCCTTATGATGATAAGGTTCATGACGGGTACATGTACACTGATAATGGTTTCTGGGATACATTTCGTGCGCAGTTCCCGTTGAGTAATATTCTGCATCCTGCTATGCAGGGAAGGTATATGCAGTCTTTATTAGATGCACAGCAGCAGTATGGTTTTTTTCCTACATGGTCTAACCCGGGCATGTCGGGAGTTATGATCGGCAACCATGCTATTTCTTTATTAGCTGACGCCTGGGCAAAAGGTATCAGGAATTTTGACCCGCAAAAAACGCTCGAAGCCTATTATCATGAGGCTACCAATAAAGGCCCCTGGGGTGGCTCTAATGGCAGGGAAGGTCACCAGTATTGGTTTAGCCTGGGGTATATACCTTATAAAGAAGTGTCGGAAAGCGGGGCAAAATCTTTGGAATATGCGTATGACGACTGGTGCGCATACTACCTGGCCAGGGCTACGGGCAATAAATTTTACGAAAATGTTTTTGCCCGGCAGATATTCAACTATAAAAATGTATTTGATACCACGGTTGGTTTTGTACGCGGGCGTGATAAAAACGGTAACTGGGTGCCGAAAGATTTTGATCCTGTAGAATGGGGCGATCCTTTTACTGAAGGAAACCCCTGGCAATGGAGCTGGTCTGTCTTTCATGATATTAATGGACTGATTCAGCTGATGGGTGGAAAGGACCGGTTCAATAAAAAGCTCGACAGCCTTTTTACGGCGCCTCCTACGGTAAAATACGGCTCTTACGGGCAGGAAATTCACGAAATGAGGGAAATGGTTTTACAGGGCTTTGGGCAGTATGCCCACGGTAATGAGCCGGTGCAGCATGTGGGCTATTTGTATAATTATTCGGGGCAACCCTGGAAATCGCAAAAAATATTACGCGAGATCATGAAGCGGATCTATAATGCAACACCTAATGGCTTCCCGGGCGATGAAGACCAGGGCGAAACGTCTTCCTGGTATGTATTAAGCGCCATTGGCCTGTATTCGGTTTGTCCGGGAACGGATCAATATGTAATAGGAAGTCCCATGTTCAATAAAATTACCATTACGCTCGAAAACGGGAAACAATTTGTGGTGAAGGCCAATAACAATAGCGAAAAGAATGTTTATATTCAATCAGCAAGGCTGAATAATAAAGTGCACCACCGCAACTGGATCACGTATTCCGACATCATTAACGGGGGAGTACTGGAATTTGAAATGAGCGCCACTCCTAACAAAGAGCGGGGTACCCGTGAAGACGCAGTACCTTATTCGGTTTCGTTACACGATTAATAGAGATTTCGGACATTATAATATTTTAGAACAACCTGGCAGTTGTGATGAGGCTCACCCAAAAGCCGTAAGCCAATGGTTAGCCGGTAGGCCGAAACGCGATTGGTGCCAATGATATGTTGTGTCTTTTTTTGAAGATAATGATAGTAGTCACCATTCCGATACCTGCGAAGCAGGCAGGGATGATGGTAAAGGCACATCTCATTGCCCCATTGATTGTATGACACAAATTGATTAGTCGAAATGATTAAAAAAAGCACATGAAAAGAATTATTACACTTCTTATTTCCTTTTATTGCATTGCATTTGTCTGCAGTGCCCAAACAATTGAAGAAGTGGCGCCAGGTGTTTTTAAACTCACCTTAGGGAAACCTGCCGCTTTTACGCCGGTAAGTGTAATGGAAAGAAAGCCGCTGACGGCAGCACTGCAAAGATTGCCAGCACAAACGATCCCGTTTGATCTGTCTGATGTTGATATTGTGATAAATGAACGTGGCGTAAAAGTTTCCGTCCCGCTTGGAGAGGATGAACAACTGTATGGCTTTGGATTACAAATAGGATCTTTTAATCAAAACGGGTTGCGCAAAGTGCCTGTTGTTAATGATTACCCTTTAAATAACCTGGGCTATACACATGCCCCGCTTCCTTATTATGTATCCAATAAAGGATATGCAGTACTGGTGAACACGGCCAAATACACTACTTTTTATTGCGGGGGAAACCAGCCTAAAAAAAGCAATGGCGGCAATACGAAAGAAGGAACTTCCATTAAACTTTCGGCAGCTGATCTTTATAAAGCAAATGACCGGTATGCCGGTAATGTACTGGTGGATGTGCCCGGCGCGAAAGGAATAGAGATATATGTATTTGCCGGCCCGGGAATGCGTACTGCTGTGCAACGCTATAATCTTTTTTCCGGTGGCGGCGCTTTGCCGCCGCTATGGGGGCTGGGCGTGAAGTACCGGGTGAAAGCCGATTTTAATGAGCAGGAGGTATATAAAGCTGCCCGGTATTTCAGGCAGCATAAAATTCCGGTGGATGTAATAGGGCTGGAGCCAGGCTGGCAAACCGCTGCTTATCCCTGTACGTTTGTGTGGAACAATACCGCCTTCCCGCAACCACAGCAAATGATCGAAGGCTTGCGAAACCAGGGATATAAAGTCAATCTTTGGGAGCACGCATTTGTAAGATCGGAAAGTCCTTTGTATGAACCGCTCTTGCAGTATTCGGGCGATTACCTGGGCTTTTATGGCCTGGTGCCGGACTTTGCTGACGCAAAGGCAAGAGCGATCTTTGCAGACTATCATAAAAAGAACCTCGTTGATATAGGTATCAGCGGCTTCAAGATGGATGAATGCGATAATTCTGATCTCAGGTTTGGCAGCGCGCGCTGGAGCTTTCCTGAGCTGTCTCAATTTCCTTCCGGTATTGACGGAGAGCAAATGCACCAACTGTTTGGACTTTTATATCAGAAAACCATTTTTGATATATTCAAACAAAAAAATCAGCGTACTTACCTGGATGTGCGTTCTTCCAATGCAATGGCCACACCATTCCCGTCGGTACTTTACAGCGACACGTACAATCATAAAGAGTATGTGGAAATGATCAGCAATTCCGGGTTCTCAGGATTGCTTTGGTCGCCCGAAGTCAGGGAATCTGCGTCTTTTAAAGAACTGGCCCGGCGCAGCCAAACTGCCATTTTATCTGCCCAGACCTTATACAATAGCTGGTACCTTCAAAACCCACCCTGGCTCCAGGTAGATAAGGGAAAGAACAACGATAACCGGTTATTACCCGATGCAGAAGAAAATGAGGCTGTTATCAGAACACTGCTCAACTTCCGGATGAGCCTGATCCCTTATTTATATAGTGCTTTCTATAATTACTATTTTACAGGCATGCCCGTGTTTCGTGCATTGGTGATGGACTACCCGGAAGATAAAAACGTTTTTGAAGTAGCAGATGCATATATGATCGGTAGTGATCTGCTTGCCACTCCCATTATTGGCGATGCGGATACGAGGAAAGTGTATCTGCCCGAAGGAAACTGGTATAATTTCAATACCAATAAAAAATACGAAGGAGGAAAAAATTATACCGTATCTTTCGGTTTAAGTGATATCCCGCTTTTTGTAAAAGAAGGGTGTATTTTGCCCTTATGTGAGCCAGTGCAGTATATTGATGAAAATACAAAGTTTGATCTCTCCTGCCGGGTATATGGTACGCCCCGGAATCAGCCGGTACAGCTTTTCGAGGATGATGGGCTGAGCTTTAATTACGAAAAAGGAATGTTCAATATGGTTACAATTGCTTTGCATGGAGGAAAGTTAAGGTTGAGCAGGGAGGGAAGGAGCGATATAAGAAAATATACGCTGGAGAACACGGTTTGGATTCCATAGGATTTGTATTCACGGTATTGTTGGTGAAAATACCAATAATGGCAGTGCTGCCGTTGTTATGTCTTTTGACCAATAGCTAAACTGCGAAAAGTATTTATGTACTCTTTGGGAAAGCTATCGTTATTTCTTAACGAACTTGTTTCAACTTTTATTATTTGAGTTTTTTCTAAAAGAAAAATGTCGTCCTGTTCCGATGGCTATCGGAAGACGAAGGATACATTTTTCGAGAATTGGCTTCGGCAAGTTCAGCCTGACATTCATTTTACGCTCATTTTCGAAAAGTTTAAACAAGTTCAAGCTATCTTAGCAACTATGCGTAGTGTATTTTTATTTTTGATATTTAGTAGTATTTCTACCGGTACCGCTTTGTGCCAAACAGTTAAAAACAGTAAGGCTAACTATCAGCCGGTTATTCATGGTGATTTTGCTGATCCCTCCGTGATACGGGTTGGGAACAATTATTATGCAACCGGCACTTCTTCCGAATGGGCGCCACATTACCCGCTTTTTAAATCAACTGATCTGATTAACTGGAAGCCATCCGGGTATGTATTCGATAAAACCCCTGAATGGACGTCATCTTCTTTCTGGGCGCCTGAATTATTGTACAGGAACGGCACCTATTACGTTTATTATACTGCGAGAAAAAAATCAGATGGTATTTCCTGTATCGGAGTGGCTACCTCAAAGAATCCTGAAAAGGGTTTTACAGATAAGGGGATAATAATTGAGTTCGGGAAAGAAGCGATCGATGCTTTTGTGGCAGAAGAGAACGGGGTTTGGTATATTACTTTTAAAGCGTATGGGTTAGATTACAGGCCGATCGAATTATTAGGCTATCAGCTATCGGACGATGGATTGAAAACCGTTGGGGAACCCTTTATGTTATTGCGGGATGATGAAAAAATAGGTTTGGAGGGACAATGTATTGTCAGGAGAAACGATTATTATTATTATTTGTTTTATTCGGCCGGGGGCTGTTGTGGAATACAATGCAGTTATCATGTAAATGTGGCAAGGTCCCGATCATTAAAAGGCCCATATACGAAGTATGAGGGAAACCCTGTGGTCAACGCTTTTGACAGTTGGAAGTGTACCGGGCACGGCACTATAGTAACCAATAAAAAGGGAGAAGACTATTACCTGTTTCATGCTTATCATAATATAACCGATGTGTACACCGGCAGACAGGGGATGTTGGCTAAACTGAGCTGGAACAAACAAACCGGTTGGCCTTCTTTTCATCCGGTATCCGGAAAGGCTGCGGCAGGATTTGCGGATGCGTTTCAGGGCACAGCATTAAATGCCGTGTGGCAGTGGGATTTCAGGCATACGCAGCCGCAGGTAAATATTAAAAACGGGCATCTTTATCTGTCAGGCCAGGTGAAGGAAGGGAATAATACGGGTACAGCGCTAACCATAAAGCCATTTTATGCAGATTATGAAATATCAACTGCCGTGGCTGATCATAATGAGTCTCTAAAGGGATTGACTGTTTATGGAGATGCAAACCAGGCCATTGGTATAGGCGTAAAAGGCGACCAGGCAGAAGTATGGTATGTAAAGGATAACCAAAGGAGAGTGCTAAAAACAGTTAGAGTAAACAGAACTGTTTTAACGCAACTGAAGATGGTTGTCAGGAATGGACGGGATTTTAGATTTTTTCTTGGTGAAGGCCAGGATAAATGGAATGAAATAGTTGTAGCAGATACTGATATAAGGGAAGGGTTCTCCATACCCTGGGACAGGAGCCCGAGGCCAGGCTTATTACAGCAGGGAGATGACCCGGCTGTTTTCGATTATTTCAGGATAAGGTATTTTTAAGCATATTACCCTGTGCTCTAAGGATAGCGGTAAAATCCTTTACAGGTGACATTATATAAACGAGCTTCTGTAACTGAAAAACAATGTCTGTTAAAAGCCAGATCAACCGCCTTGCCCTGATGCATCAGCTTATTTCCAGGGAAAAAACAGGAGGCCCGCTGGAGTTAGCAAAGAAAATAAAAGTATCAGAAAGACAGGTGCACAATTACTTAAGTTTGCTAAAAGAAATGGAGCTCCTATTGATTTCTGCCGTAAAGGTCAAACTTATTATTATAAAGAAGAGGGCAGTTTTAACTTCAGGTTTTGTAAAGATTGAACGTCCTCTCCAAAAATAAGAATGAGGCAATTGAATAAAACTAAAGCCACTTATCGCCTTTCGGAAACTCTTTTCAAAAAAAAGAGCGTCTGCAATGTAGGTAGCTTCTTTATCGCTTGTTTATTGTGCTTCTCTTATAACTGTTTTTCACAAAAAACGGACTCCTTAAATACCGGAAGTATAAAAGGCCGGGCTAAAGACAGCACCTATAACTTTATGCTAACAAGCGCCACGGTTGCAGTGTATAAAGATGAAGACTCTTCTTTGCTCCAGTTCAGCCTGCCTGATAATTTTGGCGAATTCGCCATCCATTCTTTACCTCTTGATGTACAACTACGCCTGATCATTACCCATGTGGGTTATTCTGCCTTTTTACAGAAATTTTCTCTTAGTAAAGAAAAAAAAGAGATGGATTTTGGCTTGCTATATATGCATCAAAATACAGATGAGAAGGGTAACGTAATGGAAGAAGTAGTGGTAAAAGCCATACCTCCCATGCGCATGAACGGCGATACCCTGGAGTTTAATGCCGATGCTTTCAGGCTCGACAGCAATGCCACAGCCGAAGACCTGATGAGAAGGTTACCCGGCTTTACAATATGGGGAGATGGAGAGATTACGTTTAATGGCAAAAAAATTAACCAGGTATTGGTAGAGGGCAAGCCTTTTATGGGAAGCAGCAATGTGGCTATTGCTACCCAAAACCTGCCTAAAGACGCCCTGGATAAAATACAGGTGTACCAGCAGCGTGATGAAAAAAACCCCCTGGATTCCACTATGTTTGCCAACATCAAGCTGAAAGCGGATAAAAAGATGGGGTACTTTGGCAAACTGAGCGGCGCTTATGGCACAGACGATAGGTATGCGGTTGACGGCATGATCAGCGGGTTTAATAAAAAGTTACAGCTCAGCACGGTTGGCGCTTTTAATAATATTAACAAAATGGCCGGCAGCACCGATGTGCTGATGAGCAATACCACATTTAAAGGAGAAGGTACGAACCTGGAGTACCAGAGCGATTTTAATATGCGTGGACTGAACAGGCAGCTTGCTGCGGGGGCAAAGTTGCAATACGATTTTATACCTGATGTGCAATACCAGAAAAGCAGCCGCCTTGCTGCCGATTATTTCTTCAATCATAATAATTCATATATAAACGACAATACTCTTGCCAATACCTTTTTAAGCGCGGATACTATTCTTTCCCGGCGTGCGCTTACCCAGAACCGCGACTATTCTGATGACCAGCGGTTTAGCAGCAATTACACGCGCAGCACGGAAAGAATGAACCTGGTAACCAATGCGGCATTTAATGTTCAGTCCGGCAGCAGCGATAACGAAAGCACATCGGAGCAGGAAAAAACAGGTATGGGCATTATTGGCAAAAGCAGCTCCAGGGAAAATAATGAAAGCCGGTCGCGGAATATTACCGGTGGTTTTTCGTATACTAACCGCCAGCAGTGGGGAAACAAAGCGCGTATTCCGCGTGAATTTACCATGGGCTACCAGTTTTCCGCAAATGGCAAGGAAGGCAGCGGCCACACCCGCACCCAATTTGAATCAGCGACCAATACCGCCGACAACAGGATCTTTGACCGGTTGTACGCGCAGCGCAATGGCTCCGGCAGTAGCCACCAGTTGAATGCCGGCTATCCCAACCTCACCAAACTGATATTTGACAGGCACAGTTTTGGCGGCATACAGATGGGTATAACGGCCACCTATATCCTTAGAACCAATGCCACCAATACCAGCGTACAGGACCTGGACACCGTTTTAAACAGGTATGTTTTAAATGGCTATTTAACCAATAGCACGAACGCGCGTACCAGCAATTTTACGCCCGCATTCGTATTGTCGAAAAGTTTTTATAAGGGACTTACCAACCGCTACAATAAATGGGTAAATATGAATGCGGAACTAAAAAAACAATGGTATGGTATGCAGCACGATGCTTCCAGGGATGTTCAGGATTTTTCGTATCAATACCATCGGTTCATACCCAATGGGAGCATAGAGTACAATAATCACCAGTATGGCAGCTACGAGGTTAACTACAAGCTTGAATTTTCAACACAGGTAAATTATCCTAATGAAAACCAGGTGGCGCCGCTGGTGGACAGCTCTAATCTCTGGTACATACCTAAAGGCAACCGGAACATACAACCGGAATATCAGAGATTGCTTGCGTTCGGTTATCGCTTCACCAGCCGTAAATCGCGCAACCCTTATAGCTTCTGGCTCAAAACCAGGCTGGGGCAAACCGATGCTGCGATAACAGACAGCGCAGTTTACAATAACGATGGCGTGCGTACGGTTTACCTGGTAAACCATGATGGCCGGCGATATGTAAACGGGGATATCGGGTTTAGAAAGTCGCAGGAACTGGGCAAAAGCACCCTCGAGCTGAACACGGGGTATCGTTTTAGTGAAGACCGTTATCCCCAGTATATCGATGGCATCCTGAATATTTCCAACAGCAGGAACCAGCAGGTGAACCTGGATGTAAGTTTCCGGCACCAGGACCTGGTGACACTGAAAGCGGAGCAGGGCGTTGGCTTTTATAACAGCCGGCAGCAGGGATTTAACGACAGCCGGTTTAAAAGTAACAATCAATACACCCGCTTTATCGGAACCCTGCAATTACCCAAAAACCTGGTATGGAGCACTAATATTACCTATAACAAAAGCACCAGTAACGGTACGGACCCGTTGCATTTCACCATCTGGAATGCCAGCCTCACGTACCGATTTTTAAAAGGCAACCAGGGGGAAGCTAAATTTTCTGCATTGGATTTACTGCGCCAGAACAAAGGTATTATTAATACTTCCACAGGTAATACCCAAACTTTCACAACAAGCAATGTATTACAGCAATATTTTATGCTTACACTAAGCTATTATCTACGGAAGTTTGGAAAGTGATATGCCATGGGTGCATTATTATCGAACAAAACAAGTACCTTATTAAACGTCATCCTAAGCGAAGTGAAGGTTCTACCCTGATTCAGAAGACCCGCCAGCCGACAGGCAGGTGCCTCCTTACAGTGCCAATGACAGATATTAATCCATTGAAAAGTTAATGCCAACTTTTAACGTCATTCCGATACCTGCGAAGCTGGAGCGGAATCTCCTCAAATTCAGGAGACTTTTCGGCTCCGCTCAAAGTGACGGTTCTTTTTTGTCATTACCTCATTGATTTGGCATCGCAAATCCTTATAGCCGGCATGACGATCGCGACAATTTGGAACACACCCTACGCCACGCCAATGCCTAATAATCTCTCAACTTCATCCTCACAATAACCGGGTTGCTTTTGCGGTTCTGGGTGTTGAAATATTGTTGTAATGCCGGAGGGTATTGAGGATTTCGGAATTTGTTCTTTTCCATTTCTGCAAACATTTTCAATGAAGCAATCTGCGTATAAAAATTACCATTGGAATACATGAACCCGGAGATGCTGGTGTTGTATCCCGTAATGGGCAAAAAATAAGTAAGACTATCCGGGTTAATACGCTCCATAGACACAAGTTTACCATTTTCTGTATTATAAATAAAATTTCGTTGGGATTTTGCTTCTGACCCGGATGAAAAACTGATAGCTTTTGTGTTTACTTTAAAGAATAAAAGTTTATTGTGAAAAAGTATAGTATTTATAAAAAGTACTTTTTGCATATCATTTGAAATTGTTCTGTTTATATCTTCCAGCATTTTTCTATCTCCGGATTCTATAGTTTCTTTAGGAAAGCTATAATCAGAAGGAAACACAAGCTTACATACTTTAACAGCCGTATCCTTTGTAAGCTTATAAATTTCATGTTCCAAAGGAGTTCCAATATAAAAAGTACCGTTTACCACAAATCCGTCCATTTCAACGGAGCCTACTAAAATGGAAGCAGCTAAATGCTTTTGCTGATTATATGGGAGCAGCGATTTGTATAATTTTTCACTTTTGTATATCTTAACCAAGCCAAAGCTGCTGTCTACCGGATCTTTATCGGGCCACAATAAAAAGCTGGTACCGGTTGCAAAGTATCCGGAACCTATAGGTATTGTCCTTGATTTTACCGCTGTTGTCCCGCCTGTCTGTATTTTCGCTTTACTTTGGGCGATCCCGGTTTTCGAATAGTAGCTGGCATACTGCATCCCTGTAAAATCATCTTCCGTAATAATCACAATTTGCCGGTTGTATTGATCGAAATATATACGGGAATAGCTACTTTCCTTTTCCTTTACTTTCCTGATGAATTTTCCGTCAGGTGTAAAAAATAAAGTAGACCTTGTATCGTAATCATAAACTACGATACTGCTGTCTGTAATAAGAATGTTGCGGGCCTCACCAAAAGTGCTTTCTTTAGTTGTTTCCAAAGGAATATATTCTATTGATTCAAAATATTCTGACGCGCTGCCTCCGTAAGCCTGTGCCGGATCAATGCGGATCTTCGGCACTTTCTGCGCCGCTGCCACACCAGGCACTATAAATAGAAAAAAAAGTGTAATAATACGCATCATAGGAACGATCTATATAATAATATAGTACATCTAAAGGGCGTTGACCCCCATTTCTGGCGTTTAATTTATTCTTTATCAGGGTAAGAGTAGGGGTAAAGGACAGGTGAATTGACTATTATTTAACTACCATAGTAAAAACCAATTGTTTTTACTTATGAAAATACTATTTTACTAACAGTCTAATCAATTGAAACTAATGTCTATCAAAGAGCAAATCCTTCGCCTTGCCCTGCTGCACCGGCTTATAACCGGCAAAAAGACGGGACACGTAGCAGAATTATCAAAAAAACTAAGAGTTTCCGAGAGACAGGTACATAACGACCTGGTTGTATTAAAAGATATGGGCGCCCCCATTGGGTTTTGCCGGAAATGCCAGACATATTACTATAAAGAAGAAGGGGGCTTTAGTTTCACATTCTGTAAATATTGAGCTGTAATGAATAATAGGTGCCTCAAGTGACTTCAATTGGCTTTTTCCATTATGCTGTTACTTTGATGGACTGCCCTGTATTAGCCAAATTACTAATTATTAATTGACCCTTATTCCTTCAGCTTCATCCTTACAATAACCGGGTTGCTTTTGCGGTTCTGTGTGCTGAAGTATTCCTGTAATGTGGGCGGGTATTGGGGATTGCGGGATTTGGTAGCTTCACGGGCAGTGAACATCTCTAGCGATGAAACTACAGTGTAGAGTGCCTCCTTGTGCACTTTCACCCCGTTTAACGTAGTATTATTTCCTGTTAATGGTAAAAAACCGGACTTTTCATCAGGTGTGATATGTTCCATTGAAACCAACCAATTGGACGCAGTGTCCAGGATAAAATTGTATTGCTGTTCAGACGCCGATCCGGGAGTAATATTATATATCAGCGACCTCACTCTGAAAAACATATTCGTCCTGTTAAAAAACACATTATTCACCTCAAAAATCATTTTAGGATCGTTTCTGACCTTTCTTTCGAGGCTGTCAATCTTAAACAATTCAGTTGGAAATGGTTTACCCGGACTAAGAACAGACCGGTTTATCGGGAAAACAAGTTGAAAAAGTTGTATAAGAGTATCCTTATTTAACTGATATATTTCGTGAGTTAATGGTTTCGCAAAATACATATTTCCAAAATCTGCAACAATTCCTGGAGTTATTTTTCCTGAAATTTTACAAAAGCCTAAATCAGCAATGGAATCAATGATAAAATATTTTCTGAAAAGTTGCGCACCTTTAAAAACTTCTATAAGCGGTTTTACAGCATGAATATTTTTTTCGTGTCTTGCCAGATAACAACTATTAAAAGCAGCAAAATAGTTCTTTCCTAAAGAGATTTTTTCTGATAATCTGTTCTTTGATAATTGTTCATCTATAAAGACCCCGTTTTTATAGAATCTTTTATTGCTCCATGTATTATTATCCCAATTTAGTGTTGATATACCAATAAGGCCCTCGGTAGTAAGATCTCTGATAGTAATACTGGTGTTCTGATTCTTCTCCTTAATTCTTTTAATAAACTTTCCTTTTGAATTAAAAAACAAAACAGAATGTGTGTCGTGATTGTCATTAATTACGTAGCCGCTGTCTGTAACAATAAGTTGGTCTGAAGTGCCAAATAAACTCTCTTTGGTTGTTTCCAAAGGTATATACTCGATATTGGTAAAATAATCGGATACAACTCCTCCATATGCCTGTGCCGGGTCAATGCGGATTTTTGACACTTCCTGCGCCTGCAATACAGTTGCTGCAAAAACTGCTGCCAAACAAAATAAATACCTGCACCAATCCATTATTATTAATTATTAATTCCTAGTTATTATTTAGCCCTCACTCCTTCAGCTTCATCCTCACAATAACCGGGTTGCTTTTACGGTTCTGGGTTTTAAAATATTGCTGGAGAACAGGAGGATACTGCGGGTTTTTAGATTTTGTGTCTTCGTGCGATGAAAACATTAACAATGATGACAACACGTTATAAACATACCCATCATTGCTATACTTATATCCCGTGGCAGCCATTTTTCGCGGATCAGAAAAAGGCAGGAAACAGCTCATCTCATCGGGAATTATACGTTCCAAGGAGGCTGTCTTCCCTGTAAGTGTATCATATATAAAATTGTATAACGATGACTGGCCTGAACTGCTCCTGGTAGTGATAGCTCTCCTTTGTACCCGGAAAAACAGGTAGTTATTAAAAAAAAGGAGGTCGTTTATACCTATAATGGTTTCAGTTGAAAAGGCGCCAAAGTTCATACGCAAACCCTCAATCGTTTTTGCATCAGTAGCATTAATGATACTATCAGGAATTGACAGGTTTGCAGGAAATACAATTTGAAACTTAGGTATAGCTGCATCTTTGGATATATTGTAAACAATATGGGTACCGGGCGCGGAAATATAAAAATTATTATTTTTTACACCCACATTTTGGACAGCGCCAATACCGCCACCACATAAAGCACAAACTCCGGGCACTTTTGAAGGGTTATAGTTTAGAAACGATCGATATAGTGTATTGCCTTGATATATTTCTATCAGCGAGTATTCTTTATCTGGAGGTTGCGAGCCAATAGGATACATACAGGTATTTGTTACGGCAAAAAAGTTATTTCCAATCGGGATGGCTTTTCGCACTCCAAAAGGGTCATCTGCAAGTACCTGCAATTGAAAAGCAGGTTCCCGCGAGGGTAGCCCGTTAATAGTATAATAGGATACTTTTTCTCTTGTATTAGCAAACATTGTGAAAGGGGTAAAAAGAATTTGGTTTGATACGGGGTCATACATGATGTGAAAGGCTTTGCCGCTAGCGCCTTTTACTTTTCTTATATATTTGCCGTCTAAAGCAAAAAATAGCACAGATTTTGTGTCCCAGTCGCTAACAACTATTGTGCTATCTGTTATTATCAATTCATGTGCATCACCAAACCTGCTTTCCGGATTTGTTTCTAACGGTATATAGTCAACCTTGCTAAAATACTCTGATACTTTTCCCCCGTAGGCATTATAAGGGTTTATCCTGATTTTAGGAAGTTCCTGTGAGAAAGTATTCTGGTTTAGTCCTAAAAAAAGGAGTACAAGATGAATATGTTTCATTAATGTGATGATTTTTAAAATTTATACATTGCCAGTAATTAGAATGCCTCAATTACTCTGTCACTGCTACAATATTTTGTTCTCGCAACTTACTAAATACAAGAACAGGATTGTTTGATGAAGAAACTTTAAGTTCATTTAATTTATTTGAGGCGGAGTCCTTTTTTGTAAAGTTTAATTCCGTTACAAAGCCTTCAAAATTTGCAGATGTTACATATCCGGCTAAATAAGATTCAAAAAATCTTTTAAACGTATAAATAGGGCCACATCCACACGCTGGGTTAGTCTTTGCTTGTAGTAACTTAACTTTTTGAGTGTTGAAGTTATACGTAAAATGAAAATAGGAATTCGCTATTCTATAAAAACCAACAAGGTTATTTTGATTATTCGTTATCGCCACCCCTGTAATAGTATTTGTATCTTGAAGCACTTTTGTATAATTCATAGCTGTTAATTTTTCAGCAGTTTTTTCGCTAAGTAATTTGCCTTTCTCAAAGTTTATCATATACTTAGCAGTACATTTTTCAACTGTGTCTATCTGAAAAATTATTGGTGAATAAAAAGGAAGATATAAGTTCTTGTGATAATCTTTTGTTATAGTGCCATTCCCATCGGCTCCGGCTAAAAAGAATCCTAACTCTGTTTTATATGGAATTTGTCTTGATTTTATATTAAAGGCGCTATCAGTTTTTAATATTTGATATTTCATTCTTTTATCTTCTTCAATGCTATATTCTTTATCAAATAAATAACTCGCTCCATTGCTATTAATAGTAAATTTTTTAAACCGAAACGGTACTTTCTTTTCTCGAAGAAAGTTTAAAGAGTCGTCAAAATATAAAAGTTTATCGTTGCCTGGGTCATATAGGCATATTTCCTTTTGATTGTGTAAGATTGTAAAATCTACTGGTGTATAAAACTCCGATTCAGAAGCGCCTATTTTAGAATACTTTCCTAGAAACCTTCCATCAAAACCAAACTTTAATATTTGTCGCCCTCCTATATCTAGTATGTATATTGAATTACTCATAGAATCAATATAATCTATTTTCTTAATGATACATTCACTGTTGGTTTCAAGAGGAATGAAAAAAGTAGAGTCAAAAAGGGTTTCATAAGTGGCATTTACCTTAGGCGGAATAATTATTTTAGTAAGATCAACAGTATCATCGTTCGTGTTTTCTTCATTTGAACAAGACCATAACGGGAGGTATAATATTAGTATAAGAAAATATGGAAGTTTGTTAGTTTTGCTATGCTTGATAAAAGCATTAGATAAAGTAAAATGAATTTGCATGCGTTAATCTACTTAAATGAAAGCAATAGGTTTACAGAAGTATTTTAAATATCATTATTCTTTTTTCCAGTGCTTTCCAGAACATTGTTTATTTTTTATCATTTTTACAAATTAAATCGTGTTTATAGGAATAATCTTCTACACTTTCTAATTTGATTCTATATTTAAGTCTTTGACATAAGATTAAATCTTACATCAAAGACTTTTTGCAATGGAAACCTTACAAACCGTGTTAGTACAGCATTTCTTACGTATTATTACCCAAGTAATGTGTAGCTCAATAAAAGATGTGAAGTTGATTTAGGTAAGGTATATTCTTCATGTAAATTATTACATGGGGGAAGTGTACCAGCAATCTGCATTCCCGCCATAGTAACAAATGTAGCTACAATCAGAATATATAATCTGAACATAAACTCGACTAGGGTCGCCTCCATTTACTCTGCAAGTCCATTCACCGGAACTCACGAAAGATGACAATCCTAAAAGAGTTGCAATTGCTAAGGTTGGTACTATCGCCAACCGAAAAATTTTTTTCTTCATCATTTTACTGTTTTGTGCCTATCAACTGATTAGGCGGGTTAAGAAAATTTTTGATTTAGTGTTGCGAAATTAACCTTGACTACTATTATATGATAGCAGTGAAAAAATAGAATTGGTTATCTTCAAAACCCGTTTTTTTCGTTTTAAGCCTAACGTTTATTTCCAAATTGCCGGGGATAGTAGGCTAACGAAAGTATAAAATACTGCTGAAGCACATTACTGCTGCTAAAGGTTTGGGTATTGCCATTTACAGTATTTACAATAGCTTTATTCTGTCGCAATAAATCCATTGCAGAAAATTTTACCTCCCCCTGATTTCCTTTTAAAAACCGGTATGTAACCGCCGCATTCCATATCGTATAATGTACCGGCTCATTATTATTTGAGCTACTTCTATTGTAAGTTATATTGCTTGCCCATACTAAATTTTTTGGAAATTGAAAAGAGCCGCTAAACCGGGAGAACTGGTTGCCGCTTTTAAAATTATTATTGCCAGTTGCCATACCGTTTTGTTTGCTGTTGTAATAGCCCAGGCTTTCTTCTCCTTTTAGCAGTATCAGTTCTTTATAGCGATAGCTAAGGATGAACGACATATTGTGATAAATACCGTTGCTTATAACAAGCATATCATTTATATATTGTGGGGCGTTGCCACGGTCAAAATTATAATTGGCTCCTATCTCAAATGTTCTCTGCATCTTCATTTCTATTGACTTTTTAATGTTCATTCCCCCTCTTACATAACGGTTGCCATTGACGTTTACGGTATATACCGTGCGAACACCTTCTTCATTGTAAAGAATACTATCGGCCATGCTGTTATCAATAGCGCCCATACTTATGTTTATACCCAATCGCAAAGGGTTTTTAGGCGTGCGTGTATTAAAACTATACTGAAATGTCATCTCCCGTTTATATTGTGGCTGTATCAATAGATTTCCTTTGGGTATATACCAAAGGTTGCTACTGTCCACCAGCGGGGCAATATTGTTAACGCCGGGATAAGTAACATCACTTGCGTAATTCAGGGTATAACGCATTTCATAAAGGCCATATTGGTGATTGTAATACTCTGCGGAGGCCTGAGGAATAAACATAGCATAGCTGCGTTCAAAGTTCTGCATCACATGCTTAGCGTTATGGGTTATGGTATAAAATTGTTTTTTAAAATCTGCTTTTAAGCTCACCCATTTATTATAGCGATTGGTAAGCCCTTTCTGAAAAATTTTTGAAACAGTTACAGCGGGTACCAGGTTCTTAATTTGCTCATTCCTGTTATTAGTAAGATAGTTATTCAATATGTAAGTTTGATTAACTGTGTCTTTATCTAACACCCTGTCCGTATAAGTATTATTCTTAAAATCGAAAATGCCTGAAAGAGCAATATCAATATCGCCAAAGTTCTTCCTGTTAAAAATAAGCTGCTTTAACCTGGGATAGCTGGCTGTAATACGATACCCGCTACTGGTAGCATCACGCTGTTGATAGAATCTGTCAAACTCCCTGTTACCAAGTGGGTTTTGAAGGTATGTATATTTAGCAAAATTACGGGAGCTGCCTTTATGCTCATTGGCTGAAAACTGGTACCCAATATTAAATTCATCAGATATGCGCCGGTGTTTGCGGCCTAACACCTGGCGATGGCCATAATCTACGCCTACATTAATGCCCCTTCCGCTATTTTCACTGCTGCTGTTTAATTCACTATTGGCAATGAGGCCTACGCCTGTTTTTCGTTGTTCAGCAACACTTCTACCGGTGTTATAGCTGTTACTGGAAACAAGCGCTGAGTTGAATATGAGATTCATAGTTGGAGAACTTAGCTCATACTGTGACACGGCCTGCTGGCTAGTAGTGTGCTTATTTTCGCTGTCTGCGCTATTGTTTGAAAGAATAGTATCATTAGAAATATAATTATTGGAAGTGCTATTCCTGTTGGTAATTGCCTGGTTGTCGTTAATAAAATAGTCGGCATTAAAACGCGAGCGTTTTTGGTAAGCCGGGTCGGGGATGAAATCATATTGAAATTTGATACCTGCTGCAATGAGTCGGTTGATGCCGGGTAACGAAAAATCACTTTGGTAATCAGTATCCGCCCCTTCGCCTTTATAAGAACTGTTTTTCATCAGTACATCAATACCCGAAGCGGATTTATTAATATTATTGACGGCCCCAACCACATTTAACTGTATTTTTTTATTGAATCCCGAAATCATACCATCAATAGCATAGGGATTACTTCTTTGCCCATCGGAGCTGAAAAACAAATCGGGACTATTCTGCTTGCTTATAGTTTTCTTTTGAGGGCTTTTGCCATAACCGGCGCCTATCTTACCAAAGTACCCCATTTTTTTATCATCTTTAAGCCTTAAATTAGCAAACATGGTAGAATCTAAAGGATTTTTTTCATCGTATCGCTGATATATTTGTAGTTTATCCAGCGCTTCTTTAGGTAAATTTTGAGTGGCTACAGTAGTTGCCCCTCCCATAAAAGGTTTTCCGTCTACCATAAGTGCTTGTATTTTCTTACCGTTAAAGGTAATTTCTCCATCGCCCCAAATAGTAAGACCGGGTAAAATGCGCATCCAGTCTTCTCCTGTGGCGTTTGCATCCATTTTAAAGGCATCCGCGTTAAACTCCAGTGTATCTCCATTCATGCGCATGGGCGGGATGGACTTCACAATAACTTCTTCCATCAGTTTGCCGTCTTTATCGGTATTTTGATGCATATAAAGCAACCCGAAATCGAGGGTTTCGGTTTCTTTAGTAAGTGCAAATTTCCTGAAGAAAGGCGCATAGCCTATATGCGTAATGATTAGTTGCAAAGGGATATTTACAGGCAGGTGAGTAATATTAAACTCTCCAAAATTGTTGGGCAGGCCAAATTGTAATAAACTGCTATCCGCATCTTTATATACAGCTACCGTAGCATTAGTAAGCATAAAATTATAGGTGCTGTCTTTTATCTTTCCCTTAACGGCTGTAATAAAAATTGAATCCTTCTGTTGAGCAATAGAATTAAAAGGTATAAAGGATACATAGAACAGCAGTATTGAAATTATTCTGATTTTTTTATGCAAATAAATATCCTGCATGAATTAAGTATTGATTTGTTCGAAATTAAAAATCTTCAAAACCTAAACTGAATGAACCCGGTTTTGTATAATAATAGGTATTCTTTTTTCGACAGTAAACAATTGGTGCACCGAGCTGCTTCATAACATTGATATATTGATAAAGTTGACTTTCCGAAAGTTTTAGTTTTATTGCTAATTCTTTTGGTTTGCCAGTATCTGCTCTGCATATATAATCATTTATTTTTTTAATCCGGGTGAAAGTTTTAGTATCCATGCTCAGTATAATTATGCATGCAGCGTGTTGAAATGTGCAATTTCCTGGTCAGCTTATTTAGCGTGCCTGTATTTTTTGCAGCTATCATGAGGTGCAGTCGCTCTAACTGGTATAAAGTATAGTGTGACATGATATGGTTTTTTATGGTTCGTTCATTAGTTTTTCCGCCTCGTGCTTTATGCTTTCTACTTCTGCGGATGGCAGTTTTACGGGCATGGCCAGTATATCTGCTGCCACCTCCTTTGCCTTTGCACTATCGCCTACAGCCTGGTATAGCTGCATCAGCTCTAGCCTAGGCAAAAATCGGTTGGGCAAAAAATGGCATAGCCACTGCTGCAGGGCTATCGCCTCTGGCAGGCGGTTTAGCTTTTTATACACTTGCACCAATTGTTCTGTACCCTGCCTTGAAATATGCAGTTGAGCGGCGCCTTGCAGTAATGTGGCGGCAGTGGCACAGGTTACACTGTCGGCAGACAATAGCGTTCCATAATCGGTTAAAAATTTCCCGTCTGTTTTTAGAGGGCTGTATAATGTCGCATACAACTTCGTGGCTTCATCCTGCCCGGTGCCGTCCTCTCTTGCCTGCTGCCACAGCGTTGCGGCCCTGTAAGCCACAATGCCCTTATACGCTGTAGCGCTTAGCAGGAGGGGGCAGGCTATTAGCAAACTGTATTGTAATGCCGGAGAGCGCTTTTTGCCCGTGAAGGGAAACGCCCCAGGTTTTATTTCACTCCAACCCTCTCTGGTCCAAAGGTTTCCTTTTGGAGAAGGAGATAATGGAGAAGGGGGCGACGTTACCAACTTTGGAATCCCGGTTGTTGTCGGGTCGCCTTTTTCTACCGTATATAGTACAAATAGACCAACTATGCAAAACGCCAGCAGTGATAAAAGCGCGTTTATATGCAGAGGGTAGGAGGTGAAGCCGCAGGCCATGATGGCTACCGCTGTTAGCTTTAGCATTGCAGCCAGGCGATTGTTTGTAGCTGGTTTTGTTTTAAAAAAATAAACCAATAATACTATTGTAATAATAGCGCCGATAATACCCACGGTTGGAAACCATTGCAGGTACTCATTAAAAATGATATAGCTTTCCCCGGCGCTTAAAAAATAATCCTGTGGTGGCAGGGGCGTTTCTTTAAAATACTGCGCCTGCCATTGCGGGTAGTACCAGGCAAAACGCCCTATGCCGGTACCCGTCCAGAAATGGTCGGCAATATGCTGTAGGGCAATCTCTGTCTTCATCAGCCTGCCCATAGCGCTCATTTTTTTTAAGCCAAACAAATAATATCCTGCAAAGGCCGTTAGCGCCAACATGCCCAACCCGGTGCATACTATAAGCGCTTTGGGCAGCGGCTTTAGCTTTTGGCCAATAATGCTTCCATACCTGCTAAAGGCCCAGCCCGCAACCGTTATGAAAAAAGCTATATATGCGGTGCGGCTTTGGGTATGGTATATTAACAGGCCGCTTAGCACAAAAGCTGCCAGCGGCAATATGATACGCAGCCAGTGCAAAAGGAGCAAACACCTCACCTGCCTTCGGCGGGTAAAAATCGGGCGTAAGCAACTCCCCCTCTCCGCCCGGAGAGGGGCCTGGGGGGTGAGGTGGCTTAACATCGGCAAATGAACCACCAAATAGCAGGCATAAACACCAGAGTTTTGCAGCGTGCCTTTAATGGCAAGGGCCGTATGATCTCCATAACTTTTGGCCTCCAGCCATTGCTGCAGCCCTGTATATAGTTCAAAGAAAAAGGTGGCGATAATGACTGTAATGATTCCGTAAAGCACTTTTTTGTTCTTAGTAAGCGCTACGGTACTGCTAAGGAAAAATACAGATACCAATACTACAAAATATTCGTTGCCAAAAGAATACTTGTTGCTGAACAGCAGCAGCAGGCAAATAGCTATTACCGGCAGCAGCCATAGTATTTTTTTTAGAGATACTGCTCCCGGGTTACCTAAGGTATTCAATACCAGCACCAGCAACAAAAATGGTATAGAAAATACAAGGTAATAATGATCGTTTATCTCAGTTTCGTAGTTAAAGGCAAACCGGTAGTGAAACATAAAAAACAGGAATGCCGTGCTCCATCCGGTAATGCAAAGGATCCCTGAAAACAATTTTATGCCTTTCATCTGTTTGTTTTTTATGATTTTTATTGCCAGTGCTGATCAAATTCACCGGAGCTGCTATTTACATAAAAATCTTCCCAACCGTTAAAAGAAAGATCTTTGATCATTTCATAATTGAACTTGTCTCCATTGGAGCCAATCACCAATATATACTTTGCGGTATTCAAGGGGTTAGGGTAAATGAACGTATAAGACAAACCGGTTCCGTCAAAATGCCTGCCGCCAATAGTAATATATTGTTTTTCTATTTTTACCGGCAGCCTGCTATATACTTTATCCAGCAGCGCATTTGTATTATTATTACCCACAACAATCAGGTTGTAATTTTTTATATCAGGATCATTTACCTCCACATCTTTTTTAATGGAGAACTGCGCTGCAAGGAAGTTGGCCTTCCAGTTTAATGCAAAGCTGTCTGCGATAGCCTTACAGAGCGCCTGCTCCTTTACAGAGCCACCGCTGCCATATACCAGTAAAAAGGGGCGCGAAAAGAAATCATTCACCGGGCCTTCCGTATCATGATTTTTCAGGAATTCACTTTTTGTGTCCGTGCTTAACGAAATGCTCAATTGGTTGTTTTCCGGGTAAGAGTAATGGCCAGGCCGGCCATTAGCCATTACGGTTATCTGTTCTTTTTTATCCCGGATCTTCAGCTGGCTCAGATCAAGCGTAAGCCGGTTTACATTTTGAGCGGTAATGGTTATTGAATTGCGGGATTCGGAAAAATCGGCATTTACGTAGGCTTTTTTCCTGTAAGCAATATCATCAAGCGTTACCCAGAAGCAATGATTGTATTTTAGCAGCCGGGTTGAAAAAGCTATTTTGTTGGGAGTTACTTTCTTTTTAGTATTAAAGAAAGCGAAAATATCCGTCATGATCTTGTTCTCCGGCACCAGGTTCATAAAAAACAGGTCGGTGCCTTTTCGTACATACAGTTTTTTTAGCTTTATATTGCCGCCCGCTTTTTTAACCCGGTCATATAATCCCTGTGATAGGTCGAATGAGCTTTTTTCATCGTTTACAGAGTGAACAATATAGCTGGAAAAGTTTTTGAAGTTTTCCGGTGTATTATAAAAATTATATACCGCGTCTCTTTGTGAATACATCACTTCATGATCATCCTCTTCATTATCGCCATAACCGGGTATTGCCGGGCCTTCAGCCGCCAGCGCTGCAAAGTATGAGGGATATTTACCGGCCATATACAGCGCCAGGGCGCCGCCGGCACAGTCGCCATATACAAAGATCCGGCTGCTGTCAATATGGTAATCTTTTTTCACATCATTGATCCGCTCAAATACCGTATTGCAGAACATATTGATAAAATTATGATTGGTGTACACCCGGTAACTCGACCATAATACGGCAAACCGGTATTTTTCAGCCAGCTTTTTTATATGCTCGATCCGTTCAATATTGGACACATACGTACTGATGTTAAAAGGCCGCACACTCGATTCATAGGGCATCATAACCACTAAAGGAACCGGCTTCCCGTTATACGATTCCGGCACATAGATCATGTAAGAATCTTCCTCATGTTCTTTATCGATCTGGTTTCTTAAATGCAGCCCAGGAATATGAGCAAAGGCTGACTGCTTATTTTTGAGCCGCCTGTGTATTTCCGCAATTTCAAAAAGAAGCGCGGAAAGTTTCCGTTCATAGGGATTGTCATGGTTCACGTCCACTGAATCCACATACCGGAATCTTTTTCCCAGGATCTCTATATGCGCTCTTGCCTGATCGTCAGTATAGAACTGTTCCAGGTTTTTAATCATTTTATTGAACCAGGTATGATAATCGCCTTTGAAAAATCTTTGTTTGAATGTTTCGTTGTCGGTATTCAATTTTACGGTATAAGGTCCCGTAGGTAAATCAACTACAGGTATTTCCCAGGCATGGCCCACCGGCAACATTTTTTCGATCACTACATTACGGTTTACATCGGAGATTTCGAGCTTTACCGGTCGCGTTATTACTGTTGCAGGAGAGGTGATCCTAAGCTTCAGCGTGTCCCGCTCATTATGTAAGAGATAGTTTTCGCAGACGCTGAAATAATCGCGACCTAAAGAATTTTCAGTAGCATACGCTATTGAACATGCTTTTAGAAAAAACCTCCAGTCTCCATCCCCGTGAAGCAATTTAGCCAGTATAAAATTGTCCCCTTTTTTCAAACGCACCTTCACCAGGTACTGGTAGCCGCTTATAAAATCGTGAACATAGCTTAACAGTTTTTGCTCCCCGTTTACCCATAACCGGATCCCGTTATTTGCAGCTGGTATAAGTACTACTTCTTGCTCTTTTGTGCTTCTTATAATGGTAGCGGCATAAGTATATTTTGGCAATACATCATGAAAAAAGCCAACTTTTGGAAGCCGGTATAAAGTATCCACAGAAAAGTAACTACCGGTTTGGGTAAAGCCATACCTGAAATTTTCCTTGGCTTCCAGAGGAATAGTATCCTCCTGTGCTACTTTATTAAAGTATTTACTAAAATCCGCATAGTTTTTTAACTGGTCGCCGAGATCAGCATTGATTGTATCCTTAAAAGCTTCAATAGCGGCATCTTCCCTGTTTTTTTCCAGGTACACCAGGTTGGTAAATTCCCAGTTACGGATAACAACTTCTGAATCACAATTATTGATATTGCTGATATAATTGGTGACTCTCGGGTGGCTGTTACATGAACAAATGATGATCGTTAAAAATAAAAAATCCAAGAGTCTCATAAGCTAATTGTATTTTACGAACCTGTTTTAAGACCAGCCCTTTTTCAGCGCATAGAACCCAAAGTTATCCCTGTTCACTGCACTATTATTGCAGTGAAAGTTTGCATGGTAAGATCAATGAAACGATAGAGACTGCCTTTAGAATATAGTACGATTAAAGGGCCTTTTAGCGCTATTTAAGGCGTCTGATTGATGTAACTGCTATGAATAACCTTCTTTTCCTTTACGGCAGGAACCGGTACGTTTTCCCTGCCGTTTTTAACGGGATATCATCTGTTCTGAACGGCGCGGCCGGCAGCCCGTTTTTATTATACAGGTCAATGGATCCCGGTTCATCGCTCCAAAGGTATCTTACGTTTGCAGGAGATTTTACAGCCGGGCTGTAAACGACCACTGAATGATTGTTCTTTACATAAGCCCTTGCCCAATGAAAAACATTATCGTTGCCGGCAATAGCAAAACCATCTATATAGCCGTATTTGTTTCGGCATATGATATGTTGATTAAATGTTACAATGATACTGTCCCTTTCGACCTGCATGCTTTTGTATTCGGGGCTTGTTTCAATGCTGTCAATGCCATATACCATACTAAGCGCTGTCATTCCGAGCCGGTTCCCCACCTCCAGTTTATTATGCGGATGGAGGTTATTGGCCTCGCCAATATCGATGGTTACTGCCAGGCCGGTATTGGGAAGTGTGAGGGCTGCTGATTGGGCATCGCGCAGCTCGGCCCATTCGCTGTTTTCAGGTTCTTCGGACTCTTTACCTAAATTGGGCAGTTGCACTATTAAAAAAGGAAGGTCGCCCTGGTTAAACTGTTTGCGCCAGTCAGTTATCAATGCGGGCAGTAACTGTTTGTATTCTTCGGCTCTGCCGGTATTAGCTTCTCCCTGGTACCAGGCAAAGCCTTTGACGCTTAACTGTTTTAACGGCGCCATATTGGCGTTATATAGAATGGCCGGTGTACCGAATATATAAGAGTTGGCCACCAGGGGCTTTTTAAATTTCGAAGCATCAATTGGCGTTCCTTTTTTATATTTCCATGTTCCGGCAAGAAAGGGATTCCAGAACATATTATACATACCTCCCTTGCCTCCCGAATCAAATACACGTACAACGACCACATTGTTTTTGTGCCTGATAATACTGTCGGGGATCTTATAAGTGTATAGGTTCATATTGCCATAGCCTTCTCCTATTTTTACGCCGTTCACCCAGCAGATATTGTAATCGTCCACCTGACCGAGACTGATATTGGTATTGCCAAAAATATCTTTTGGGAAAGAATCGTAGCTTTTTCTAAACCATACCGAGCCATCATAATCTTTCAATTCGTTGTCCTCCCAATGTGAGGGTTGGTTCATCGTTTTCCAGCCGCTGGTATCCGTTTCAGGCAAATACCATTGTTGTGCTAACCCGGGATCATCTTTCAGGTAATATTCTTTATTCCATGATGATTTTATTTTTTCAAAATCGTCACTCATCTGTTTCATGCTTTTCTTTGGAGCAAGATAGGTGTTGTAAAAATTATCAAATTGTGGAAACTGCCGGAGTGCTTCATTACTCGTCCATTGTTCAATAGCCGTTGCGCCAAGGCTGTTGCTGATCAAACCTATTGGAACATTTAAATGCTGCTGCAGGTAGCTGCCAAAGAAAAAGCCTGCTGCGCTAAAGCCATTTACCTCTTTTACGGTGGCTATCTTCCATGTACCACCTTTAACGGTATCCTGTGGAACAAAGTCGGTACCAATCCCAACAGTAAACAATCTTATATTATTGTTATTAAACGTAGCCGTATCAGGTTGCGGCCTTGCTTCCTGTACACTGAACTGCATATTGCTTTGTCCGCTGCAGATCCACACATCTCCAAATAAAACGTTCGAAAGTGTTATAGTATTCCTGCCTTTCACAGTAATAGTGTGTGGTCCGCCTGCCGGCTGGGCAGGCAGTGTTATTTTCCATGTCCCGTTTTTGGCAATGGTATTATAAGTGGCATTATTTAAAAATACCGAAATTCTTTCGCCCCTGCCTGCTGTTCCCCAGATGTTGCAGGGCTTATCTCTTTGTAACACCATATTGCTTTGAAACAGGCTGGAAAGCGCTACATTGGCTTTTGTTATAACCGGGCATATAAAGAACCATATAATAAGCATACACTTCAACTTCATTGCAAACTTTATTTCTTATTTTGTAATGCTTTTTTAATAGCTTGCTGTACTATCGGTTCCATTATTTTGTACCCTTCCAAAATTGGATGCACCCCATCTTTTGATAATGCTGTTCTCATCCCTTTTCGCTCGTCGGCCATCGTCGACCAGTAATCAGCATATATGCAGTTGTTCTTTAAAGCATATTGCTTTATCCATGCATTTAGCGCAACAATTTTTTCAGCGGGCTGCAGGCCGGGTTTCCACGGATAATCATAAACAGGTGTTACGGAACATAGAACCACTTTTATATGATGGGCCTGCGCCAGTTCTGCCATTGATGCAATATTATTTTGGATCATTTCAGGAGTGGAGGGGCCAGTGTTGCCCGCAATATCATTGGTCCCTGCCAGTATAACTACTACCTTCGGGCGAAGGTTAATGACATCGGCACGAAAGCGTACCAGCATTTGGGGGGTTGTTTGCCCGCCAATGCCCCGGTTAATATACTTGTTTTCTTTAAAAAAATCCGGATCAGCCTCGTTCCATCCTTCTGTTATGGAGTTGCCCATAAACACCACACGGTTCTCACCTGCCGTGGGCAGGCCAAGCGTGGCATTGGCATCTTTATATTTAGAAAGATGGGCCCAGTCGTTATGGATCATATACTCAATGTATTGCTGGAATTTGATCCAGGAAGAGTCCTCCTTTTCCTTATTATCTGTATTTTGGGCGTTTATATTTAGTACAGGAAAGAGGGCGCATATAACAGCAAATAGTTGTATAAGGCAGCGGGACGCATTTTGTTTACACTGTGCTGGCACTAAACGGGGATTTATGGATCTTAACTTCATAGCATTTTCGTGAAACAAATAATAAGTACACTCAGCAGGCACTTACCTCTATTAGCGTACCGAGATTTAACAATTTTAAATAGAGGTAAAACCTTTGTTGCGTGTCTATAGAAAATAATAAATTAGCAAATGAAGCCTTTTTTTTTATTAGTTATTATTACAGCAGGCAGTATTGTTACTGCTTGTGCTCAGCTTGCATTACCTGCAATCTTTGCAGACAATATAGTATTGCAGCAAAATGCCAATGCCTCTGTATGGGGCTGGGCAAAGCCAGGCCGGAAAGTGGAGGTTAGTGGCAGCTGGTCTGCTACAGTTGTACAGGCCGTGGCCGGCCAAAACGGCAAATGGATGGTGAAGCTGCCTACTCCAAAAGCTGGCGGGCCTTTTACTGTAAGCATAAAGACGGATGAAATAAAGGTGTTAAAAAACGTATTGATTGGAGAAGTGTGGATCTGCTCCGGCCAGTCTAATATGGAAATGCCTGTTTCAGGCTGGGCTACAGATCCGATCAAAAATTCGGCGCAGGAAATAGCGGGCGCGAACTATCCTGCTATAAGATTATTTACGGTTGAAAAGGAAATAGCCTATGCTCCAAAAAACGATGTGAGAGGGGCGTGGGCAGTTTGTTCCCCGGCAACGGTTGGCGCTTTCAGTGCTGCGGCCTATTTCTTTGGTAGACAATTGCATAATAAGCTGAAAGTACCGATAGGTCTCATACACACAAGCTGGGGCGGTACGATTGCCGAAGCCTGGACAAGTGAAGCATCGCTGCGGCTGATGGGCGATTTTGATAAAGAGCTGAATACAATGGATTCGGTAAATAAAGACAGGGAAGGTATGCGGGCAAGAGATAGCATCAACCAGTTGAAATGGCTGTCGGCTGTAGCTGATAATGGGAATGAGCATATCAAAGGAAGCAATACTTCGGGGTGGAATACCATGCTATTGCCGGGTATATGGGAAAAGGCCGGGTTGCCTGATATAGATGGAATTGTGTGGTTTAAACGCATTGTAAACATTCCGGACGCCTGGGCAGGAAAGGAGCTAAAGCTGAACCTAGGCCCTATTGACGACAGGGACGTCATGTTTTTTAATGGTGAAGCGGTGGATAGCACCATGAGCGGTTTTACCTGGGCGGCAGAACGGCATTACACTATACCGGGCAGTCTGGTAAAAGCCGGCAACAATGTTATAGCTGTTAAAGTTATTGATGATGGAGGCGATGGTGGTATGTACGGGAAAGCAGATCAAATGGTTTTATATCCTGCAGCCGCAAACAATGCATCGGGAATTAGCCTTAGCGGGGAATGGTATTATAGCCTGGCAGCCATAAAACCTAAACCCCTGTTAAACACTTGGCCTAACCAGCCATCAGTTCTTTATAATGCAATGATAGCGCCGTTGGTGCCTTTTGCAATAAAGGGCGCTATATGGTACCAGGGTGAATCAAACGTAGGCAGGGCAAAGCAATACACTACTTTATTTCCTTTAATGATCAGTGAATGGAGGAAACAATGGAATGAAGGAGACTTCCCTTTTTACTTTGTCCAGATAGCTCCTTTTAAATATGGCGGGAACCAAACAGATGCCGCTCAGCTACGCGATGCCCAGCGTAGAACGCTTTCGTTTGCCGCCAATACAGGCATGGCAGTTACCCTGGATATTGGCGATATCAATAATATTCATCCCGCGAACAAGCAGGAAGTTGGCCGTCGGTTAGCGCTTTGGGCCTTGAATAAAACATATAGGAATGTTGGTGTTGTTTATTCCGGGCCGCTATATAAAAGTTTTGAAATTAAGGGCAATAAAGTAATTGTTTCGTTTACAAATACCGAAGGTGGTTTAAAGTCCGGTAATGGTTCTTTGGAAGGGTTTGAGCTGCAGGACCCCGTTGGTACCTGGAAATCTGCCAAAGCTGTGATCGAAGGTAATAAGGTTATTGTTGGCAGCAACGCCATTTCAAACCCCGTTGGGGTACGATATGCATTTTATGCAACGTCCGTAGGCTCGCTTTTCAATGGTAAAGGGCTACCTGCATCATCCTTTACTTCTGCTGAATTGAACTGATGCATTTTTAAACCTTTTGAAATGAAAAGAGTTCCTTTAAGTATTATTATTAGCGGTCTGTTGCTAACATCGTGTCAAAAAGATGTTTTTAAAAATTATAAAAGCCCTCAGAGAGCTATTCTTTTTTTCACTGTTGAGAACCAGATCGGCAAAACTGTAATAAGCAGAACAGTAGACAGCTCTGTTGTAGTGGTTACCGTGCCTTACACTACAGATCTTACGGCAATAAAGCCGGTAATAACGGTTTCGGACGGAGCAACTATTACGCCGGCTTCGGGTAAAACAGTTGATTTTTCAGGTGATAAGACACATATGTATACAGTAACCTCGCAGGACGGCCAAAAGCGCGAATGGGAGGTACGCATACAAGTGAATGAGGTACCCCTGCCCTGGCTCGTTCCTATACCTAATGAAGGGAAATGGGACGCTAATGTTAAAGTTTACAGCGATACGCTCTATAATAATTACCTTACCCGTTATTCCGGATGGAATGGAGCAGATGGATGTTACTCCACGTTATTACCCAATGGAAGTTTACTATGGACCTTCCAGGACAGCTTTTTTGGTGAGGTAACACCGGAGCGGGCAAGAATTAATAACACTTTTGTACGAAATACCGGCATATTACAGGAAGGTATGTCAGTAGAGAGCTTTATACAGCTGAATCCTGGTTCCGGTAATCAGTCACAGACCTGGATAAAATATGACGGCGCCGCAGAAGACCAGGACTGGTACTGGCCTGGCGCCGGGCAGGTATATAACAATGAGCTGCAGGTACTACTTGGTCATGTGCGTAAAACAGGTGATGGGGCCTGGGATTTTGCACATACAAGTACAGATGTCGCCATCTTTGACCTGCCTTCTATGCAAATGCGCGAAATAATAAAAGACAAGGATGTGACCAATAACTACGATGCAGGAAGCATGCAGGCGCCCGATGGATACACTTATATGTATGCCACGGAAAACGGCTTTCTTACTTCTTTTATGTATGTGGCACGCGTGGCCGGTAATGACCTGAAGGGTACCTGGGAATATTACGGGGAAAAGGGGTGGAGTACCACACCTTCCAAATATAATGTTTGCAGCGATATCACTCAACCCAATGTGTTTTACCAGGATGGCAAGTATTACCTGGTATCACAGCAAATTATTTTCGGGCAGGATATTTATATTCTCGAATCCGACAGTCCCGTAGGCCCCTGGACCAATAAGCGCACTCTGTACCGTATACCCGAAAAATACGACGGCAAGGATATCATCACCTACAATGCCTTCGTACATCATGCGCTTAGCAGGCAAGGGGAGCTGGTGATCTCATACAATATCAATCCTACTGATTTCTGGAGCAACTTTAATAACCCTGGCAGTGCAGACCGGTACAGGCCATATTTTGTAAGGGTATTTAATTGGAAATAATTATGTTTTAAAATATATCTGATGAAGTTTCTGAATTACTTATGGTTTTCTCTTTTGGCACTTGCCTGTTTTCCCGCAGGCGCCCAACAGATTGCACCTTTCAAAAAAAATGACAGGGTCGCGTTTATCGGTAACAGTATCACGCACGGAGGGCGATATCACCAGTACATCTGGTTATATTATATGACACGGTTCCCCGACATGCCCATTACTATTATGAACGCAGGCATTGGCGGTGAGATTGCAGAACAGATGTATAAACGTCTTGAAACAGATGTTTATGCAAAAAAACCAACGGTTATTACCCTCACTTTCGGGATGAATGATACCGGGTATTTTGAATTTTTACAATCCGACAGTGCTGAAAAATCAAAAGAAAAATTAGAGCGGTCGTACAATGCTTTACTGCAAATGGATGCTTCTTTTAAAAAGCATCCGGAAATCAAAAAAGTGATCATCGCCGGTTCGCCTTATGACGAAACAAGCAAATTCGGGAACAATAATCTTTTTCCCGGTAAAGCAAATGCAATGCTTAAAGTAGCTGAGTTTCAGGAAGCGGTTGCGAAAAAAAGCGGTTGGGGGTTTGTTGACTTTACGCGCCCGATGACAGCTATTAATGTACGCGAACAGGCAAAGGATTCTACCTATACATTGATAGGTAACGATAGGATCCACCCTGGAGTTGACGGACATTTAGTGATGGCCTACCTGTTTTTAAAAGCACAGGGGCTGGCCAATAAGAAAGTAGCTGATTTTACGGTAAATGCTGCAACTGCAAAAGCTGAAAACCAAATCAATTGCAATATTACCAACATCCAACCCGGAAAAGGAACATTAAAGTTCGATTACCTGGCCAGGGCGCTGCCTTATCCTGTAGACACAATGCCAACCGGGGAGTGGGGCGCCATGCAACGGCGGGAAACAGATGCTTTAACAATTATTCCTTTTAATAAAGAGCTGAACGAGGAAATGTTGCGTATAACAGGCCTGAACGGCAGTAAGTATGCGGTAGAGATTGATGGCCAAAAGATAGGCGAATGGAACGGTGCTGAATTAAAGGCCGGTATTAACATGGCCGAACTGCGCAGGACACCGCAATATGAACAGGCAATGGTTGTAAAAAAATTAAACGAGGAAAGATGGCAGATAGAGCGGCGGTTCAGGGACTATGCCTGGATGGAGTATGATTTCTTAATGGATAGAGGCTTATTGATGAAGGATGACCTGTCAACCCTGGATACTATTTATGCACATCTTAACGAAGGGTTTGTAAGAGGGAATCTGGATATTTATCTCAAGGCCCGTTACCCCGAAGTGAGGCAGGGCTGGCAGAGCCAGATGGATGTGCTGGTGAATCAGATATACCAGATCAATAAACCTAAAAAACATACGTTCTATATACGCGAGCTATAAATGATTAAACGTTTAAAATTAAAATTATGGGTCATATCAGTATTAACGGTTGCCTGTGGCAGGGCACAGATAGAGCCACCGGCTGAGTATGTGAACCCGTTTATCGGCGCCAGTACCAGTACCGGTAAAGCCGGTATTTATCATGGTTTGGGCAAAACTTTCCCGGGGGCTACTACTCCTTATGGCATGGTACAGGTGAGTCCTAATACGATCACTGGCGGGGACAATGGTTCGGGGTATAGTTATGAGCATGAAAGTATTGAAGGGTTTGCATTTACACAAATGAGTGGTATTGGGTGGTTTGGCGATCTCGGTAATTTCCTGGTGATGCCGGCTACCGGACCACTTAAAACTGCTTCTGGTAAGCTGGAAGATCCGCCCGGTAAGGGTTACAGGTCCCGCTATGACAAGAAAAGCGAAAAGGCTTCGGCGGGATATTATGCTGTGCGTTTAACCGATCATAATATCAAAGCAGAAATGACTGCAGTGCCGCACAGCGGTATGTTGCGGTTCACATTTCCTGCAAATCAACAATCACGTATTCAGGTAGACCTGGCAAGAAGGATAGGAGGCACGGCTACCTCGCAATATGTAAAAGTGGTGGATGAGAACACCATTGCAGGCTGGATGACATGTACACCCGATGGTGGTGGCTGGGGCAATGGGGACGGGAAAGCAAATTATACTGTTTATTTTTACGCGCAGTTCAGCAAGCCGTTAAAAGATTATGGTGTATGGAGTGCACATATTCCTGATACAGCCAGCCGTAAGCGCGAGGCAATAGAAAGCGATTATTACCAGCAGAGGATAGCCAATGCCTCCGTTGAAAGAAATATAACTGAGGTCCAGGGAAAGCACCTGGGCTTTTACACTGAGTTTGAGACAAAAGCTGATGAGCAGGTGTTGATGAAAGCCGGGATATCGTTTGTGAGTATAGCAGGCGCTAAAAAGAATCTGGAAACAGAAATTAAAGATTGGGATTTTGACAGGGTGTATCAGCATGCAGTGCAGCTTTGGAATGATGCTTTGAATGTGATTGCTATTGATGGTGCTACAGAAGAGCAAAAGCGTGTTTTCTATACGGCATTGTATCATACCATGATCGATCCCCGTATTGTAACCGATGTGGATGGGAATTATACCGGCGGCGATGGTAAAATGCACAAAGCAACAGGGTTTAAAAAACGTAGCATATTCAGTGGCTGGGACGTGTTCCGGAGCCAGTTTCCTTTGCAAACAATTATTAATCCTCTTTTGGTCAATGATATGATCAGTTCGCTGGTAACACTGGCCGATGAATCGGACAGCAGTTACCTAGAGCGCTGGGAGCTGCTGAATGCGTATAGCGGGTGTATGCTGGGCAATCCGGCGGTTGTGGTACTGGCAGACGCTTACGTAAAAGGCATCCGTAATTATGATGTGCAGAAGGCTTACCAGTATGCAGTAACTACCAATGAGAAGTTTGGTAACGGCAACCTTGGATATGATCCCGGCAGCATCGCGAAAACACTGGAATACGCTTTTGCCGACTGGTGCCTTTCTCAGTTGGCAGACAGTTTAGGCAGGCACGGCGATGCAAAGAAATATGCTACACGGTCGCTCGCCTATAAAAATATATGGGATACAGCACATCACTGGTTTCGCCCGCGTAATGCGGATGGTAGCTGGCAGCCCTGGCCAAAAGATGGCCGTTTAACCGATTGGTACGGCACTTTTGAAACCAATCCTTACCAGCAGGGTTGGTTTGTGCCGCACGACGTGGAAGGTATGGTAGCATTGATGGGTGGCAAAGAAAAGGTTATTGCAGACCTCAATCATTTTTTTGACAGCACCCCCCGGAATTTTATGTGGAACAGTTACTACAATCATGCGAATGAACCGGTGCATCATGTTCCTTTTTTGTTTAACCGCCTGGGAGAGCCCTGGCTTACTCAAAAATGGACAAGAATTATCTGCGACAGCGCTTATCATAATTCGGTAGAAGGTTTGGTGGGAAATGAAGATGTGGGCCAGATGAGCGCCTGGTATGTATTGGCATCTGTTGGTATTCATCCTGTATCTCCTGGCAGTACCAGGTTTGAAATAACAAGCCCGTTGTTTAAGCAGTCAGTTATTCATTTGCCCGCTGGCAAAACTTTCTCTATAGTAGCAAAAGATAATTCCGCGTCCAATATTTATATACAAAAAGCGTTTCTTAATGGAATGCCTTACAATAAATGTTATATCGATTATTATGATATTATGAAAGGTGGTAAGCTGGAACTCGTTATGGGCAGCAGGCCACAGCCATTATTGTATAAATAGAATACATAGATTAATTTATGGGCTGTGGAGGAATCAATTCAAAGTAAAGCTGTTCTCACCTGCTTTAATCATATAGTCTTTCCCTTTCCATATAAAGACGCCGGATGTGCTTTGCGGAAGAGAAATGCTAACCATCCACTTATTTTGTTTAAAAGTGTACGAAGCTCCAACCTTGCCATTGGGATGCGGTATAGAACCACTTACTTTCAACAGGCTGCCCAAATGAGGCTTAATCTTTATTTTACTAAAGCCGGGAGCGTCGCTGTCAATACCCAATACCGTTCTGAAAAATTCAATATTAGGGCTGCTTCCCCAGGCATGGCAGTCAGAACGGGTTTTATAAAGATCGGGTTCTTCTGCCCAGGTGGTAAGTCCCATCTTTATATTATCCCGCCATACATCCAGCCAGCGCATATAATCATTACCAAGGCCTCCTTTCACAAGCGCCTGGTGCAGGTAGTATTTAAAATAAATAGTGCATTGGGTTAAGCTGTTATCGGTAAGTAATCTTTTGCAGAATGCTCCTGCACTTTTTTGATCTACCAGGCCGGTGAGCAGTGCAAGCGCGTTCGCATGCTGTGAAAACGATTTTTTTTCATTTGTGTCTGCATACAGCATTTTGGTACTATCCCAATATTTCAGCTTAATAGTTTGCCTTAGCTGTCTGGCCTTTTGATCGTACAGGTCTGCATAAGCTGTAACACCTAAATTACGTTCCAGTTCCGCGGCCCATTCAAAGGCCCATAAAAGCTGGAGGTCAATGGTGGCTGTGCTCCCATCCGATCCTTTTGGCGGTGCACCCATTGACCAGTTTTTGCCATTGGCCCAGTCCACAAAGGTCCAGTAGGGAGTGTTGCTTAAGGATCCGTCAGCCATTTGATATTTGTTGAAAAAGTCAAGAATGGCTCTTGTTCCTTGCAGCTTGGTTTTTAAGAAGGAGGGGTCATTCCTGTACATCCAGTAGTCGTGCAGCATACCAATATACCATAGAGAAAACGTAGGGATTATCTGTGTGCTGTGCGTTGGATAACGGCTTAGTGTAACACCTTCCGGCAGGCGGGAAGCGTCCATAAGATTTAATGCATACCTGGCCAGCCGGTCATCACCACTGTAATAATAAGATACCATGGCCTGTATGCGTGTATCGCCTATATACTGAAGCTGTTCGTAATAAGGACAGTCGGTATAGGTTTCAAAAGCATTAAGCCTGGCAGTTCGCCAGCCGATATCAAGGATCTGCTGTATGCCGGCATCTGCAGCGTTAAAAACGGCTGATTGCTTGAACGGGTAACCCGTAAAAGTCCCATACAGGCTATCAATCGTAAGTGGTGTGTCTTTAGTTTGTACAATTAAGCGCAGGTAACGGAAGGTGCGAAAATGAAAAGGGGTGAAAGACTGGTTGTCATTTCCATTAGATGCCAGTGTGTCTTTCAGTCCTCTGAACTCCTTGTCTTTTACTTCATTGCGGTTGCTTTTTCCTGTTCCGCGTAAAGGGTCGTTATTAAAAAGGGCTTCGGCATAGCTGAGTGATAGCCCTGCATTTTTACCTCCGCTGAACTGTATGGTCGGGTAGGCATTGGTTTCAAAAGTCTGATCGAGTAAAATGGTAACCGTACTGTTTGCTGGTATTTGTAAAGGAAATATCTTACGTGGTGTATTTAGTGGTAATGTTATCCCCGATGCTTCACGCACTACTTCGATGGGTTGGTAAGTGCGCTCTCTTGGCGGAAGGGGAGAGGGTACCAGCATATAGCCAAATCCATCGGAAAGTCCTTTTGGCTGACCGCCAAATAAATGTGCTGCCGGTCTCCAACTGCTGTCATCAAAATCAGGTTCCGACCAGCCGGTTATTGTTTTGTTCATATCTACAAATTGCCCGTTCACGGCAACGAATGGCGTCCAGGCCGGCCCGAAAGCCTTGTCCTCAATACTTTTCCAGGTGTTATTGGTATTCAGTATCTCTTCTTTTTCAGTAGCGCCCTGAACAATAAAAGCCGTACGCAGTGAATACTGCCATTCCGGGCGAAAATTGGCTTCATTCCATACAACAGCCGCGATGCTGTTGTTGCCCTGGGCGAGAAAAGGAGCGATATCAACAGTTTCATAGTTCCAGTTGTAGAGGTCACCACGTGTGGGGCCATCAGAAACCAGGGAATTGTTGACGTACAATTTATAGCGATTGTCAGCAGATACATGGATCTTAAAGGAGGCTGGCTTTTCCGCCAGGTCTATATGTTTGCGAAAATAAAATACGCCATAATCCTGCCCGTTGCCTGGCAGGTTACCGGTACCGATCCATTGTGCATTCCATGGCCTGAGAGATGATGGGACTGCAAAGCCGGAATAGGCATTTATTGTATATGACAGGAAACAGGAGATGATCAAAAAAGTATATTTCATCTGTTTATTTTTTATATTTTTTTATGCTCATTTCATAGTATAATAGTCACTTAAACTGGTTCTGCACCTCCATTTTTTGAGCGATACCACCTGCCGGCCATGAGGGCAGCTCCCGCTATCATCAATATAATGCTTACTAATTGAGCCTGGGTGATATGCAGTCCTTTAATTAAGGGGTTGATACGGATTTCTTCGATCAGGAATCTTTCCAGTCCGGCCAGGATCAGGTAAATGCTCATTACAAATCCTGTCGGACGCATTTTTTTTCTTATTCGCCAAAGAAGGAGGAACAGTAAAAAGCAAATGATGGCTTCATACAGGGAGGTGGGAAAAACAGGCGCTGCAAGCTTATAGCAATAGTTGCCCCAATCGCAATGATTCATAATAACCCCCTCGCGGATGATATTATGAGGATAGTCGTATGCCCAGAACCAGTCCGGTAGCCAGGCAAGCGGTTTGGCCATCGTATTTTCAATTCCCCAGTCCCCGTCCCCCGAAACGTGGCAGCCAAGTCTTCCTATAGAATACGAAAGAATAAAACCGGGCGCAGCTGAATCAAAAACGGATAAGGGATTAATATTGTTGCGGTAATAATAAACAGTAGAGGAAACTAACATACCCATAAGCGCGCCCAAATAATTAATTCCCGCAAATGAAAAGATGCTATGAATATTTTGCAGCTCATTGCTGTTTTCAAACAAATAAAAAATTTTACCGATTAAAATTCCGCATATTGTATTAAGCAGGGCAATGGTGCCCAGGGTTTTTGAGGGTAAAGCGGCTGCGGGCTTGCCAGGGTTAATGAGCGTATCCTTCCGGGAACTGTAATATCCCAGCTTTTCTTTCTGCCGCAGATCCTTCCTTAAATAGTACATGCCGAATATAAAGGACAGCGCTATGGAAAGGCCTAATGTGGTGATATGGTGCAGGAACGGCCACGTTAACCCTGTCGTCTCTCTCAGCAAATAAAATAAATCAGGATACACTGTTAATAATAGTTGGTTTCGATCATATGAATATAAGACATTAGATATAATGTAACGGTACAACTCTTTCACCTCAATCTATAAAAAGTGGCAATTCCCTGAAATTCGGAGGTTTTGTAGGGGCGAGGCAGTATATGAATTAATAAGAAGGTGTTTTCTGTGCGACAATTTGGAATGTACCCATATCTTTTATTGATGAAAAAAATAAGATATTACCGGAGTAGGGGTATGTATTGATTTAAGTTACCTAATCTTAGGAAAGATAAACGATTCTTAAAATTATGAAAAGATTTAACCATGCGAAGCTGTTGTCAGGGCTGATTATTAGCGTAGTGATGCTTTTATTAGCCTCCGGTTGTTCCAAAAGCAAGTTTTTGGAAGAAACGACCACTACCAACCTGAACGAACAGACCGTTTTTAGCGATAGTTCCTATGCAATGGGCTTTTTGAACGAAATCTATTCTAAAGTAGGCTTTAGTTTCAGTCCTACCCGGTTTTCGGAAAATGGAGGGTTGGATGCTGCTTCCTCGGAAGCAGATGTGCCCAGGGCAGGGGTTGCCGCTACATCTATGGGGTTTGCAACCGGCTCCATAACGCCGGCCACTGTAACGGATGATGCCTGGAAAACCTGTTATGCGCAAATAAGAGCTGTGAACCAGTACTTAAAGCATGTTCCTACCTTGCCTTTTGATCAGAACCTGCAAAAAAGAACCGCCGCAGAAGCCCGGTTTTTGAGGGCCTGGTACTATTTCAATCTTTTAAAACACTATGGAGGCGTGCCGTTGGTGGGAGATACTATTTTCAGTGATAAAGATCGGATTTCAGGCGAACGGAACAGCTTTGAAGAATGTGTTAATTATATTGTGTCAGAATGTGATGAGGCTGCAAAAAACCTGCCCGTGCGCCAGCAGGGCCTGGAATATGGAAGAGCAGGCGCTGGTGCATGCAAGGCGTTGAAGGCAAGGGTGCTTTTATATGCGGCCAGCCCTTTGTTTAATGGCCCCAATAATTTTAATACAGCGCTTAGCGAACCGTTACGCTCCGCCGTTGGTTATACCAGTGCGGATAATAACCGCTGGAAACTGGCCGCCGATGCGGCAAGAGCGGTGATAGCGCTTGGCACTTACCAGATATATAATAATACCGGATCGGTATCCGGACAAACGATCCAGCCATTCCAGGATCTGTTTTACCAGCGGGTGAACAACGAGTACATTTTTGCCAGGATGCAAAAGGGTGTAAAAGATTTCGAAACCTGCTGGATGCCGCCCACCCGCGGGGGAGATGGCAAAGGGGCCTACCCTTACCAGGAACTGGTAGATGCTTTTCTTATGAAAAACGGGAAAATGATCGGTAGTGTGGGATCGGGTTACAACCCGGCGAGGCCTTACGATAACCGCGACCCCCGCCTGGATTATACGATAATGCATGATTCTTCCTTGATTGTTTTATATACCGATGGTCTTCAGCCTATTATGGGGCAGCCTGTAAAATTTTATGTAGATGCCGGGTCGGATGCCGTATTTAAGCGGACCACTACCGGCTACTATGTAAATAAAATGCTGAAGCCCGATATAGCGGGGAACTGTATTCATGGCACCGATCGTTGCTGGCCTTTGATCCGGCTGGGAGAAATGTACCTTGATTTTGCCGAAGCCGAGAACGAGTTTGCCGGCCCTACCCAGGAAGTATATGATGCCATTATCGCCCTTAGAAAAAGAGCCGGTATTGAACCGGGTGCGGATAATGGCTACGGCCTTACAGCAGGTATGTCACAAGCGGACATGAGGGCCGTTATAAGAAACGAGCGTCGGATAGAGCTCGCGTTTGAAGAGCACTGGTTTTGGGATGTGCGCCGCTGGATGATTGCCGAAACCACTGAAAATACTGTGATGCACGGAATGAAAGTAACAAGAAGCAGCGCAACCGCGACCCCGGTATTCGAAACTTTTGATGTGAGGAAACGTAATTTCAGAAATGCCATGTACCTGTTCCCCATACCCCAGGGTGAGGTTGCAAAATCAACTCAGCTGTTACAAAACCCATACTGGAGCACAAGCGCGCAATAAAAACTGTAGATCAGCACTATAAAATTCAATAAATCAGTTATGAACCAAAGCAGGTATATATTTTCAACAGCGTTTACCCTGTTGTTATTATTGCTGGTAAACTCTTGCCAGAAAGAGAGTACTAAAATCAACCCCGAGGCTCAAAAGAATATTGTAGGCACCTGGAAAATTGCTTCTGTTACGAGAAACGGGGTGGATATAACCAACTTTTTTGATTTTTCGGCCTTTAAAATTCAGTTTAAGGATGACGGCAGCTATATCGTAGGCCATGAAGCTCCCTTTGTGATTTCAAAAGACGGCACCTGGTCTCTGGACGATGGCGCATATCCTTTACGTCTGTCTTTTATTCAGCAGGGTGGTTCGCAGACTTTTGTAAATGAGTTCGAGTACCCGGTAGTGGAGGGCGCGCGAAGGATCATTTTAAAAGGTTCGCCGGGTTGCACTATGAATACCTATCAATACGCATTAGTGGCTGCGGAATAATATATAAATATCTCAATTCTCATATATGAGCATCAAAAAATATTTTAGGAAAAAGAATCTCTGGAAGTTTCTGACCGTTGCGGTGTTACTGGCGTTAATATTTGCCTGCAGTACCGATATAGTAAGCGTGGATCAGCCCTCTGAAGCCGAAGCGGGCAGCGAATTGACAGTAACGGTAAACTGTAAAATAGATCCGGCCGGTACCAACAATGGCAGCACGCTTGTAGTGGGCTTCCTGGCGCCAAAGTCGTGGAACGCAAGGCAAAATACATCAGCTTACTATACCTGTATCCCAATGGGGGCCGATAACGAAAAAATGAGCCTGATGCCTGTTTCTGAAAAAGAATCAAAAACGCAGCTGCCCTGGGCTGATGCGCTTATGTCGGATAAGAGGTACGCCCTCATGGGAAATATCGTCAACGACCTGGAATGGGTGGTGTTCCGTTCCACCAAAACTTATGATGTAAACAGCGGCATTACGTTTACTGTAAAGATTGTAACCAAAGTGGGCCAGGAGAATATGCTGGTGAACCTAGGCTATTTTATAGGTAATGCTAACGATGGCCTGGCTGCTCCCGGAAGTGATAAATACCACGATGGCAAATATGCCCGCCTTACAGTAGTGAACGGAACCGGCGATATGATCGATTTCGTAAACCCGCAAATCGCTATGATGGAGCTGGCAAAGGCCACAGATAATGATATACAAACCATTTTTTACGATGGTGACCTGGTGGAAACCCCTTTAAGCAGCGAATCCGCGATATACCTGTGTGCCAAAGCTTATACTGCTACCGGGGAGGTGATTGATCGCTGCGAAAGAACGGAACGTTCGGCCTTTAAGCCAGTGGCCGGCATCAACAAGTTCAGGTTTGATTTCTGGCCCCGGTCTTACTTTGGGCTCACTGAAACCCAAACCATACAACGGATGGAGTATTTTTTAACAGATGCAACCGGCGCTAAAAAAATAGGTTATGGTGGAAGCACTGCGGAAACCGACCCTTTCAGGTTCACATTTAATTGTCAATAACGATCAACAGATTAATACCTCCTGCTTGCAGGATCACTATAAACGAAAAATATTTATGCTGCTATTAAATACTTTCTTTAAAAGAACCTGCGTTGTGGCTTTGGCGCTTTTAATGTGCAATGTGTGCCTTGCTCAAACCGGTAAAACGGTAAGAGGCAAGGTGGTAAATGAATATGGCCATGCGGTTGAAAATATCCGGGTGGAGGAAAAGAAAAGCGGTACCTCGGTAATGAGCAACGAAGATGGCGTTTTCGAAATAAGTGTGACGCCTCCCGCTACACTTTATTTTTCAGGAAAATCGGTCGATGCAACCATTTATAAACTGTCTGACACGGACAATGACATTACTGTTTTGGTGAGACAAAGCTACCTGATAACGGAAGATACGCTGGATGTTTTGTATGGTGAACAAAAAAAATCGCTCTTTTTAGGTGCAGCATCCACGGTATATACCCCACAGTTATCTACCACACCGGCAACGCTGTATCCTTACGCGCTTACAGGCAGGCTTGCAGGTTTATATACCGAGCAGTTGCAGGGATTCCGTACGTTTTCAGGAACGGATGACGCCATTTCTAAACAAGACCTGGTAGGGTCGCTGGCAAGAACCGGCTTAGGACAGTTTAGTGATAATAACGAAATATTACTGAGGTTGAGGGGGCAGGGTACAACTGTTATGGTAGATGGCATTCAGCGGAATATTTTTTCGCTCGACCCCGAAAGTATCGAAAGCGTATCTGTTTTAAAAGATGGTTTATCGACCATTGCATTAGGCCAGCGAAGCTCTAAAGGATTGCTACTGGTAACTACCAAAAAACCTCAGATGGGGCCTCCCCAGTTTTCCTTTACAGCGGAGGTGGGCACACAGGAAGCGATAAAGCAACCAAAGCCTTTGGATGCATTTACCTACTCTTACCTTGTAAACGAGGCATTGCAAAATGCAGGGCGTAAAACGCTGTATACCGTTAACGACCTGGAAGCTTTTAAAAACGGCAGCGACCCTTATCTGCATCCTGACGTAAACTGGTACGACGTGGTGCTTAGAAAAAATGCACCGTTGTACCGGTACAACATGAACCTTGGCGGCGGTAGCCAGGTAGCAAGATACATGGTTTCATTAAACTACATGAACCAGGAGGGGCTGCTGAATATTCAAAATTCGGATGCGAAGCTGCAATTACAGCGCTACATGATCAACTCAAAAGTAGATATTAGTGTTACAAAAGATTTTAATATTGGCGTGCAGTTGTTTGGCCGCATACAGGATGGTAACCAGCCCGGGACCGGAACGGGGAATATTTTAAGCGCCCTTTTAACCACTCCTAATAATGCTTACCCGGTATATAATCCAAATGGGTCTTTGGGAGGGAACAATTCCTTCCAGCAAAACTTAAAAGCCATGCTCGATAACTCGGGGTACATGATGAATACCGACAGGGATATCATGGCCAACGTGGACATGAAATATAATTTTGACAATTGGGTCAAAGGCCTTTGGGTAAAAATAAAGGGCAACCTGTCTGTTCAGTCTGCTACAGTAACCGACCGGAGCCTGCGGGTGCCCGTTTTCCAGATGCAGGTTAGTAACAGCGGTGATACTACTTATAACCAGTATGGCAGCGCAAATTCACAGCAAAATTCATTTGTGGCCCTTTCTAATGCAAGGTACTGGTATGCACAGGGTGAGATAGGGTACTCGAAGGTATTGAATGAGTACCACTCATTTACAGCTTCTTTAATGGCCGACTCCAGGCGCATGACCCTCAATTTTGATATGCCGGGCACTGCTAAAAATTATATGGCTAAGCTGCAATATAATTATAAAGAGAAGTATATGCTGGAAGGCGCCCTTAACTATAGTGGCTACGACAGGTATCCGCCCGGCCGACAGTATGGGCTGTTTTATGCTGCCGGTGCCGGATGGAATATGGCAAAAGAAGATTTTATAAAAGATAATGTGGACTGGATCAACCTACTGAAACTGCGGGCTACTTATGCGCATACCGGTAACGGTGTTGACAATTCCGGTTATTTTATCTGGCGCCAGACATATTCTGCAAATGAGGGCCAGACAGGTATTGCCGGTATTGATCACGTGCGGGCACAACAGGCTATTGCTGAGAACGGGCTGGCCAATACAGATATCAGTTGGGAACAGGGTAATAAATTTAGTGCAGGGGTGGACATCTCTTTATTTAAGGATCACTTATCCATCAGCGCGGATTATTACCGGGATGTGTATTTCGACCTTTTACAGGTCAGGGGAAAAAGCATAGCGCTGCTGGGCACCGGCTATCCTTCAGAAAATATTGGCAGAAGGCTTTATACAGGGGGAGAGTTGCAGGTTTCTTATCAAAACAATATAAACGCATTTAATTACTTTTTTACTGCTAACGGATCGCTCGAAAAAAGCAAAACGCTTTTCATGGATGAGCAGCAAAGAGATTATCCCTGGAATGTGAGGACCGGACTTCCGGTAGATATAAGGTTTGGCTATATAGCCGAAGGGTTGTTTCAGACAGAAGAGGAAATTAAGTCAAGCGCTGTAATAGCGGGTTATGAAGTGCTGCCCGGCGACATTAAGTATAAAGACCTTAACGGGGATGGCATGATAGATCAGTTTGACCAAACCGCTATCGGAACAAATAAACCCCTGTTGTATTATGGTTTAACCACGGGCTTTAATTATAAAGGTATCGGTTTTAGCATACTGTTCCAGGGTGTAAAGAACAGGGACCGGTATATAGACAACTCGAACACGGAAGTACTGACACCCACCGGGCAGGTTTACAGGCAGCTATATGAACAGATACTGAACAGGTGGACACCCGAAACAGCGGGTATAGCTACTTACCCGAGATTGAGGCCCAATGGCGCCGATGGTTATACGCTGAGCTCAAGTACGTTCTGGATGCACTCCGGCGACTACTGGCGCATTAAAAATATCAACCTGCAATATACATTTCCTTTTAAATGGACTTCGCGCTTTAGGGTGGCCGGCATAACAGCGTTTGCCAATGCCCAGAACCTTTTCACATGGTCGGCTTATGACCGGGTGGATCCGGAGGTAGGGTTTGGCGCTTACCCTATTCAAAAGGTGTATAATATGGGTGTCAATATTAAATTTTAGAAAACCTGCTTTAAATAAATAAAAGGCATACGCATGAAAAGTATTCCATATAAAACATTACTTGGCATCACACTTGTTTTGGGGGCCTGTGCTAAAAACATAGAGAAGATCCCTTTGGAACTGAATACGATCGAATACATTTTTGATAAGGACGACTCGCTGGGTGTAAATGCAGAGAAGTATCTGAGCGGAATTTACTATAGCATTCCAAGGGGCTATAACCGGGTAGGAGGAAATATACTGGATGCCGCTACCGATGATGCTGTTTCGTCAGCCATAGGTAGTAACGATGTATATAGGCTGGCTACCGGGGGATATACTTCTTCAGCTTTTCCCTCGGACGAAAACTTTTGGGGCACTGGTTACGCAGGCATCAGGAAAGCCAATATTTTTATCAATAATATTGATGTGGTGCCGCTGAATAAGATGGTGGCGCCCGGTTTTCCTAAAAAGCATGCTTACAAGGCAGAAGTAAGGTTTATAAGGGCGCTCATGTACTTTGAACTCCTAAAACGTTATGGTGGTGTGCCGCTTGTTGGTGATGAAGTACGCGATCTCAAAGGCGATGTACAGTTGCCCCGCAGTTCATTCGGGGATTGTGTGAATTATATTGTTGGCGAATGCGACCAGATAAAGGACAGCCTGCGTACATTATCGCAGACAAAAGCCACAGGCGAATACCACTCGGTTACCAAAGGTGCCTGCCTGGCCTTAAAGGCACGTGTGTTATTATATGCAGCAAGCCCATTATTTAACGGCCAGAATATAGACGAAGGCAATGATAAAACGGGTTACACCAGTTATAATGCCAACCGCTGGAAGCTGGCCGCCGATGCGGCAAAGGAGTTAATAAACAGAAATGAATACAGCCTGTTGCCGGAGCTATTCTCCGATGTATTTATTACTGTAGATGGCATGAACAGTAAGATCAATAAAGAAGTGATTTTTGTAAGAGAAGATGGACAAAGTAAGAGTGTGGAGGTGAACAACGGCCCGGTAGGTTATGCGCCTGGTACAGCAAATGGAGCAACAAGTCCCACACAGGAGCTGGTAGATGCCTTCCCTATGAAAAACGGTCTTGGCATAAACGATGTAGGCTCGGGCTATGATGTAAGCAACCCTTACGAGAACAGGGACCCGAGGCTGGGTATGAGTATTTTTTATAATGGTCATTTCTGGCTTGGCACACAGCTCGAAACCTTCGAAGGCGGCAGAAGCCATCCCAACACATTAAACCAGGAAACAAGAACCAGTTATTATATGCGTAAGTTCCTGGGGCCTTTTGAAACCACTAATGATTTCGCCGATGTATATCACGATTTTATCCTGTTCCGGTACGCCGAAGTGCTGCTGAATTTTGCCGAAGCGCAGAATGAGTTTGCAGGCCCTGATGCTGATGTGTACCAGGCGTTAAAAGATATCAGAAAGCGCGCGGGTATTGAGGCGGGAGCCGGTGATATGTACGGGCTTAAATCGGGTATGACCCAAGGGGAAATGAGAGAAGCGATCCGGAACGAACGCCGTATCGAACTGGCTTTTGAAGAACATCGTTTCTGGGACATAAGAAGATGGAAAATAGCAGAAACCGTTGCCAATACACCATTGCATGGAATGAGCATTGTAAAAGGATCGTCGGGAAGGGTTACCTATAGCAAAACCCCGGTTTTTACACCGGTATTTAAAACCAGGCAGTACCTGTATCCCATTCCTTATGATGAAAAGGTTAAAAACCCGAAAATGGTTCAGAACCCGGGCTGGTAAATGTTCATTGTAATAGAAAAAAATTAATTAATAAACTGCTTTAATAGCTCTTATATGCATCGAATATATTTATTGATCCTTTGTTTGTTTTTTTCGGCAGTTGTTTTTGCCCAGAAAGGAACGGTATCAGGTACGGTTAAAAGTGAAACAGGGCCCCTCGAAAAAGTTTCTGTGACCATAAAGGGGCAGCCGGAGGGTACAGTAACGGATCAGGATGGCAGGTTTTCTATTGCAGTTGCGGATACCAACACGCTTGTTTTTACTTTAGTGGGATACATGCCTTTCGAGGCCCGTGCCGAACAGGGGAAAACGTTGGATATTGTACTTCAGCCCAACCAGCAGGGAATGGATGAAGTGATGGTAGTGGGGTATGGTACCAAAAAGCGGGTAACTGTTACCGGGGCTGTAAGCTCTATATCGGCCGATGCCATAAGAACCGTACCAACGGCAAATGTTCAGAATGCCCTTGTAGGAAGGCTTCCCGGGTTTTTCTCTCAGCAACGCTCGGGGCAGCCGGGTAAGGATGCTTCTGACTTTTTTATCAGGGGTATAAGCTCGTTAAATCCTGATGGAAACAAACCGCTCATTATTGTTGATGATATCGAATATACTTATGATCAGTTAGCGCAGATCAATGTAAATGAAATTGAAAATATTTCTATCCTGAAAGATGCTTCTACCACCGCCGTATATGGTATTAAAGGAGCCAATGGTGTATTGATTGTAACCACAAGGCGGGGTGTTACCGGCCGTCCCAGGATCAATGCCCGTGTTGAAGGCGGTATGCAAAGCCCCGTACGGAAGCTAAAATTCCTGGACGCTTATCACAGCGTTTTGCTCGAAAATGAAGCTTACACCAATGACGGGTTAAATGCTCCGTTCACACAGTCGGACCTGGAGCATTTCAGAACCGGTGATGATCCGTACGGGCATCCTGATGTAAATTGGTACGAGGCTATATTCAAGCGGTACTCGCAGCAAACTAATGCTAATATTGATGTGTCGGGAGGCAATGATATCATAAGATATTTTGTTTCCGGCGGCGGCTTCCTGCAAAACGGGGCATTGAAGGATTTTTCGGATCCAAGAAATGAGCTGGATAACAACTATTATTTTCGCCGGTATAATTTCAGAAGCAACCTCGATATTAAGGCTTCAAAAAGTTTGTCGGTAAGACTGGATGTTACTACAAGGTTTGGAGACGTAAACCAGCCGCATGCCCAGAATATCGTTTCGGAGATTTATAATTTTCAAAAGATACGACCTTATTCGGCTCCGTTCCTTAACCCCAACGGCAGTTATTCCTATGACCGCTATAATCCCGGAAACCTTTCCACGCTTAACGCGCGCCTGGCTAACAGCGGTTATTCAAGAGATAAAAGAACCGACCTGAACGTGCTGTTCGGAATCGTTGAAAAGCTGGATATGATCACTAAGGGACTGTCGTTTACAGGGCGTGTGGCTTATGCCAGTACCGAATCTGCAGCACGTCATTTATTCAGAGGCGGACCGATTGAGGGTTATTCTCCTCCATCGTACTACTACAATCCTGAAGATGGAAGCTATACTTTAGACCCGCGCGGGCAGTACCAGCTATCGGGATATACACTGCTGGGTATAACAAACGATTATAATAAAAATATCAACTTGCAGGGTAGGCTGGACTATGAGAAAGTATTTAAAGAGCATCATTTTACATCGATGTTACTGTATAACCAGCAAAGTGCTACCGATCAGAAAGGTGCTTCGGTTCCTAGCAAGTTTAAGGGATATAGTTTTAAATTGGGATACGATTATTTACAAACCTATATGTTTGACTTTGACCTGGGGTATAACGGATCCGACAGGTTCCAGGCCAGTAAGCGTTATGGCTTTTTTCCCGCTGTTGGTTTAGGCTGGAATATCAGTAAAGAAAGCTTCTTTAATATAAAAGAGATCAACCTGCTGAAATTACGCGCTACCTATGGTGTTGTAGGATCGGATGTTGTGGTGGGCAACAGGTACCTTTACTATCAGCGATACGAGAACGGGGACGGTTATCCTTTTGGAGAAAGCAGCATTAAAAGTTATGGGTCTGTTAAAGAAGGTGATCTGGGAAACCATAATGTAACCTGGGAAAAAGCGAAAAAGTTTGCTGTAGGTATTGACCTGAATATACTTAATGATAAAATAGCTGTAACGTTAGATTATTTCAGGGATAACAGGTTTGACCAGCTTATTCAAAGAGGATCTGTTTCGCAAATACTGGGCGTGGGTACGGCAAGGTTTAATATGGGAGAAGTGCGCAATAGTGGTTTTGAAGCAGACATATCCTATAACAACCATATAAATGACTTCCAGTACAATATAAGGGGTGTGCTATCCTATGCAAAAAATAAAATTATATTTCAGGATGAGGCAACGCCTGCATTTCCCTGGCTGCTGAAAACCGGCCACCCGATAGGGCAGGAGTTTGGATATACTTTCCTTGGATTTTACAAGGATCAGGCGGATATTGACAACAGCGCCAAACCATTGGTTCCGGTACAGCCCGGTGATTTTAAATACAAAGATCTGAATGGAGACGGCGTGGTTGATGAAAACGATATGGGCCCGATAGGTAAGCCTAATTTACCTAATACTACTGCAGGTTTAACCCTGGGCATGAATTACAAGGGTTTCAGTTTAAGTATTCTGTTCCAGGGATCGTTCGGTTATAGCTTTTATATTAAAGGCACAGGTATAGAACCTTTGCAAAGCCAGTTCCAACCCATACACGAGTTAAGGTGGACTCCCGATAATGCGGATCATGCGAAGTTTCCCAGGCTCACTACTAATCCCAGTTCAGTAAACAGCCCTTCGTCTTATCCGTCTGATTTCTGGCTGTTAGATGCGATGTACGTGCGCTTAAAAACTGTTGATATGGGCTATCAGTTGCCCAGTCGCCTGCTTCCTTTTAAGATCAATAATGCGCGTATATATCTGAGCGCCTACAACCTGATTACGTTTACAAATTACAATTTGTACCAGCAGGATCCTGAAGTAGCCGGTAATACGGCAGGCGATGCGTATATGAACCAGCGGGTGATAAATGTAGGTTTGCAGATTGGCCTGTAATAAGGTTTTGAGACAATTTGTATTTGTTATAACAAGTGTAGCAGGCGTTCCCTATATGGTAAATGTGCACCGCGCACGCTATAATAGTAATCTTACTTTTTAGATTGTACCAGCAGCTTATCGCATACCTTGCTGCTGAACATTTCCTTTTTTTTGCTGTAAGACACTGTCATGCTGTTGTCAAAATTTTCCCGCGATACAACGGTAATCGTAGTGCCCAATAGCAGTTTGCGGCTGTTCAAAAACTGAAGCAGTTCGTCAGAGGAATGGCCTATTGCCATAAGCTTAACGCTGTCACCTGCCTTGCAGTCGCTTAGCTTCTTATACTGCAGATCCGTTTTTATCTTTCCATGTATATCCGGTATAGGCGAGCCGTGTGGGTCTACTTCCGGATATCCTAAAAGCTCATCCATTTTATTAAAAAACAGCGGCGACTGTATGTGTTCTATCTGTTCGGCAATATCATGAACCTCTTCCCACCCGAACCCCATTTTTTCTACCAGGTACATTTCCGTCAAACGATGTTTCCGTATGATTAAAGCAGCCGTATGTTTTCCCTTGTCTGTAAGCTTTAACGGCTTATAACTTTCATACAATACCATTCCTTTCCCCGCCAGGCGTTTCATCATGCTGTTTACGGTAGGCATTTTTATATCCAGTTGCTTGCTGAGTTCATTTACGCTGGCCTCACCTTTTATGCTGGTTAAGGCATACAACACCTTCAGATAGTTTTCTTCTGTCTGGGAAATCATAAAACGAAAATACACCAGATTAATGCCTCCTGATGCAGAATGGTATAAAAATAATTTTATTAGATTAATCTAACTTATTATCGGGCTAACTGTTGACTACACGGGCAACCTGTATGGTCCCATGCGTTTGCCCCTGTTAAGCGAATGGGATCCACGCAGGGAATATGCACCCTGGTGGAGCATTCAGAATATTCAGCTGACCAAAAATACCAGATTCCGGAGGGCCACTCAAATAAACGTGCTTTAAATAAAGAATCTATCAAGCCGATATTTGAATATGAAGTTGATCCAAACGACTATTTAAACGCAGGTCGCTTGATTTTTGAAAATTTACCTATTGGGCTAGCAGTTAAGGGTGAAAAACGTTTCATAAAAATTTAAAACTCTTAGATTTCAAACTATGCTAACATATCTGAATGACTTGCATATTAAGAAGTTTACCCAGTTTTTGTATTTTTTTTGCAATATGCCCAACGCCAACTGCACAATGGTGCGCCGGTCCTTCATTGTTCCAGTTTTCAACAAATCTTTTTGCACCGATTGAAAACCGGTATCGGCTATTGGTATTGCCAATTTCTAAAATTGGGCCGGGTACTGATTCTCCTTCAGCACAAAGCAGCATGAGTGTGCCATCATTTCTTTCCACTACTGATAATAGAGTTACGGGGCCGTTTTTAACGGACATTTCAACTGAAAGCCCATTTCCTACTTTTCCGTGATAGACATTTAAGGGACGAACTTTTGTTTTGCCTTCTGCTATTTTAATATGGCCAGGGCCGTCGTGTCCCATCAGCACCACATCGTCATTATAGTCCATTGCATAATATTCTGTAAAGGATCCTCCTGCACCAAAACTATCTATGATTTTCATTGCCTGAGCATTCTTTACTTCATACTCGCCGGCAACAGGAATACCGCGTGCGGTAAGCAAAGAATTACCAAGTATAACAGAGCTCATAGTGTCCTGATTGGCATCACTACCGCTTCCCTTATGATAGTAAGCCATAGATCCAAGCTTATACTTTGCTACCAGCAAATCAAGCGCTATCGAGGTTTTTGCTGCTCGCTCCAGTTCTGCTAAAGAACAGTCATCTTGTATTTCAAATACCTCATAAAATTCCTCAACCCGTTGTTTGATTTCTGTATTACTTAAATTGTTTCGGAGTGCTGCCAGCTCATCTACCTCAATAATCTCTATATGGCCGCCGAAACACGAACAATGTAATGTCAGGTTAGAATAAATATCCAACATTCCGCTATAGTAACTGCCCATCAAACCCAGACGGTTGTGGTACATCGTAAAAGCAACCTTTGCTGCTTCTATCCAATCTTTCACTTCCTTCCATACAGAAGGATCATCCTGTAATACCCCTGTTATCTGGTAGAACGCAATATCTGACCGTTTAAATACACTGGCTATTTCAGGCACAGGACATGCTGAGCAATAAGCCAGCCACTCGCCAGTCATCTTTACCCGGTCTTTCATTATATTGAACTCCTGGTAGTTGATACTTGCTTTTGGTGAAAGATTCAATACAATCACTGGTACTTTTGCTCTTTGCACAACAGGTAATACCGTTGAAGAGAGGGCATAGGTAGTAACATATAGAAAAATGATATCTACATCATTTGTGCGGAATATACGCCCTGCTTCGAATGCCTTTTCGGACGTGTCTATTAATCCGGGGTTGATGACGGTAACTCCATTTTTTGCTATATTTCTTTCAACGATATCAAGATAGCCTTCGAGCTTTTCTTTTAGTCCTTCAAACTGGCGCCAGTAAGCCTCCAGGCCTATTCCGAATAAACCAACCTTAATATTATTCGCTTTTGTTTTATCCATTATTATACTTTTTGAGTTGGTCGTTGAGTCGTTTTTGGGCAACCGTTACTACTTTATAGAAATTACGTTAGTCTCCAATTGGATAGTTTTTTGGGGTAGCAAAGTGAATTGTTGTGCCTTTCCGCCTCGCCACGCGAGCGTTTCTCCGGGAGTGCTTGTTTCTTTCATAACGAAGCCGTAATTGCCGGTGGTAGTATTTGTACGTAATACCAACGAGTATACTTTACCTTTTACAACCTGAATCTCAGGATGGATAACTATCTTGCGGGGAGACCATCCGAGTTGCTCGGGTTTCAGGTATTTACTAAAAACAACATTACCTGTTGGTAATCCATTTTTATCTGTGTTATACAATTCCAACATAAGATCACTATCCGGATGATTGTTTTTAAACAACGTAATTGAAATATGATTTAATTTGCCCGATCGTCTTATGGTAAATGACTGTGCATAATGGCTATCATCTTTTATATCATCTTTTATGCTGAAACCATCAGCCCCTGTTTTGTTTTTAGATGATGCTGCTGACTGAGTTTTCTTCTTCATCAGGTAAGTCTCTGCACAGGCCAATGGTTTGATTGCACCGGTTTCAGTAAATTCCAAAGGCGCCCAGTAGTAATTCGCTAAGGCTTCATTCTTCGCTGCGTTATTCCACAGGTCACTACCATAGAGATAAATGATTTCTCCGTCCACCTTAAGTTTGGATACAAAAGAAGGCTGGCCACCACAAGAATTGTTACTGATACTTACCGGATCAGACCAGGGACCTAATGGAGATTCGGAGGTTTTGTAAGAACTGCCTGTTCCGGAACAGTATCCACAGTTAGGATCAGAATATACGACATAGTATAAATTATTTCTTTTGAACAGACATGGTGCTTCTGTTTTTTCTGCAGTAACTGATTTTACATGTTTTCCTGTGCCGGTTAAATAATCATCACTTAATTGTTCAATCATGATAACGCCATTGGCACGCCAGTCGGTATAAGCCAGGTAAGCTGTTCCATCATCATCGATAAAGGTATCATGATCGCCATTGTTGAGACCAGCAACCGGCATGTTAGCGTTAACAGCCAATTTAGGTTCTGCCACTTCTGAAAATGGCCCGGCCGGCGTAGGTGATGTAAACACGCGGTAACCTACTATATTGTCGTATACATTAATCCAAAGTACATACAATTTGGTTTTCTTATTGTAAATAACATGAGGACGATAACAACCATAGGTTTTGCCATTACACCTTCTTTGCCATATTGCTGTTTGAGCATCGAACAGAAACCCATTGTCTTTCCAATCTTTTAGGTTAGTAGAAGTATAAACTTTAAATCCGCAGAACGGGGCATCTTTATTTCCCCACTCGTAACCGCAGTTATAACTTGTACCATAAAGATAATAAACGCCATTAAATTTAGCAATCTCTCCGTCGTGTGCATCGACTGCATTACCTAACAAATCAAACTTAACCAGTTGTCTGCCACCTTTATCAAAATTGATGATTTGACCGGTTAGTTTTAACTGAACCGGGAATATTCCTAGTAATAAGAAGATACTTTTTACAGATATTATTTTGTAATTAAATATTCTAAACGTCATGGGATCTTTTGTATGATAAAAAGTGAATAGATTTCTCTAAGAATGTTCTAATAAATAAGCGCTTCGGATATCTGTATCCGATTTTTAAGTATAAGCGGCCGATGAAAAACTGTAAGATTATTTAATCAGGTCTTTGTATTGCTTGCTTATCAGGTTTCGTGCTTCTGCAGATAGCGAATCAATCGGGACCGGACGATCCTGTGGTCTTGTTTGCTTTTGATTGATCAATCCTAAAAGACTCCATCGGCGCGTCATTTCCGTAGGTTCTGCTGCGGGAGTTTTGTAATTTGTAAAGTCGATTACCTTTTCGGGAGTTTGCCCCGCCAGATCTTTCAATAGCGCTAAACGAAAATCTTTATTCATGAACCATTTAATTTCCTTATCTGCATCCGAACCTCCTATGCCTGAGCCTTTCTCTACAAACCGGTAATTGAAACTATTGCTTTTATAATGTTTTCTCCAGATTAAGCCGAATTCACCCTGTGTTATTAACCTGGTATCGGGCCAACGCTTCCGTATAGCAGCCAACCAATCTTTCAAATAGGCCACATCGTAAGGCAGGCAAAGTTCCCAGCAGTTAGTTACCCATCCAAAACCATTGAGCTTAAACCCCTCATCAAAATGAATGGCAGTGGTATGCATCATTTCTCTTAATCCCTTTTCCTTTCCATGCTTACCGATGGTTTCTATCGGTCCTACTCCCATACGGCTGTTAAACCCTTCTGCAAAACCAGCCCTTCTGCCGGCAAGAAAGTCAATCGACCAGCCATCCAGGTTTACACAGTCAATAAAATCTGACTTATTTTGTGCCGGTTTACAAAAGTGCTCTTTGGAAGGATAAAATGGATAAGCAACCGAACCATCCCCATCCTGGTTATCAATATTGAACTGGCTCCAGATATTTCCCTGGCATACATGTATACCTTCTTTTTCAGCCAGGTATTGCTGGTTCTTCGATGACAAAAATCCGGCTACAATACTCTTGGGCCGGTAACCATTCCCAACCATTTTTGTTATGATCTGCAAGGCATCATGAATATCCCTGTTCACCTGATCGGTGGTATTATATGCATTAGCAAAGTAAGCACCGGGTATAAATGTAACATCGTCTCCATATTTGTAGTGATAATCAACAACAAGCTTTCTTATAGCCCGGTAATCAGCGCTGGTATCGTTTAAGGCAAGCCAACTGAAAGACCAGGTCATTTTTCCTCCAGGAAAACCTTCCGTTACAGCATTTCTATATGCGGCTACTCGTTCAGGTGTGTGAAGCGCCCGTTCATCTTCTCCTACATTCCGTGTCCTGGAAACTTCTATCTGGTTTACCCGGATTACGGTATTGAGGGTTAGGAAACGATTCCCCATCAGGTCATTTCCGGACCCGGTTTTCGATTTTTGCCCAAAAGCGGCTACTGTTACCAGTAGAAAAACAATATTGAGCTTGATTGCCTGCTTATACATAGTTGTCATTTTTTATTGTCTGGTTCGATTAAAGAAAAGAGAAGAGAAGGAGTGGTAAGCTCTTTCTGCATTAAAGGCAAGACGCACACAAACCTGGTTCGGGCCAGAGGCCTGAGGCAGATTTGTTTTCAAAAATAAAGAAGAGAATGATCTGACACAATAGACGTTGTTACGGTATAACTGGACTAAATAACGATAATAACTACTTGTATTTTATATAAGCGCTATGCTGATTGGGGCCATTTTAACTATAAACAGAATTGATAATAAATTATTTAATCCAGCTTTATCATCACTTTCTCTATTTTTTAATAATTCGTTAGATGCCAACTTTGGCATGAAAGAAATTATTTCAATATTAACGCAAAAGTTAATGAGGGTAATTGCATGGCTCACTTGTAGCAGTTTGTTATTAGTGATTGCGATCCTTCAAAAAATAAAAGTAGTTTTAATAGAGTTATAAGATAGATTTTTAAAATTTTAATTCCGTTGGGTGTGAAAAAATAAAATATGAAATTTGATAATAGATACATTCTTGGCATCTCTTTTATTTCTGCTTTGGGCGGGTACCTCTTCGGCTTTGATTTTGCCGTTATTGCAGGGGCATTACCTTTTCTGCAAAAGAAATTTATGTTAGATGCTTATTGGGAAGGGTTTGCAACCGGCAGTTTGGCACTTGGAGCAATGCTCGGTTGTTTATTTGCCGGAAGAATTGCGGATAAATATGGCCGTCGCCCAGGCTTACTATCAGCAGCCGCTGTCTTTGCTGTTTCTTCTATACTAATGGCGTTTTCGCCAACAAGAAATATTTTCATCACTGCAAGGTTTATATCAGGTGTGGGAGTAGGTATGGCCTCTATGTTATCTCCTATGTACATTGCTGAAATATCACCTGCACATATGCGCGGAAGGATGGTGGCAATTAACCAGCTAACGGTGGTTATAGGAATTTTAATTACCAATTTAGTAAACTATGCTTTAAGAGATATAGGCGAAGATGCATGGCGATGGATGTTTGGTTTGGGTGTAATTCCTTCAGGATTATTTTTACTCGGTGCGTGTTTTTTGCCTGAAAGCCCGCGATGGCTGTTGAAAGAAAAACGGGATGACCAAGCCGAAAATATTTTGAGAAAAATTGGCAATGAGGCTTATGCGAACGAATCCATAAACAAAATAAAGAAATCCTTAAGTGGTATAATAAAAGTAAACTATGGAGAAGTGTTTTCTAAAACATTTCTGCCTGTAACGCTTATTGGTATAGGGTTAGCTGTATTTCAGCAATGGTGCGGCAGCAATGTTATTTTTAATTATGCGCCAAAGATTTTTGCAAGCATCGGCGCATCGCAGGACGACCAGTTAATTCAAACGGTTTTTATAGGCGGTATTAACCTGGTATTCACTATTCTTGCTATGTTGCTGGTGGATAAAGCAGGACGCAAGCCATTAATGCTTATTGGTGCAGGAGGATTAACAATTTTATACATTATTATCGTAAAACTATTAGGAACCAATTCTTCGTCGGTTTCATGGTTTATGATGGCTGCAATTGGTACTTATGCAATGTCGCTGGCCCCGGTGACCTGGGTATTGATTGCCGAAATTTTCCCTACAAAAATCAGGAGCGCAGCTATTTCTATTGCAACTATTTTTTTATGGGGCGCCTATTTTCTGCTAGTCTTTTCATTTCCTCCTTTGTTTGAAAAATTTAAAGATCATACATTTTATATCTATGCGTCTATATGTGCTTTGGGTTTTATGTTTGTATTATTAAAAGTAAAAGAGACCAAAGGTAAGTCGCTGGAAGAATTAGAAGAAAATCTGGTTGGGCATTAAATAAAATTAAAGAACGATATATGAATCAGTCTGTAAGGGTTTGGGAGGAAAAAGTCAAGATACCGACATACGAAACGGGTAAGCCTGATAAAAACCCTATGTTTTTTGAAAAGCGTGTTTATCAGGGTAGCAGTGGAGTGGTGTACCCAAATCCCGTGATTGAAAAAATTTATGATGAGAAAACTGACAAAGAATACATAGGTTTATACTTAGAGAATAAATTTCTTAAAGTGATGATCCTGCCTGAGCTCGGCGGCCGCATTCAAATGGCTTATGACAAAATAAAAGAGCGCCATTTCATTTATTATAACCAGGTAATTAAACCTGCGCTGGTTGGTTTAACCGGTCCATGGATATCAGGAGGAATTGAGTTTAACTGGCCCCAGCATCATCGTCCAAGCACATTTGAACCTGTTGACTTTATGCTGGAAGAAAACGTTGACGGTAGTAAAACCGTATGGATAAATGAAGTAGAAAAGATGTTTCATACCAAATCAACTGTTGCTTTTACATTATATCCGGATACTGCATATATTGAAATTAAAGCAAAGCTGTACAACCGCTCCCCGTTGCCACAAACGTTTTTATGGTGGGCAAACCCCGCCGTTAAAGTGAATGATGATTACCAATCCGTTTTTCCTTCGGATGTAAATGCTGTGCTCGATCACGGAAAGCGGGACGTGTCTGCCTTTCCCATAGCAACTGGAACCTATTATAAGGTTAATTATGCGCCGGGAACGGACATCTCCATGTACAAAAATATTCCTGTTCCGACTTCGTACATGGCAATCAATTCTGATTACGATTTTGTAGGAGGTTATGAACATGATACACAGGCAGGTTTATTACATGTGGCCAACCATCATGTGTCACCAGGCAAGAAACAATGGACCTGGGGGCATAGTGATTTCGGACAGGCCTGGGACCGGAACCTTACAGATGAAGACGGCCCATACATTGAATTGATGACGGGCGTTTATACCGATAATCAACCTGATTTTACGTGGTTACATCCTTATGAAACCAAGGTTTTTACGCAATATTTTATGCCTTATCGAGAGCTGGGCGTAGTAAAAAATGCGACAAAGGATGTATTGGTTTCTGTAAAAAATGAAGCCCGAAAGTTATTACTGAATGTATATGTAACATCTGAGCAAAAAGAACTTCAAATAGCTGTATTCATTAATAATGAAAGGGTATTCGACGAAACTGCAACTGTTTGTCCCGAAAACGTTTTTAAAAAAGAGTTAGATCTTGATGAGCCATATGATGAAGGCAAAGTCAAAATTGTTATCAGCTCAAAGACCGGACAGGAATTATTAAAATATGAGCCTTCCCTGAATAAGCAGAACGATATTCCGCAACCTGCGCAGCCTGCGTTACAGCCCGAAGAAATCAATTCCTGTGAGCAACTATTTTTGACGGGCCAGCATTTAGAACAATATCGGCATGCTACATATAACCCTGTTCCATATTATGAAGAAGCATTGAAAAGAGATACAACAGATATGCGAAATAATAATGCTTTGGGATTGTGGTATCTGCGTCGTGGAAAGTTTGCAAAAAGCGAACCTTATTTTCGCACTGCCATCAAAACCCTTACACAGCGAAATCCGAACCCTTATGATAACGAACCTTATTATAACCTGGGATTAAGTTTGAAATACCAGGGCAGCATTGATGAAGCTTATAATGCTTTTTATAAAGCAGTATGGAGTTCTGCCTGGAAAGATATTGGTTATTTGTCCCTGGCTCAAATTGATATGCTTCGTGGTAATTACGCATTAGCTCTGGAACACTCAACTTATGCAATTGACAACAATGCAAACAGCAGTAAAGCTTATGTATTGAAAACTGCCGCAGCAAGAAAGTTGAGTTTATTGAATGATGCTAAACTCACTTGCCATACGGGCTTGCAACGCGATAAGTTCAATTTAGGTCTATGGTATGAATCAAGTTTACTAGATAAAGATGTTGCTGATATACATATCAGTCAACTAAAAAAACTGGCTCGCAATGACCCGAGAAATTTTATCGAGTATGCATTGGACTATTCAGATGCGGGGTTGTTTAAGGAAGCTGTTTCATTAATAAATCTTGCATTGGAAAATAGTAAATACCCGATGCTGTATTATTACCTGGCATACTTCCATAATCATTTGTTTAATAAAAAAGAAGTGTTGGGTTGCTTACAACACGCGGCTTCGGCAGACGCTTATCTTTGTTTTCCCGACAGATTGCAGGATATAGGTGTTTTACAATTTGCTATTGAAAATAACGCTGCTGACTATAAAGCACCATACTATCTTGGTAATTTGTTTTATGATAAGCGTCAGTATGATGATGCGATTAAATATTGGGAGCTTTCTGAAAGCAGGGGAGCGGATTTTGCAACGGTTTATCGTAATCTGGGTATTGCTTATTTCAATAAAAAAAATGACAGAGACAAAGCATTGGCTTATTACGAGAAAGCATACTCTTTAGATAATACAGATGCTCGCGTGCTTATGGAGCTTGATCAATTGTACAAAAGAATGAATTACCCGGTTGCAAGAAGGTTGTCTTTCCTGGAAGAAAACGCTGATGTGGTAACTGAAAGAGATGATATTTATTTAGAGAAATTGTCCTTGTATAATTTTAAAGGTGATCACGCAAAAGTACTACAGTTGATAGCGTCCAGGCAATTTCATCCATGGGAAGGCGGCGAGGGAAAAGTAACCGGTCAGTATTTATATGCGTTAGTGCAATCTGCCAGAAAGGAAATTGAACAAAAGAACTATGATGTAGCTATTGGATTATTAAATATGGCTAAGAAAGATTCTTATCCTCATAATTTGGGCGAGGGGAAATTATACGGTATGCAGGAAAACGATGTTTATTATTGGCTTGGGGTTGCGTATGCAGGAAAAGGGGAGGAGGAAAACGCTAAAGAAGCATTCATAAAAGCAAGTTCAGGTTTGGGTGAATTGTCTGCAGCTATTTATTATAACGATCAGCAGCCTGATAAATTTTTCTACCAGGCAATGGCCTGGAGAAAATTGGGAGATTCAGATAAGGCGGATAGAATGTTTGATAAATTAATCCAATATGGAGCCGCTCATTTTAATGACGAAATAAAGATTGATTATTTCGCTGTTTCTTTACCGGACCTTTTAACCTTTGATGATGATTTAAATCTCCGAAATAAAGTACATTGTTCCTACCTGCAGGGGTTAGGCAATTTAGGTTTAAGTCATTACGTACTGGCAGAAAAGGCTTTCCAATGGGTTTTGGAAAACGATGCAGCACATCTTGGCGCTAAACAACATTGCCAGCTTATACCGTCGCTTACACGTTAATAAGAGTAATTCGCTTAAGGCAATCTTTACATTCAAATATATTTATTACGGTATTCTTTATGCATATACCATATGAAGCTATTTAACAGCGAACATTTATTTAGCGAAGGTGAGCGATTGGCGATAATACTTTGGAGAAAATCCCATGGTCTTTCTAAAAAGCCTTGTAAAATAAAAAGGGTCTGCCATTCCTAATTTAGATGCAATTTCATTGATGCGTAAATTGGTGAACTGTAAATATTGACAAGCCTTCTGTATTTTTAATTGGTTAAAATATTCGATCGGTGAAAATCCGGTTTTATTTCTGAATCTGTAGCTAAAATGACTGGCAGAGTAATTCACATGTGTGGCAAAATCTGATAAAGTAAGGTTCTCTCCAATATGATTTCTCATATGAATAATTGTTTTTTCAAAAAACTCATCTGTATCATCTTTTAAGCTGGAATATAATCTATCACTAAAGAGAAAGCTAGACACGAACTGGAAAAACAGCACATTGACAAACACCAGATTATCCTGACTGTAACCTTTTTCCAGGCTGGCATATAGCGTATTAAAAATGTCTATCCGTTCTTCTACAAATCCAACCTTAGATTTGTGAGAAGCATATTTATTAACGATGGCCTGAGCCAGGGCGTCAGCCTGTTCGCCCTTAAAATGACACCAATAAATAGTCCAGGGATTTTTTTCATCACTTTTATAATAATGAGGTGTATTGCTGGGTATTATAAAATAATCTCCTGGCCCTATAGTATAGTTATTTGTTTGTATGGTTACTTCTCCGGAGCCGGCTATGCAATAGATTAATATATTTTGTGCACAACCGAGTGGCCTTTTTCTAAAATGAAACATTGCTTTTGGATAGTGCCCGATATCTGTGAAATAAAACCTGTTTATGATTTGATTAGGCAAACAAAATTTATGAATGACGGACTTGGGTAATACAATCGCCCGCTGGCCATTGAACCCATCTTTTTTATAGTTCATATTCGCAAGATATAAGATCAGTTTAAAGTTAATCAATTTGTGATATGGTCGCACACATTTATAATAAGGGTACAGTTATTTTCTCTTCAACGCGTTTTTGTATGTAATGGTATAAAGAACCTGCTAATTCGATGAATCGTCCATACGAAACATAGGTTTATCCATTTACTTTTTTTGATAAAAATCCGTTCTTGTGGAAAATTTTAAACCACAATTTAAAAATTGTTTTGCCATGTTAAAAAGACAGATTTTGCTGCTTTTACTGTTGTTTCTATTTGGTATTGCTGATCCCTCAAACTGTTTATGCGCTCAAAAAAATAAACACATTATAACGGTAACGGGAAATGTAGTAGACTCACTTAATAATAGCCTGATTGGTGTAACTATTGCCACTCCTGGCAGAACAACCACTACCGATGCAAATGGAAAATTTGTGATAGATCTCGAAGAAGGAACTCCAATTACCATTTCGATGATTGGTTATGAATCACAGGTAATTGAAACTACTTCACAAACGAAAGAATTACTGATAAAGCTTATGGTATCCCGAAGCCAAATGGAGCAGATTGTAGTAACTGCTTTTGGAAAGAAACAAATGAAAGAAGCTGTTGTTGGGTCTGTATCTACTATTGAACCGGGTAAGCTGGTTACGCCTGCCAGTAATTTAACAAATGCTTTAGTGGGACAGGTGGCGGGTATAATAGGTTTTCAGCAGAGCGGGCAGCCGGGATTGGATAATTCAAATTTTTTTGTCAGAGGCGCTACTTCTTTTGGATACAGACAAAACCCCATTATTTTAATCGACAATATAGAATTGTCTATGGATGATTTAGCCCGCTTACAGGTAGACGATATTGCCAGCTTTTCCATATTGAAGGATGCCAGTTCCACTGCCTTATATGGGGCAAGAGGCGCCAACGGTATCATACTGGTAACAACTAAAAGGGGGAAGGAAGGAAAGGCGCGGGTTGATTTAAGGATTGATAATGTAGTATCTGAAGCCACTCAGATGATTAAACTGACCGATCCGATCACCTACATGAATGTGTATAATGAAGCCGAACATGCCCGGCCTCCTTTTAAGCCTGATTTTTTTACCGCGGATAAGATCTACAATACTCAGCGAACCTTGGACGGGGCACCCGGTAGCAATGCTTTTATTTATCCTGCTGTGGATTGGTTGGATCTGATGTTCAAAAAGAGGACAAATAATTTTAAAGGTACAGCCAGCGTAAGCGGCGGCGGAAGTAATGCCCGGTACTTTGTTTCAGGAACCTATAATGTTGATAATGGAAATTTAAAAAAGAGTCCTCTCAACGAATTTAATAACAATGTGAGTTTTAAAACCTATCAATTGAGAGGCAATACAGATGTGAATCTGACTAAGAGCACTATACTTTCGCTCGATCTTTGGGCGAATTTTAATGAGTATAGCGGACCTATTACCAATAATGCAAGTTTCGCAACCGATCTGTATGCACAGGCCACCCATACAAGCCCTGTACTATTTGCCCCTGTATACGATCCAGATGAGGCCAATAAGCTTCAAAAGCATATTTTATTCGGGAACGGGTCTAATGATGCAGGCGGAGGGTTACAATATTCTAATCCCTATGCACAAATGCTAAGGGGATTTAAAACTTTTTCGACGTCTACAATGCAGGCTACTTTACAATTGAACCAGAAACTTGATTTTATCACCAAAGGATTGTCTTTTAGCGGCTTTTTTAACGCAAACCGGTATTCCTATTTTGATTATCAGATGGCTTACAATCCTTTTTATTATACAGTATTGTTACCGGCTGGCTATGACAAAGAAACAAATTCTTATTCGCTCACGTGGCTGAATTCGGCTCCCGGCCAGGCTACCGAATATCTTACTTACTATCCCGGCAATAAAGAGGCGTCTGCCCGCGTTCATTTTCAAGGCAGTCTTAATTATTCCCGAATCTTTGGAGACCATAAAATTGATGCTGACCTGGTAGGTATTCGCATGCAAACGCTGAATGCAAACGGCAGAGATCCCAGTACGGGACAGCCCAGCCTGCCTTACGCATTGCCTTACAGGAATTTAAATTTTGCCGGCAAAGTAAATTATACGTATCGCAACAAATATATTCTGGAGCATGGTTTTGGGTATAACGGAACTGAAAGATTTGCAAAAGAAAACCGTTTCGGATATTTCCCTACGTTTGGCGCGGCCTGGCTTGTTTCTAGGGAGCGCTTCTGGACCGATAATTTATCGGAAATCATAAGCTCGCTGAAGTTGAGTGCCACTTTTGGATCGTCAGGAAATGATAATATAGGCTCTCAGCGTTTTTTTTACCTGTCCAATGTTAACCTTCAGGGCGGAGCTTCAGCAGTTTTTGGAACCAACAATGGTTACTCTAAGCCTGGGGTAGCGATTAATAATTATCCCAATCCTGATATAACCTGGGAGCGTGCAACCGGATTGAATTACAGGTTAGATATGACTTTCGCCCGGAAATTCGATTTTATCGCAGAGTATTGGACGATGAAGAAAAAAAATATCCTGCTCACGCGTATTGTACCGCAATCAACAGGCCTCGAAGCAGATATTGTAGCGAATCTCGGCGCTGCCCGGTCATCGGGATTAGATTTGACAGGAAATTATACCCAATCTTTTTCAAATGGCCTGCTAGCTCAGTTCATGTCTAACTTTACCTTTTCGCAAGGAAGGTATACCACTTATGAAGAACCTAATTATTTAGAATCTTACAGATATAAAAACGGAACGATACTGGGCCAGCCGTTTGGCTATATTGCAGAGCGGCTTTTTATAGACGATAAGGAAGCCGCATCCTCGCCCGAACAGAAATTTGGTAGCGGCTCGGTACTGGGCGGAGACATAAAATACAGGGATTTAAATCATGACGGAAAAATTACCGTTGCAGACCAGGCGCCTATTGGCTTTCCTCTTACGCCGCAAATCGCGTATGGCTTTGGTTTTAGTCTTAGTTATAAGGGGTTCGACCTGAGTTCAAGATTTCAGGGCTCTGCAAGAACTTCATTTTTTATAAGCCCCCGGGATGTTAGCCCTTTTATTGTGCCAGGGGGAGGCATTTCGGGTCAAACTTCGCTGCTTCAGGCCTTTGCTGATGATCACTGGTCTGTTAATAATCAAAATAGCTACGCATTGTATCCCAGGATGGCAACAAATGCTGCACTCATAGAAAATAATCTGCAGCAAAGCACCTGGTGGATAAGGGATGGGAGTTACCTGCGTTTAAAAATGGCAGAGGTCGGGTACTCAATGCCTGCAGGGTTGTTACAAAAAATACATCTGTCTAAATGCCGTATTTATATCAGTGGTACCAACCTTGTCAATTTTACCGGCTTCAAATTGTGGGATGTTGAGTTAGGCGGAAACGCATTTAACTATCCGTTACAGCGGCAATATAACCTGGGTATCAATTTAGGATTATAAGATTTCATTAAACCATATCAAAGCTTAGCATATGTTTAAAAATAATTATTTACAAGGCCAGATATTCATTCTTTTATTTTTTATGGTAACAGGAGTGATCTCCTGCAAAAAATTTCTTGATGTTACTCCACCCAATGTAGGCACGCTCGACTATGCCTTTAGAAACCGTAACGAAGCGGAAAATTATCTGTTTACCTGCTACTCTGCTTTGCAGCAATTGGGACCGGGGAATGATCCGGGCTTTATCACCTCCGGTGAAATTATTTGTCCGCCGGAGATTGGCGGCATCGCCACCCGCTTTCAGCTTATAAGAGGCAATGTTCAGAATCTTTCCAATCCCATATTAAACTTCTGGGACAATTGGGGTGGCAGCAACGGCGGCGTTAATCTTTTTTTAGCTATACGAAGATGTAATATTATGTTAGAAAATATTGACAGGCCGGTCGATTTGACTCAAAATGAGAAGGCTCGCTGGATAGCAGAGGTAAAGTTTCTGAAGGCCTATTATACCTATTATATAGCAAGATTGTATGGGCCGATACCCTTGTATAAAACCAATTTTCCCATTGATGCGCCATCAGAGACCCTGCAGGTAAGAAGAGAACCTGTTGATTCGGTATTTAGTTACGTAGTTCAGTTGCTGGATGAATCAATTGCTGATTTACCGCAGAGAATATTAAACCCGGTACAGGAAATGGGAAGAATTACCAAGTTGGTTGGGCTGGCTGTTAAAGCCGAAGTGCTGGCTACGGCAGCGAGCCCGTTATTTAATGGGAACCCGGATTATAGTGATTTTAAGGATCACGATGGAACTCAGCTTTTTTCCATTACCGCAGATCCCCAAAAATGGCAAAGAGCTGCCGAAGCCTGTAAAATTGCAATTGATGAGGCAGCGCTTTTGGATAAAAAATTATATGAATTTGTTCCCAATGCCGTCATTCCTAATATCTCCGATTCTTTAAAGAGGCTATTAACGATTCAAAATGCTGTTACAGAAAAATGGGATATTAATCCCGAGCTCATATGGGCATTAAACCAGACATTCCCCTACCAGGGACAATGTTTGCCAAGGTTATATGTTGAAAATTCAGGGTCTGAGAACTCAAAAGGGGCTCCTGGTGCTTTTGCGGTTCCCATATCAACTACCGAAATGTTTTATTCTGCAAATGGGGTGCCTATTGAAGAAGATAAGACCTGGGATTATGCCGGAAGATATAACCTGCAAACCAGCGATCCCTCCCATTCCTTTTATGTTGTGCCTAATTATCCTACAATAAAATCCAATTTCAGGAGGGAACCCCGCTATTACGCCAGCATTGGGTTTGATGGGGGATATTGGTTTGGCGGAGGAGTTACCAATCAGGATGCAATGCTGAGTGTGAAAGCCCAGGGCCAGGGAAGCATTGCCGGGCCAATGGATATCAACCGGACAAACATTACTGCCATTTGGCCCAAAAAGATGGTACATTATCTTAGCTCTTATATCAGGGATAATCCCTACAGCGAAGAACCATACAGGTTGCCCCGTATACGGCTATCGGGCTTGTTTCTGTTATATGCAGAGTGCTTAAATGAAACAGGAGGACCTACAGCACAGGTGTACGAATACATAGATAAAGTAAGAACAAGAGCAGGGCTTAAAGGAATTGTTGAGTCTTGGAATAATTATGCAAAAAACCCATCAGCAATAAGTACAAAAGATGGATTAAGAAAAGCTATACACCGTGAAAGGAGAATAGAATTGTGTTTTGAAGGACAGGCGGGGTGGGATTTAAGAAGATGGAGAGAAATGGCAGAGCTTTTGTCAACCCCGTTGCAGGGCTGGAGCATCAGGCAGAATACACCGCAATCCTTTTATCGGCAGGTAACACAAATCATCCCGTCTTTTACCACCAGGGAATATTTGTGGCCACTATCTGATGCCGCAATGCTCTACAATAAAAAGAACGTCCAAAACCCGCTTTGGTAACTTATAAAACTGATTAATATGAAGTACAGAATCATTTTATTTTTATATAGTGTATTGAATTTACTTTTTTTCTCCTGTACCAAAGTCGGGCAGGAAAATCCGGTGGTTTCAAAAGACCTCACTAAACCAGATCCTATAAGCAATGTAAAAGTGAAAAATTTAAACGGTGCAGCTATCATCACCTATTCGCTTCCACAGGCATCTAATTTACTATATGTACAGGCCGATTATATTATCAATGAAGCGAAAGGAATAAAACGGCAAAGTAAGTCAAGTTATTACAGCGATACTACCATTGTAGAAGGATTCGCAGAAGCGAAAGAATATAGCATTGAGCTGAAAGCTGTATCCAGAGCTGGAATCGCTTCTGAACCGGTAACAGTTAAGGTGCATCCCGATACGCCACCCTATCAATTGGTAAGACAAACGCTGACGTTAAACCCCGACTTTTCAGGAATTACGGCTTCTGCTGCAAATCCATTAAGAAAGAAAATTGGCGTAGTGATGCTTTATGACGATCCTGATTACGGACGATATGTAATAAGAGAGCAAAACTACAGCGACTTTGAAAAAATAAGCTATAGTACTAGAGGGTTTGATACATTACCCAAAAAGATGGGTGCCTATATAATAGACGAATTTGGGAACGTATCGGATACTTTATATGAAGAAATAGAGCCGCTTTATGAAATAGCGCTCGATAAGAGTAAGTATTTTGCTTATACGTTGCCGACTGATAAACCTCCTTACACGGGAAACTACTCGGTAGAGCATATTTACAATGGCCTGATTGGTGAAGATCTATGGCATACTGCCATTCTTGCCGGTCCGGATGCCGCATATCCTTATTACTGTTCATTTGGCTTAGGGCTCAAATCCAAGTTAAGCAGGTTTACATTATGGGAACGACCTGCCGCTGCCTGGGGGTCAATGAATGCAAAAGAGTTTTCTATCTGGGGATCGGATAAAGATCGTCCTGCCGATGTGAGGCTTACGTTGGGTCAGCCCGAAGGTACCGTTATTGGAGACTGGGTCAATCTTGGTAATTTCCGTTATCCGGACCCGCCTTCAGGCAATATTGCCAGCACATCCACGGTAACTGCAGCGGATATTGCATTTTTAAATGCTGGGGTTGATTTTTTAATACCAAGTGAAGCGCCTCCTGTTAAATTTATACGGGTTTCAGTTGAATCAACATGGGGCAATACCAACTTTGCCGGAATTAGTGATATAAAATTTTTCGGTGATCAAAGGATTCGTTAAAAGGAACTGGCATCACTAACTTAAAACCAAAAAAATGACAAACAGAATATTTACTCTTTTAATAATTTTCATTTTATTGTCCGGGTGCGAAAAAGAGGGATACAATTATGATAAATATTTAAATGGCAATGAAATCATTTATCCCGGAAAGGTAACCAACCTGTATGCTGATCCCGGTGATCTGCGTGTTCAGCTTGCCTGGAACCCCAGCTCGGATCGCTCAATTGTGCGTTATGTTATTTACTATAACAGTAACCGGGATTCATTAATTGTACACGCGAACGGAGAGACCACCTCAGATACTATAAAAGCAATTGTTCCGGGGTTACGTGAGTATGTTCAGGATTTCACCCTTTATACTTTTGATCATTTAGGAAACAGGTCTGTTGGTCAGGTTTTAACAGCCGTTAAGGTTTTTGGTCCTTTATATCAAAGTACATTGCGTAACAGGCAGGCAGAAGCCGGCGGATTTGATGGCTCAGAAAATTTAATAATTAATTTGTCGCTGCCATTAGATACGATTAATGTTTCTACAAAATTTACTTATAAAACCACGGGAAATTCGATGAACACTGTATTTGCTCATCCCGATTCCACCCGTATCGTCATTCCAAACTGGAAAGAAGGAGAAAACATTCTGGTTCAGTCCGCCTATTTGCCGGTCAAAAACGCAATTGATACTTTTTGGGTTTCTTATTCTGATACCCTTAAAGCAGAAAGCATTCCTTTGAATAAAAAGTAAACGTACTTTAATTCATTAGATGTACTGACAGGTAAGGTATTATGATTGAATTAATGAAGCCCGGAAACGCAAAATCCCGGGTACGCAGGCAGAAAAACCTTTTCCCAAAATCAGCATTTGCATTTAGGAGATAATATATCGTAACATATAGGTATTAGTTAAATCGTTTGCGTTTCCTGAACTGTATAGGAGATTCCCCCATATACTTTTTAAACAACCTGGAAAAGTAAAAAGGATCTTCCAATCCTAATGCATGAGTAAGTTCTTTTACAGATATATCTGTAAACTCCAGGTACTGACATGCCCTTTGTATTTTTAAATGATTAAAGTACTCTAAAGGGGGATAGCCTGTTTTACTTTTAAATATTACAGAGAAGTGTGAAGCTGACAAATGTATTAATGAGGCCAGTGCTTTTACGCTTACTACTGCCATTATATTTTGCTGCATGTATTCAATTGCTGTATCAATTTTATCCTTTTCCTTTTTGTGAGGGGGATTCAGGAACTGTAAAAAGCAAAAACCTCCCAGGTAACTGGCAAAGAGAATATTAATGTAATATAAATGTTCTATGCTATACCCGGATTCGAGCGTGCGGTAAATGTCATTAAATAATGCCATGCGATTTTCGCTATAGGAGGTGCTTCCTACATAATCTGAACATTTTTTTAATAATAATTCAATATAGTCATCAGAAGTATTTCCATTAAAATGTGCCCAGTAAATAGACCAGGGAAATTGCTCGTCCGCACCGTATGCATGTTTTAAATTCTTAGGTATTACCAGGTATTCGCCTTCTTTTATAAAAACTTTTTTGTTACCAATGATCGCCCATCCTTTTCCGCCTGTACAATAAATTAAAATGTGCTGGATACAGCCGCTTTTCCGCTCCCTGTAATGAAATTCTGCTTTAGGATAAAAGCCTATATCAGTAATATATAGATTCGATAGCAGCTGACTTTTTTGATAGATCTTTAATACCTGCTTTGGTAAGACAACAGCCATTTGTCCTTTGAATCCGTCTTTTTTTTTAATGTTGCTGAATGAGTCCATGAATGAATGTTTTTTGGCGTACGTATTAAACTGATTAAAACGCGTTTTAGGTTTGAATTTGGCAACAAGCGTGACTTTTTGTTTGAATAGTTCCTTTTATAACATGAGCTTTTTATAATAATTCATTGCCTGAAGAGCAATGATGTTTCTCTTAACAAACATCGCAAGAGCGATTATTAAAAAAACGATGAGAGAGGCATTGTCGTAAAACTTCTCAAAATTATTAATGGGTAATCTGACCTTTTACGATTCACTAACTCAATCTTTCATTATGAGTAAGACAGGAACTGTTTGCCACATTCTCCTATTGAACAGTGTGTCGTATTCACACTCATCTTATGTATGCAAAATGGTTAGTACAAGGGCGGTAAATAAACCTGCTTACGTTACTGTCCCGCACGCCGAATGACTATGGAACAAAGGAAGGAAATAAAAAAGTAGGATAAACGCATAGCATAATATAATCCATGGTTATCATAAAATCAACTATTTAATTAATGGGCGCAATTTGTGAATTTTACTTTCACGAATCATAACGAATTGACAAATATTTTATAAAAGGAATGTATCAGAATTCCTGACAAATTGCACAAATAATAACCTAACATTAGATTAATGATTAAAAAAAAATTAACCGGAATCCTGGCTTGGATGCTTATCTTTTGCAGCACGTTTAGCTATGCGCAGAACATTCAGCCTAAACGTATCGATCTTTCAGGTGCTTGGTCGTTTACTACAGACTCTTTGGATCAGGGTATAAAAGAAAAATGGTATAATAAAAAATTTAGTGATAAGGTTCGCTTACCTGGTTCTATGACTACAAATGGTAAAGGAAATGATATAACATTGAACACAGATTGGACGGGTGACACACGACAGGGCGGTGCATATTGGAAAGACGACAGCTATGCCCGGTACAGACAGCCGGGAAATATAAAAGTGCCTTTCTGGTTACAGCCTGATAAGGTGTATGTAGGACCGGCATGGTATCAAAAAGAAATAACTGTACCTGAGGACTGGTCGGGTAAACATATTGAAATGTTTTTAGAAAGATGCCATTGGGAAACTATGTTATGGATAGACGGAAAACCGGCTGGTATGCAAAATGCACTTGGCGCTCCGCACTTTTATTCATTGAGTGAATTATTAACTCCGGGCAAACATAGCATTGTGGTGAGGGTTGACAACCGTATTAAAGATATTAATCCCGGAAGAGATGCTCACAGCGTAAGTGATCACACACAAACGAACTGGAACGGTATAATAGGAAAATTAGAATTGACAGCCCGTCCCGAAACCTATATCTCATCTGTTCAACTTTATCCGGATGTCGATAAGAAAGTTGTGGTAGCAGAAGTCAGCATAAATAATACTTCGGGTAATAATGATCAGTTCACGCTGACTATGGCAGCGCAAAGCAGGAATGCGAAAATGAAATCTTTGCCCGCATTAACCAAGACTATCAGGCCTGGTAAAGATACTACGCAGGTAACGCTTGTTTACAGCATGGGACCTGACCCCGCTTTGTGGGATGAGTTTGCTCCTGATCTTTATACAATGAAAATCTCATTAAAAAACCAGAAAGCTATTGATGCAAAAGAGGTGACTTTTGGAATGCGCAAGTTTGAAACCAAAGGCCGGCAGTTTCGCATCAATGACAGACCCGTTTTCATGAGAGGAACTTTAGAATGTGCCATCTTTCCGAAAACAGGGTTCCCTCCTACTGACAAGGCAGCCTGGGCGCGGATTTATAAAATATGCAGGTCTTACGGGCTTAATCATCTTAGGTTCCACTCCTGGTGCCCGCCGGAGGCGGCCTTTGATGCTGCCGACGAGGAAGGTTTCTATCTGGCTGTAGAGAGTTCGGCATGGGCAGCTATTGGAGATGGCAAACCTATTGATAAATTTATCTACGATGAAAGTGAGCGCATTGTTGCTGCATTCGGCAATCATCCGTCTTTTTGTATGATGGCTTATGGCAATGAGCCGGCGGGCGTAAAATCAAAGGAATTCCTCACCGGATTTGTAAATTATTGGAAACAAAAAGACCGCCGCAGGCTATATACATCCGGTTCCGGCTGGCCTCTTATTCCTGAGAGTGATTATAATAGCGCTTATGATCCCAGGATGGGAACCTGGGGCACGGGCTTCAACAGCATCTTCAATAATGGCACGCCAAGAACAGATTATGACTGGTCATCAATAGTTAGCAAATGGCCACAACCTACTATCAGCCACGAAATAGGCCAATGGTGTGTGTATCCCGATTTTAAAGAGATCAAAAAATACGATGGAGTACTTAAGCCTAAAAATTTCGATATATTTTATGACCGCCTAAAAGAAAATAACCTTGAGACGCTGGCAGATAGTTTTTTTCTGGCATCAGGAAAGCTCCAGGTCCTGTGCTACAAAAATGAAATTGAAGCAGCGCTAAGAACATATGATTTTGGCGGCTTTCAATTATTGGATCTCCACGATTTTCCAGGGCAGGGAACAGCGCTGGTGGGTGTTTTAGATCCTTTCTGGAATAGCAAAAGATATGTGACGGCAGCAGAGTATAGCAGCTTCTGTAATGCCGTAGTGCCTTTGTTCAGAAGTAAAAAATTGATTTACAGGAATGATGAGCCGCTGGATGGAATGGTAGAGATTGCCAACTTCGGGCGCTCATCTCTAAAATCTGTTACACCAAAATGGAAAGTTAAAAATCAGGCAGGCCGGGTGCTTTTTCAGGGTAGCCTGAATACAACTGATGTGGCGATTGGTAATAATATTGTGCTTGGTACTATCAAACAATCGCTGTCTGCAATTAGCCGGCCCGAAAAATTATCTCTGGAAATTAATGTAGCCGGTTATCAGAATTCATGGGAGATATTTGTGTATCCTGCGCAGCATAAAGAAGTGGGGAAAGATATTTTAGTAACCCAGGTTTTAGATGAAAAGGCTTTGCAAACCTTAAATAGCGGCGGTAAGGTTTTGCTAACTGTCAGGAAGGGTGCTGTTAAAAATGAAGATGGCGGTAATGTGATGGTAGGTTTTTCTCCCATATTCTGGAATCTTTATTGGTCAAATAATCAGCCTCCGCATACTTTAGGAATATTATGCAATCCCAAACACCCGGCTTTCTCTGAGTTTCCTACACAATACCATAGCAATTGGCAGTGGCAGGATGCGATGCTTCATTGTAATGCTATAAGGCTCGACCATATTTCCAAAGACCTTAAGCCTATTGTGCGCATTATTGATGATTGGTATACCGCGCGTCCTTTAGGTTTAATTTTCGAGTGTAAAATTGGAAATGGATCGCTGTTGGTTTCAGGTATCGATTTACTTGCAGATATGGAAAACCGGCTTGAAGCAAGACAATTAATGTATAGCTTGAAGACTTATATGGATAAGCCTCAATTTAATCCTTCTGTTTCATTAGACGTTAATTTAATCAGGAATATCTTTAATTAGCAATTTAAATTCAGTAAAATTCCCGGATAATCATCTGTTTATAATAATACAGTTTGACAGCGTAATCAGAGGGCTTATTTTAATTTTATATTTATCTTTAAAACTTACACTATCTTTATTTTACCTGTTTTTTTGCAAAAGTATTCTCTATAACTTGAAAACATAAATTCATATGTATGAAGATGAATTTAATAATGAAGCAAAGTATTCTGATGATGTATTAGAACAGATTTTTATTGAATTGTTTCGGGAGTACGAATCTCAGTTATATACCTTTTTATTCAAAATGGTAAAATCCGATGCACAGGCAAAGGATATATTGCAAGATGTTTTTTTAAAATTATGGACGATTCGCAGCCGTATACCGGAGATAAGTAATATTTCAGCGTTTTTGTATCAGATTGCAGAAAACAGAGTAATTGATTATTTAAGATCTGCAGCATCGGATCAAAAAAGAAAAGCAGAATTATGGAAAAGGCTGGATGATATTAACACCTCAAATCCTGAAAATTATTTACAGGACAAGGAGTATCATGCAATTATTCAGCTGGCTATTGAGCATCTTTCTCCACAGCGAAAATCGGTTTACCTATTAAGTAAATCTGAGGGACTGCAACGCAATAAAATTGCTGCAATAATGGAGGTTTCGCCCCATACAGTAAGAAACCAGCTTGCCAAAGCAATGGAGCAAATTGCCTCTTATGTAAAAAAGCATTCGAAGTGATTTTTATTTTTTTTAAGGGATAGTAGTACATTCTCTTCTGGCATACGTCTTATATATAGTTATGCCGCATATTCATCAGCTTCTCAGAAAATTTGCTTTGGGTACCTGCTCTCGTAAGGAGTTTGATGAGCTTATGCAGCTTTTGAATAAGAAAGAGCATGAGCAGGAAATAAAATCAGCCTTAAAAGAGATTTTTGCCTCTCTTGGCACGGAAGTATTTTCAGATATTCAGGTTAACAAACTCGGGGATATTATTGAATCAGGGAAAATGATCCATAAGCCGGAAAAAAGCATATTTTTTTCCCGGAAAATTGCTGCTTCAATAGCTATTCTGCTGTTAATAAGCAGTTCTGTTTATTTCTTTTTTGTAAATGGATATTTTAGGAACTCTGGAACATTAAATATTACACAAATATCTACACAGGCAGAGTCTACAACTAATCTGATCTTACCCGATGGGAGCAAGGTTTGGCTCAACTCGTATTCAACCATAACTTACAACACAGGTTTTAATGATGGTAAACGGGAGGTGACACTTGTTGGTGAGGCGCTTTTTGACGTAAAGCATGATTCATTGCATCCTTTTATTGTGCATACTAAAAATTTTGATGCAATTGATATGGGTACTGTATTTAATATAAAATCTTACCCGGAGGATGCTACTGCGGTTGCTTCCCTGATAAGTGGTTCTGTAGAAGTAATGTTTAAGGAAAAGCAAAGAGAGAAAATAGTATTAGTCCCCAATCAAAAAATAATTGTTCAGAATAACCCGAAGATAAAACCAAATTCAGACGATAAACAATTGCTGGTAAAAGCATCGATTTTGCCTGATCCACAAACCAACATAATGCCGGATACTGCATGGATGGCGAAAAAAATGATCTTTAAGGATATTACATTTTATGATCTGGCCTTACAAATGCAAAGGCGCTACAGTGTTAAAATAACTTTTAACAAAGCCGAAATTGAGGAGTACAGATTTACGGGAAGATTTGAAGACGAAACGCTGGAAGAAGCTTTACAAGTGCTACAAGCGATTGCTCCCTTTCATTATAACAGACATAAAGATTACGTTTCTATAGAACGGTAATCTATTTATTCACCCTTAAAACAAAATGTCATATGAGATGAACTTGCAGGTATAGCCTTATATATCAAAGAGATTAAAAAAATGGGAAATGCTGACACATTCCCCATTGCTCATTCAGTAGCTCAACCTTCTTTCCAGAATTGAAGCAGGGGAGCTTTTTACCAAATAAACCGATAAATGTAAAAGTATGAAAAAAAAATTATGGGTGCTCTATTCATTGAATAGGATGCCTGAAAAAACAATTTTCTATATGAAAATGACTATTGTTTTTATTTTGCTGTGTTGCTTGCACGTTTCTGCCACAACATATTCACAAGAGCTTAAGCTTAATTTAAACCTGAACAATGTAAGCTTGCACAAGGCTTTTGAAGCGATTGAAAAAAAAACTGCATACAGGTTTGTATATAATGCCAATGCTATTCCTGATAATATTCGGGTCAATCTGCAAACGAAAGATATGCCGCTAAGCAAGGTGCTTGAAAAGTTAATTAATTCTAATGCATTAATCTATAGAATAATCAATGATAAAGTAATTGCAGTGACATCATTACAACAAATGATGCGCGTAGTTCCTATACGCGGTATTGTAACAGATAGTTTAGGGGCGCCATTGCAAGGTGTGAGCATTGTTGTTAAAGGAAGCAGGCAGGGGACTTTAACAGATGAGAAGGGCGCATTTGAAATAGATGCTCCTGACGATGCAACTATTGAAGTGAGCAGAGTAGGGTATGTCACCCGGGAGATTCGTATAACAGGGGAATCAACGATCAACATTGTTTTAAAAGAAGCAACTACTGATTTAAATGAAGTTATTATTATTGGTTATGGAACTAAACTGAAAGAAGGAGATTTAACAGGCTCTGTTGTTAGGTTATCGGGTGATAAGCTGAAATCGAGGCCGGTTGCCGGTACTATGGATGCGTTGCAAGGGTTGATCCCGGGCGTATCTGTTACAAGAAACAGTGGTAAGCCTGGTGGCCAGGGCTACCAAATGTCCATCCGGGGAGTATCATCAATAAATGGAAATGTACCCCTGGTTTTAATAGATGGAATACCCGGTGACCTGAACTTAATAAACCCTGAGGATATAGAAGATATTACCGTTTTGAAAGATGCCACCGCCGCTATATACGGAGCCCGTGCTGGTGATGGTGTGATACTGGTTACAACCAAAAGGGGGAAAGCTTCTGATAAGCCCAATATTTCTTACTCATTTAATATGGCATTTAAAGATCCGGCCATTTTAAAAAAGCCTGCTACTACAGAGCATCTTGTAAAAATGTTTAATGAAGCCAATAAAAATGACGGAGATCCGCAAACATTTTCGGATGAAACGTTAGCAAAAATAGCAGCAAATGATCCCGGGTTTGGGCCTGGAGAAAATTGGAGTTTACAGTCTTATCCTATGTTCTATCAATCAAGAGATTGGTATGGATCGCTTTTTAAAACATCTTCAAGGCCTACGCATAACGTAAGTGTTTCTGGTGGCAGCAAAACGGCCACCTATATGGTCTCTTTTGGCGATAGCCGCGATAATGGAAATATTGTTTCCGGTAAAAACAGTTCTGTAAGAGATAATTTAAGAGCCGATTTACAGGTTAATCTTCTTCAGAATCTGAAACTTAACGTAAATACGTCTTATGACGATCTTACAGTTAAGGAGCCTTCAATGCTTAATGATGGAATTAATATTGGTTTAAAAATATTCTCTTATGTACCATTACGAAATCCAGCTGGTAATTACTATGCTTATCAGGGTTACGGAAATAACATCCAGGAATTGGAAATGGGAGGCCTGAGAACTGTAAGAAATGCAAGATGGAGAAATAATGTTAAGTTAGATTGGGAGCCAGTTAAGGGCCTTGTGTGGACCGGCCAGCTAGGTATTAACCAGGAGCGCTATGATGAGAAATCTAATTTAGCCACTGTTGAAGAATTTAACTGGGATAATAGCGTTAATTCACTTATTCGTAATAAGCCCAATTCTGCAAGGTATTATAACTGGAACTCCATGTACAAAAATCTAAGTACTTATGTCAACTATGATAAAATAATCAATAAGCATGAAATTAAGTTGATGCTTGGTACTTCAGGTGAAAAGTTTACCCGTGAGTCCCGTTATATGCAGGGAGCTGATTTTACAAGTAATGAAATATTTACATTGCCATTATCAGATCCTAAAAATCTAAGCGCCGGGGATTATTGGGATAATAATCCATGGGCATTGTTATCTTATTTTGGTCGCGGTAGCTACTCATTTGATGGGAAATATTATATACAAGGTACATTAAGAAAAGACGGAAGCTCAAAATTCTCTTCTGATAAGCGTTGGAGTGATATTTATCCCAGCATTTCTGCTGCCTGGAAAATATCTGAAGAGAAATTTTTTAAAAACCTTATCAACCGCGATATCGTAAACATGCTTAAAGCCCGGGTGTCCTGGGGTAAAACAGGTAACCAGGATATTCCTTCTCTTGGTTTATTCGATTATATTCAATTAATCAGAATTGCCGGACAATATCCAATTGATGGCACATCTATTTCAAAAATGGCTTCCTTAAATGGTATTGCTTCACCAGAAAGAACCTGGGAAACCATTGAGACAAAAAATCTTGGAATAGACCTTTCCATGTTCAAATCAAAGCTGTTCCTTTCTTTTGATATTTATCGCAAGGATAATAAGAACATGCTGGTAAGTGTTACCTATCCGGCAACGCTTGGAGCGGCAGCGCCAAGTTTAAATGCAGGCCGCTTGTTGGACAAAGGCTGGGAAATTAACGCTTCCTGGAATAGTATGATAGGGAACGTGAAATTTAATTTGGGCACTATTTTGAACTATAATACCAATGTAATAACAGATTTGCAGGGACAGGATGCTTACAATGTTGGTTTAACATCAGCACGGCAGGGATACCCGCTTTATTCTTATTTCGGTTACAAGGGATCCGTAATCAGAACACAGGCTGAGCTGGATGCCTATGCAGCTAAATATGCAGGCAAAGGAATTGTTCCTGCTTTGCGTCCTAATGGTTATGGCGGATTAGGTATCGGCGATGTGATGTATGAGGATTTGGATGGTGATGGACAAATTACTGCTTATGGTGATAAGTCAAAAGGATTCAATGGCGATGCGGTTTTCCTGGGCTCGCAAATTCCTAAGTTCACTTACAGCATTACAGGAGGTTTGAACTATAAGAACTTTGATCTTTCTTTCATTTTGCAAGGAACAGGTAATAAGTATGTATGGAGAGGAAATGGAAACTTTGGTGTGCCATTCAGCTACTCCTGGTTCCAGCCGCTTGATTATTTTTATGGCAGAACTTTTAATGAGGATAATACATCCGCCCAATATCCCCGGTTATCTAATAACGGAACTGTAAAAGGAAATAATTATCAATTCTCCAGTTTGTGGCTTGAAAATACAAGGTATTTAAGAATGAAAAACTTATCCATAGGGTATACGTTTAAAACCATACAGCTGAGCAAGCTCAAGTTAAGGGATTTCAGAATTTACGTTAGTGGCCAGGATATTTTTGAATGGGCCAAAGGTACCTGGGACCATATGTATGATCCGGAAGAATCCAATCCAGATCCTAATAATTATACATTTTATGAGAACAATTATCCTATGTACAGAACCTTTTCATTTGGTGCTACGATTAACTTTTAAAAATAATGAAAATGAAAAAAGTTGACTCTATTATACAATATAACTCATGGCTGGCGATAGTGCTTTTGCTGTTTATATTAATTACAGGCTGTAAAAAATTTCTTGATCTTAAACCTCAATCAGAAATAACAGATCCTGCATATTGGAAAACCAGTAACGATTTTCAACTGGCGGCCAACTGGTTTTATGCAAATACATTAGATGATCCGGGTTACAATGATAACATGTCCGATATCACTTTTGGAACCGGAATAGATGTTGTGAGCTCGGGAACTAATGTAGCGCCAGAGGAAGACGGTAATTGGAATAACGGTTATGCGCACATCAGAAATGCTAATAAACTAATTGTAGAGGGGGAGAATTCGGCAATAAAAAATGATGTTCTAGCTTATCTGGGCGAAGGATATTTTTTTCGCGCGTATGATTATTTTAAATTGATGAAATTGTTCGGCGGTGTTCCTATTATAAATAAGGTTCTTCTGCAAACAGATCCTGAAGTGTATGATGCACGGGCTACGCGGGAAGTACTGGTAGATTCAATCTTGTCTGATTTAAATAAGGCGATATCATATTTGCCTGCTAAAGCAGATGCTAAAACAGGAAGGATTACTAAAGAGGCTGCGCGGGCATTTAAAGCAAGAGTTTGTTTGTTTGAAGGTACCTGGCGTAAATATCATGCAAGCGGTGACGCCAACACTTTGTTAGAGCAGGCTGCAACAGAAGCTAAAAGTGTTATTGACAGCAAGGCATATTCCCTGTATAAAGGCAAAGCAGCGGAAAGCTACAGGTATTTATTTATTGATAAAACCAGCGAAGACAATCCGGAATCTGTTATTGCAAAAAAATATCGGTTAAATATTAATCCTCATGGATGGGTGTATGGTGTATCCTGGGGGAATCTGAATCCCACAAAAAAGATAGCTGATATGTATTTATGTACTGATGGATTGCCTATTAATAAATCACCTTTATTCAGAGGATATGACTCATGCCGTACCGAATTTTATAACAGGGATTCCCGGATGACGCAATCCCTGATACTTCCGGCCAAGAGCATTGTTCGTCCGCAATATGATGCTTTTCGCCCGCAATGGCCAGGAGTTGATAATAACCGGAACATAAACTCAGGTTACATGTTGTATAAGTTTATTTCTGAAGTGGCAACTCCGGGACCCAATGCTACAGGTCCTTTCGATTGGAATGTTTTAAGATATGCTGAAGTATTGCTTATTTATGCAGAAGCCGTATTCGAAAAAAATAACGCTATCTCTGATACAGATTTAAATTTATCTGTTAATGAACTGAGAGACAGGGTGGGCATGCCGCATTTAACGAATGCATTGATACAGGCAAATGGGCTGGATATGAAAACAGAAATCAGAAGAGAAAGGTCGGTAGAACTTGCCTTTGAAGGTTTTAGATGGGACGATTTACGTAGGTGGAAGATTGCAGAACAAGAACTTCCAAAGTCTGTGTTGAGCATTAAAGTTACCGGCACAGAATGGAGCTCAGAAACAATAACAGTAGCTGGGAGTACTTATGCGAGTAAGTTTTATAATGCACCGGCCAACCAGTTAGAAAATGGGTATAAATTATTGCAACCGGGTTCCCAGCGTTCGTTTGACGTGCAAAAAAACTATCTATTACCGTTGCCAACTAAACAGATTTCTCTTAACGATAAATTGAAACAAAACCCGGGCTGGTAAAACAGCTAAACACATTGAGATTCGGGAAATAGTTGGACAGGGTCCGGCAACAACCCCGGAAAAGGTAAGAGAATATCCTGGCGAGTTGCAGGTGTGTCTGATAAAACACCTGCAACCTTTCTTATAAATTTAGCTGTGGTAAATAAACTATTTTGAAAGGAATAACGCAAAAAATGCCTGTTACAAAAAACAATGCATTTATATAATCCAAATGGTAACCCGGCCCCCCGGTGTATAAATCTATCTGATTATGTAGGCGCCTTCGGTAACTATGAGTTTCTGGTAAAAGAAAATAGAGCTGCTTTTTTAAAAGCGTTATAGAGTGAATTATAAAAAATGTTTAGCTAACTTGTGAACAATAGGATTGCCATAATGAATAATAGTTTTTTTAAGTATTTAAAAATAGGGAATATAGAAGAAAAATGGGGTTTTTATGTTACAGCTATGGGATACTCAAAGGTTGAACCACATGATCCTTATCCTAATCAGCAACACCCGCAAAGTCATCAGCTTACCTGGGACAGGGGCAGAACCTTGAACGATTATTATTTAGTTTTTATATCCAGAGGAAGCGGTGTTTTTTGCTCGGCACATACTGATCCTAAAGAAATAACAGAAGGCACCTGTTTCTTTCTGTTTCCCGGGGTTTGGCATCGTTATAAGCCTGATAGTAAATCCGGTTGGGAAGAATACTGGCTTGGATTTCATGGCGAATATGCGAACTTATTAATGCAGAATAATTTTCCGGATGCAAAAAATCCATTTATAAATGTTGGCCTAAGCAAAGAATTGCTTGTGCTTTTTAATAAAGTAACAGATTATTCAAAGGCATCTTTTGTGGGGTATCCGCAACAGCTTGCCGGTCTTGCACTTCAACTTTTGGGTATTGTAAAAAATGCCTTGCTTAACAAACAATATGAAGGTAATCCAACTGCAAAGCTTATATCAAAAGCCATATTTCTTTTGCAGGAATCGTTTGACAAACCTATAAATGTACAAAGTATTGCCTATGAGCTAAATATGAGCTATTCAGCTTTCAGGAAAAGTTTCAAAAATATTACCGGCCATTCTCCGCATCAATATCATCTTGAATTACGCCTTGGAAGGGCAAAAGAATTGCTGGAATCTACCATCCTTAATGTTGATGAAATAGCAGAACAAACCGGTTTTGAGTCAGCCTATTATTTTTCAAGGCTTTTCAAACAGAAGATTGGCGTTTCTCCTAAAAATTACAGAATAAATTTTTTAAAAGCCGAAGTGAAATAGGTGATTATTCAACACTGGTATCAATAAATCTGATGGTCGCATAACATTTTTTGAGGATGTATATTTTACCACAGAAAGCAGGGAAGTATACAGCGCTGAGGGGTTATACCTGACTGAAAAAATTTCTGTATCAATTTGTGACTTCAGTGAGCGACATTCAGGACAACTCCAATATCTTATCTCTCACAAACTACACGGAAGTATTTCTGTGCGAAACATTTAATCAGATAGATAACATTTATTGCTCCCAGACTGCATGGAGATACCGAAGTATTCAGTGAATAACTCTTTCAACGCTGTGGTTTTTTAAAAATATTATGTATCCAGTCTGATTGCTAAAAATGTCAAAATGTATAAATAATAATACATTTCATTCTTTTCCCCGCAGGTTGCATATAATACATTTGATGTGAAACATGCTTGCAATGCATCTGTATTATTCTCAATAAAAAAGGTAGTATATGAACACAAACTTAACCCCCGCTCAAATTGAAAAGTACCAGCAAGACGGCTTTTTGGTAATAGATGATTTTTTGAATAATGAAGAGCTTGAGTTTTGGCGCGAAGCAGTAACTGAAGCCGTAGAAAACAGGAACGGTAGGAAAATGCCGTCCCGCGAAGCCAAAGTAGGAGAGGAAGACGGCATTAATGATGACAGCGATTATTTTGGAAAAGTATTCGATCAGTTGTTGAATCTCTGGCAAACCAATGAAAAAGTAAAACAAATTATGCTGGATGAGCGAATTGGAGAAATGGCTGCAAAGCTTGCTGGATGGGAGGGTACAAGAATCTGGCATGATCAGGCATTGATTAAAAAGCCTTGGGCAAATCCTACAGCATGGCATTTAGATACTCCTTTCTGGTCGTTTAGCGATCGCAGGGCACTGTCTATTTGGGTTGCGCTAGATGATGCCACATTAGAGAATGGCTGCTTATATTTTATTCCGGGTTCCTTCCAAAAAACTACGTTTGATAATTTAGGTATCGGAAAAAATATGGATGCGGTTTTTGATATGTATCCTGATTTTAGAAAAGTTAATGCAGTGGCAGCCCCTATGAAAGCAGGAAGTTGTTCTTTTCATAATGGTTTAACAATTCATGGTGCGGGACCGAATATGACTAGTGGTTTTCGTCGTGCTATGACTTGCGCTTATATGCCTGATGGCGCTACCTTTAATGGTACACAAAATATTTTGAGTAATGAACAGGTTGCTGCATTAAAAGTGGGCGACAGCTTAAATGATGATGCACAAACCCCTTTAATTTATAAAAACCGGCATTAGCCCTTTAAATCTACTGTGATGTTCTAAAAAGATAATGCTTACAACAGCATTATCTTTTTTATTTTTTAGATCTTCTTTTGTACCACTATTGAGCATCGTTGCGTCGCACACTTCAACTTTTGTGCTACTATCCCTGTCGTAGGAAAAACTTGGTAATTATATAAGCTCCTGAAAGTTTTTACGCAATAACTGTTGCATAAAAAGATTGATTTCCCATTGTGAGACAATTGGTTTATTATTGGAAGGATGTGTCCACAAATAAGGTGCCGGACCAAACTCACAGGTTATAGTTAATATTTCAGCACCTCTGTTTTTACTGCTGATCATAATGCGCTGCCACCATTCTAAAAATATATTCAATGGCTCCTGCCAATATGGTGATCCTGGATCAGGAATTTGAGGCCCTTCCGGAAAACCAACTCTTGCATGTACATGAATGGTTTTGTTTATGGCATCATTAACAATAGATTCAAAATTTTCAAGGTAGCTTTCCGTAACGCAAACCCAATGCGAGAAATCTGCAGTTATATTTATAGATGGCCGCAGTTGAAATAATTGTCGGGCGTGTTGAGGACAATAAAGCATTCTACCTCTATGTGTTTCGTGCGCAATCGGGATATTGTATCTGGAAGAAAAATTTTCAGCTACGTCTATAATACGGCATTGGTCATCTGTCGAAAAATAATCTTTACCCGAATGGGAGTTGATCAACAGGGGATTGGTTTCAGCTGACAGGTTCAGATAATTTTCAAATGATTTACAAAACATTTTAATATCGCTTCCTGTTGCCTGGTGTTGGTGGCTTACCATTTGTAAATCATATCTGTTTAATAAACTGGTAAGCCTGCTTCGTTCATTTTTATCTTCAGGTATCCATGTATCAATACCATCGTAACCGGCCTCTTTTACTTTGAGGATAAAATCTTCCAAATCCAGTTCTTCCAAACCCCATTGCGGACAAAGTACTTTTAATTCCATATTATTTAGATCCCGTTATTGCACATGTTTTATTGTAACGGTACCTTGTTTCGAGGAAGTAATTGATTTGCTTTTGCCATTTATCACTATATCACATTCGGCATTTGGTACCAGCCCTTTTAAAGCAATTTCGTAGTTGCCTTTTCCAGGTAAGGAGAAGCTGACTTCTTTTGGTGTGAATACATAAACCTGAAGGCTGATTTTTTTATTGAGTGGTCTGGTAATGGACAATGATGTTTTATCCTGATCGTCAGGATAAAATGTTAACTGTCCTTTTTTGCCAGACACCCCAAAGGTTATGCGGGTTTTTACATCGTAAGATGGTGTACTTACCTTATACCATTCTTCTTTTAATTCAATAGTATATTCTTGTCCTCGCAAAGGATAGTTAAACCTTGTTCCATAAAGAGCAGGCGTCAAATTTGGTGCAATTACCAGGCGGTTCCATTTGGGTTGTACACCATATATATCTGAGTACAATGCCGTAATTCCTGTAGCTATTCCAGATAAAATATCATTGCCTAATCCTGATTGTGTAGTTCTGCTGTAACGTTGCGATGAGAGTCCGTCCTTCTCGTACTGCGCTAAAAGATTATTAATATACTTTAGAGCAAGCTCTTTATTATAATGAATGTAAGAGCGCACACCAATATAACCCCATGTAGGAAATATATCTCCATTTTCATATTGCGGGAAAGGCCAGTTACCTCCCGATACCTCTTCTCTTTTATAAGAGTCAAAGCATAATGGCCAGTGAAAAAGATTTTCTGCAACCATACGTTGCTCAATCTGATGAATGATTGTTTTAATTCTGCCTGCATCATCACACAAGCCTGTTGCAATCGCCATAAACTGAACAGGGGTTACCAAATTATCGCCATGTACAGAACCATCATCATCTCTCCAGTACACGAACTGTTTTTTTTCTTCTGACCAAAACCCGCCATTTTCAATTGATTTATTAAAGCTTTCTTTTAATCGCTGGGCAATACTTTCGTATTTTGCTGCAGCTTCAGTATTGTCTAAAATACGCTCACAATTCGCCCACTTCATCATGGCATCATACATCTGCGCGTTTACAAAAGCGTTTTCGAAAGATGCCCATACAATATCTATCCAGTCGCTACATTTAGCTTCACTAATATTATTATTCTTCATTTCAAAAATGCCGTTATTATTACTGTCACGTCTAATTAGCCAGTCTAAGGCCTTCCGGCAGCTATTCTGATGATCTTTCAACCATTTTAGATCTCCTGTAAGATTGAATAATTCGCTTACATTAATTACATAGCCTGTTTGGGAATCGATGGTATAACCCCACATAGCTTCATAATATCCTGTTGAATCATTAAAAGTACCCGCGATTTCGTCGCCCCTTGCATTGTGCCAGCGGGATAGTACACGGCCATCAGGTAACATAGCCAGGTCTCGTTCCTGATCTAAGGTAGACGCAAGGTTGTTTGTGTAATTGCTGTCAGCAACTGCTAAGGCCATTTGTGCAAAAAATGGCTCGTGCAGGCACTTCCAGTTAGTTGTCCATCCGTTGCCACCTACAATATTATTATCAACTACGCCATATCTTGCTGTTGTGTTTAGCAGCTCTCTTACCGCAGGGGCATTTATATTTCGTAAATCTCCTCTGCTATATGTTTTAAAATAGTCAACATAGCTGATGCTAAATTGTGCTTTAGCTGTTCCTTTATTAACTGAGGCAGGAGCAAATACATCTGCTTTCCCACCTACAAATCTGCTTAGATTATATCGTTGTTTTAACGCTCTGTTTGTTACAAGTTGTGTGCTGGTAAACTCACCCTGCGGGCTATGAGAGTATTTTGTAGCAATGTGACTTCCTTTTGCTGGCCTGGCCTGGATAGACAGGGCATTGCCGCTTTGTTCATCCCAGAATGTTGTACCGCCTGTATGAACTCCGTATGTGTCGTTAACAGCGTTCAGGTATTTACACCAAACCATGCCTCCGTTGTCTATAATGCCTCCTTTCCACGTTTTAATATTAGCGAAATTCCATTTTGGAAAAGACATGTCTTCCAATTGCATGTTCTCAGGGTAGTTCCGGCTTAACAACCAGTCAATTGAATTATTTTGTAGCACGAACGTCCAGCTTTCTTCAATTGGCCTGCTCTTACTGCCGTAAGTTATTTTTGTAATTGCTACCTTATTTTTATGAATAGTAATAGTTGGTTTTTTAAGAAGTATTTGGGAAGTATATGTATCTGAACCAACAGTGATGCCTGTATATACTCCTGAAGCGGATAATTTATTATCGCCTTTAATTAATAGCTCCTTGATATAGCAGCCTTTGGAATAATCAATGATTACCTTTGCATGGCCACGTTGCGCGGTGATGGACACTGTATTTTTAGTTTTGTCGTGTATGATTCCATCTTCAGAATGGGCTACATTTGAGTGTAATAAGCACACCGCTATTATCGAAACAAACGTTGATTTTATTTCCATGTAAATCGAATTTTACCGATAAAGCTAAAAGTATGTAGGGAATAAAATTTGCTTATTGAGATGCATTTTTTATATAAAATGATAAAAGTTCCGACAGCCCCTATAATAGAGGCCGTATCGACTGATTTCTTTTAAAAAAAGCGGCAAATTTGCCGGTTATGCGTGTTCCCGTAGCTACCATAGGCCAATCTCTGGAGATAACACCCGATTGCTGATCCAACCACCGTCGTCGCTTGATGTGTAAAAAAACATTATGGCCGCGAATAGGAAAATCCTGAACTGTTATTGATGGAAAAAATCCTTTGGATAGTAGCTTGCCTGTATTGCTGTCTAAAGGAGAAGTATTAATCTCTTCCAGATCCAAATGATATACATCCTGCTCTTTACGAACTCCCTTTAAATCAAAATAAGCTAAAATATAATCGGGGAGTAGTAACTCTAACAAACCAATGTGACTGTCCTGTATCTTCTTATTCATCAGGACTCAAAACTAAATTTTTAATTCTACTCCACAACTTTTGGGCTTGATCCTTTATATGCTCATGAAAATGTCTCAAATTATGTCTCAAATAAAAAAGCAGCTATGATATAAACTTCATAACTGCTTGATTTTCTGGTGGGAGTTGACGGGCTCGAACCGCCGACCCTCTGCTTGTAAGGCAGATGCTCTGAACCAACTGAGCTAAACTCCCTTAATTTCAAAAACCCTTGTTTGTAAAGGGAGTGCAAAAATAAGGGAACCACTTTAAATATTCCAAATAAACTATAAAAAAATTTTATTGATATTGCAGCTATGTCAAATTACTATTGCGATTTTATAGAGGGTAAAGGAAAAGGTTCTGTACACCAGCATTATCATGACCATGAATATGGCTTTCCCCTGGAGTCAGACAACGAATTATTTGCCAGGCTGGTGCTCGAAATCAACCAGGCAGGGCTGAGCTGGGAAACCATTCTTAAAAAGAAAGAGCATTTCTATAAGGCCTTTGACAATTTTAATATTGACAAGGTAAGTCGTTATACGCAGAAAAAATTTGATACCCTTATGCAGGATGCTGGTATCATCCGCAACCGGCTTAAAATAAATGCGGCCATCGAAAATGCCAAAACCATTAAAGCGCTGCAAAAAGAGTTTGGTTCATTTAAAAACTGGCTCGATCAGCATCATCCCAAAACAAAAGAAGAGTGGGTGAAGCTGTTTAAAAAAACGTTCAGGTTCACAGGAGGGGAAATTGTAAATGAATTTTTAATGAGCACGGGTTACCTGCCCGGATGCCATCGGGAAAACTGTCCCGCTTATAAAAAAATAGTAAAGCTAAAGCCGATGTGGATGCGATAGTCCATAGCCTATGGACATTTTTTAAAAATTAATTCCTATCTTGTCCATTACAACAACCTCACTATGTCTGGAGAGAAATTTAAACAGTCCCTTAGCTTATTTGATGGTACCATGATCGTTGCCGGCTCCATGATCGGTTCCGGTATTTTCATTGTAAGCGCAGACATGACGCGCAACGTAGGCAGCGCAGGCTGGCTCATCGCGTTGTGGGTGATCACCGGCTTAATGACGGTTTTTGCTGCTGTTACCTACGGAGAGCTTTCTTCCATGTTCCCCAAGGCCGGCGGACAATACGTGTATTTAAAAGAAGCATATAACCCCTTTACGGGGTTTTTATATGGGTGGAGCTTTTTCGCTGTAATACAAACCGGCACCATCGCTGCTGTGGGTGTGGCGTTCAGCAAATTTGCGGGTTATTTTGTTCCGGCGCTTACCATGGCAGATGAAAACATTATTTTTCGAATAGGGGACTGGTTTAAGCTGTACCCCGCGCAACTGGTATCCATTGCGCTTATTGTTTTTCTCACGTATGTCAATACCAGAGGTATAAAAGAAGGGAAACTTATACAGTCGGTATTTACCGTAGCCAAACTTTTCTCATTATTTGCATTGATCATATTTGGCCTGCTCATTGCCGCTAAAGCCGATGTATGGAACGCCAACTGGGCCACCGGCTTTGATTTCAGGTTTACAGAAGTGGTAAAAGATGAAAGCGGCAGCCAGGCAGGCTGGTCATTGTTCAAAGAGCCTTCATCTGTTTTCCTGATGATCGGTTTGATCAGCTCCGCAATGGTAGGCTCCGTGTTTAGCAGCGTTGCCTGGGAAAATGTAACCTTTATTGCCGGCGAGATCAGGAACCCTAAAAAAAATGTAGGTCTCAGTCTTTTCCTGGGCACCCTCATTGTAACCACTATTTATGTGCTTACCAACATTATGTACATAGCGGTATTGCCTTTATTTCCGCAGGCATCTGAAGGTGCCGCTGCTTTTGCTACCGAAGTGGCCTCACCCAATGTAGCGTTTCCTTTGCAGGACCGGGTGGCCACCGCCGCTGCCTCTAATATTTTCGGTGCTTATGGTACGGCCATTATAGCAGTAATGATCATGGTATCCACATTCGGGTGTAATAATGGACTGGTGCTTACGGGCGCCCGGGTTTTTTATACTATGGCGCAGGACAGGCTTTTTCTCCCGCAGGCAGCTTCGCTCAACAAGAACGCCGTGCCGCAATGGGCTTTATGGGCGCAATGCACATGGGCAGCCATGCTTTGCTTAAGCGGTAAATACGGGTTGCTGCTCGATTACGTGGTATTTATTACACTGGTATTTTATATACTCACCATCATCGGTGTTTTCAGGCTGCGTAAAAAGCGCCCCGATGCAGAAAGACCCTACAAAGCATTCGGTTATCCGGTTATCCCTGTTATTTACATTTTAATGGCTGGTACAATGGCTCTTGGTTTATTGTTTTACAAGCCTGCTACTTCCCTGCTTGGCCTGCTGATCGTGCTAATAGGCGTGCCCATTTATTATATAGCGATGCGTAGCAAAAAAGCGGCGGAGTGATTTTTTATTAGGTCATCGGCAGTGCTGTTATCATCTAAATTGCACAGTTTATCCCGTAATGCGGGACACACTTGTTTTGTGGTGCAAAATCAACGATACAAGGGCATTTAATGGAGAGAGTTTATTGCAATGAATGGGAGTGGCCTTGATGCATGAGCGTTAAGAAAATGAATGGAGTGAAGCGTAAAAAAATGCCTGCTGTCTGAGCCCGTGGGATCTGTTTAACTTTTTTGAATCAAGGGGTGAGTTCAGGCATTTTAGCGGAACGGAATTCATTTTTAGCTCAGGCATCACAGCCTTGACTTTTTGCTCCACTTTTTTGTCAAGAAAAAAGTGGAAAAATATAGAATTGTAGGGACTTTGCATGCCTAAAGGGATAATCATCCAGCGAATTCCATATAGCCATTAAAAAAATAAAAAATAAACACATGAAACTAAAACCCATAAAAACGAAAAAGATTATATGCAGGCCCTGGAACGGCTTGAGAAGATATTTGATGCAAAAAAGGGAACAAAAGAAGGAGATGCTGGAAACTCTCGGTATCCTGATTGAAAAATATGAAGAAGAGCATTTCCCTATTGATATGCCGGATCCCATTGAAGCTATTAAGTTCAGGATGGAGCAACTGGATTACAATCAGAACGATCTGGCAGATCTGATCGGTCAGAAAAGCAGGGCCAGTGAGATATTAAACAGGAAGCGAAAACTCTCGCTGGATATGATCAGGAAGTTAAGCGCCACATTGCGTATTCCTTCCGAAGTATTGATACAGGCCTATTAAGCAAGCGCAATATCCGGGAATGTAAAAGGTCAGGGCTCTATTTTAACCGGTTTATGATCCTCATCAATAGCCACCAAAGTAAACAGGCCGCTAACAGCCTGTTCTCTGAATTCCTCTTCCATCTTTTCAAGATAAACGTTCACTTTTATTTTAATGCTCGTATTCCCGGTATCTTCCACACTGCCAATGAACTCCACAAGCGATGCAGCAGGGATTGGCTTTGTAAACTTAATCTTATCAGCGCCCACGATAACGAAACTTTTCCTGCAAAACCTGGTAGCCGTCATAAAAGCCGTTTCCGTCATCATCATCATTATCTGTCCGCCAAACATGGTGTTATGATGATTTGTGGTATCAGGAAATACCGTTTTAAAAACATGTGTTTCCGCCTGTTTCATTCTTTCATCTCTTGTCATTGCACAAAACTCCTTATTTTAAACAGAATAATAGCGGAGGATACATAAAACTTTTTGCATGTAAAAAGCTTGCCGGTATGTATAGAGCGTTAAAGGCAAGAGTATATTTGCTCGGTAATTATTGCTGAGTATAATTTCCCCGGTCAGCCTGTGATTGTCTCAAAAAGTGTGTCAGGCCGAGCTTGTCGAAGACTACCAAATTGACTTAGGAGACAGCCTCTCGGGGCTGAGGTTCAACCACTACACTATCCGTAGCCGTAAGCTCTTGCTTCCGAAATAGTATAGAAAATATATACACCCTTTTAAATGAATATCAGTACCCGTTGCCCAAAAGAGGGAACCCCAATTTTTTTTCCACACCCTGCCGTTAAAATCTGTGTATAAAACACAGTAGCCGCTACCGTTTCATGGTATATATTCGCCGTTGCAATAAAAGTTTTTCATCGTGAGATTAAAGAGTCTGGAAATAAAAGGTTTTAAAAGCTTTGCTGACAAAACCATTGTGAATTTTGATGACAATATTACCGGTATTGTAGGGCCGAACGGGTGTGGTAAGTCTAATATTGTGGACAGTATCCGCTGGGTAATTGGTGAACAAAAAATCAGCGCATTGCGTAGCGAAAACCTTGACAGCCTAGTATTTAACGGTTCCAAAACCCGTTCAGCCAGTGGTTTGGCCGAGGTAAGCCTTACTTTTGAAAATACTAAAAACCTGTTGCCCACTGAATTCAATACTGTTCGCATCACCCGTAAATTTTATAAAAGCGGGGAAAGTGAGTATCGCCTAAATGATGTGCAATGCCGCCTGAAAGATATCCAGAATCTTTTTATGGACACCGGTATCAGTACCGATTCCTATGCCATTATTGCGCTGGACATGGTGGACGATCTCATCCGCGATAAAGACAACAGCCGCAGGAAAATGCTGGAGCAGGCCGCCGGTATTTCTATTTATAAAACAAGAAAAAAAGAAGCAAAACAGAAGTTAGATGCTACAGAGCTGGACCTGAACCGTATTGAAGACCTGCTGTTTGAAATTAATAACCAGTTAAAAGCGCTGGAAAGCCAGGCAAAAAAGGCAGAAAAATATCATGAAATAAAGAAAGACTACCGCGAAATAAGCATAGAATTAGCCAAAGCCGCACTGGAAGGGTTTAATCTTACCTATAAAGATCTTACAGAACAGCAGGAAACGGAAACCGATAAAGTGCTGAAGCTGGAAGCTGCGGTAGCGGCCGAAGAAGCTGCTTTGGAGCAGGAAAAAGCAGGCTTTATCGAAAAAGAGCGTTCGCTGCAAAGTATGCAGCACGCTTTTAACGAGTTGCAGCAAAAAGTGCGTACCAAAGAAGGCGATAAAAATCTTGCGGTGCAGCGTTTGCAGTATCTCAAAGAAAAGGAGGGCGGACTACAGGAGTTTTTGGATAAATCAGGGGCGCAGTTAAAAGGTATCGAGGAAAGTATCGCGTTCACCGGGCAGCAGGTAACGGAAGAAGAAAAGGCTTACGAAGGGTTGACCGAACAACTGGAAAGCCTGAAAGCCGAAGCAGATGAAAAGCGTGGCATTTTAGATTCAAGACGTAACGCACTGGATGAAATGCGTCTCGAAAACCAGCAGGTACAACGCAGCCAGTTTGAAGCAGAAAAGAAAGTGGCGGTAGCTGATACTTCTATTCAGAACCTGCAACGCGCCATTCAGCAGATAGAACAGGAAACAGAACAACGTGGCGCTACTTTTGAAACACTGGATGCAGAAAGGGTACAGAAGGAACAATTGCTGGCAGAGCAAAAGCAGTCTTTAGAACAATTGCAGGCGCATAACGAGCATACAAAAGAGCAGATCTTACATACGCAGCAGATCTTAGATAGCCTGCGCAACGAAATGGCAGAGGAAAGCCGTAAGCTGGATGCTAAAAAGAACGAGCATGACCTGCTGAAAAGTATGATCGACTCTATGGAAGGCTATCCTGACAGTGTCAAGTTCCTGCACCGGAATAAAGACTGGAATTACCATGCACCTATCCTGTCGGATATTATTTATGTAAAGGAAGAATACCGCACGGCATTGGAAAATGTGCTGGAGCCTTATCTGAACTATTACGTGGTAAACAGTTTGCAGCAGGGGTTAGAGGCGGTACATCTCTTAGATCATAATAAAAAAGGAAAAGCGAATTTCTTTCTGCTGGATAAGATCGGCGAAGCGGTTGGTGCGTCATCGGGTCATACTTTAGAAAATGCAACGCCTGCTTTAAGTGTGGTAGAAGTGGATGAAAAATATAGTAATCTTGCTAAACACCTGCTGGGCAATGTTTTTATTGCAGAAGGAGAGGAAGCGCTGAATAACTCCAACGGCTTTACCGTTATTGAAAAAACCGGACGCTATGTAAAAGGAAAACATACGTTAACCGGCGGAAGTGTAGGGTTGATTGAAGGCAAAAAAATTGGACGTGCCAAGAATTTGGAAAAACTGCAGGAAGATATCGCCGCACAGGATACGGTAGTGCAGAACCTGCGGGCACAGATACAGTCGAGACATAACGAAGTGATTGCTTTTAACGAGGATTTAAGGGAAAATGCGATCAAAGAAACCGAGAAAGCCATCCAGGAGCTTTCCAACCAGGTGTTCTCTTTGCAGAATAAACTGGAAAATATACAGGGCCAGCAAAGCGTTGCCCGTAACAGGCTCGAAGACCTGAACGAGCAATTGCTGCAAACCCAGTCTGCTGTGGAAGGGGTGCGCAGGGAATTGCAGGAGTTGAATGAAGTGCTGCAGCTCAATGCTAACCGGTTAGCTGAGGCCGAAGAAGCCTTTAAAGTGGCGCAGGGAGCCCATGAAGAATCTTTAGGCTATTTTAATGAGTTTAACCTGAATGTAATGCGCCAGCAAAGCAAGATAAATGCTTTAAAGCAGGAGCTGACGTTTAAAAGCAACCAGCTGGAAGAGCTGCAAAAGCAGGTGGAGCAGAGCACACAGCAACTGGCGGGCACTAATGAAGACATTGCGCAAAATGAAGCGGCGCTGGTAGCAGTGGAAGAAGAATTATTGCAATTGATGCACGCACGTGAGGAAGATAAAAAAGTACTGGACGAAGCAGACCAGGCTTACTATAACCTGCGTAACCAGCTGAGTGAAAAAGAAAGCGAATTGCGCCACAAGGCGAAGGAAAAAGAGCAGGCAGAGCACTTACTGGCTGCTATAAAAGACAAACTGAATGAGCTAAAGCTGCAGCTGGCCGGAACCAAAGAGCGCCTGAATGTAGAGTTCAAAATTCAGCTGGAAGATATACTGGATGAAGAGCGTACTTCTGAAACTACTACAGAGGAACTGCAGGAAAAAGCAGACCGCTTGAAAAAGCGTTTGGAAAACCTGGGAGAAGTAAACCCCACTGCTATCGAGGCATTCACAGAAATGAAGAAGCGTTATGAGTTCATCGTAGAGCAAAAGAACGATCTGGTAAATGCCAAGGAAAGCTTATTAAAAACAATCGAAGAAGTAGAATCTACTGCCAACCAGAAATTCCTGGATACTTTTAACCAGGTGCGGGAGAACTTCAGGAAAGTATTTAAATCTTTATTTACAGAAGATGACCAGTGCGACCTCGTGCTTGAAAATCCTGAAAATCTTGCAGAGACCGGTATTGATGTAATGGCAAGGCCTAAAGGTAAAAGGCCTACTTCTTTAACACAGCTAAGCGGGGGAGAGAGAACCTTAACAGCAACCGCTTTGCTGTTTGCGATATACCTTATCAAGCCGGCACCGTTTTGTATCCTGGACGAGGTAGACGCGCCTTTGGATGATGCCAATGTGGGTAAGTTCACCAATATGATCCGCGAGTTTAGCGATAACTCCCAGTTCATTATTGTTACGCACAATAAAACTACCATGAGTACTGTGGATGTTATTTATGGTGTAACCATGCAGGAGCCCGGCGTAAGCAAGCTGGTAAGCGTTGATTTCAGGAGTCTTGCTGCTGCAGGATAAGTATAATAGCGATTGATCGCTATGATGAGGAGTATAATAACGCAGTTGTAAGCCTGCCTCATAGGCAGAAAGGTTCTTTTAAAGGTATAGAATTTATCCACTATGAATGCCTTTGAACCCGTACCGCTGATCTTATAATAAAAGCCGCTCATTGAATATGGAGCGGCTTTTAAGTTTTCATGGATGAGTTATTTAATAGGTATTTCAGATTATTTATAATGACGGCCTTTCATTTTGTTTTTCCAGCTCTTCATTGCATCGCCGGTAAGCGTAAAGCCCATACTTAAGCCTATGTTCCGGTGGGTGAAGGAAGGCAAATTGCTTTCATACTTATTTTCCACCAGGCCGTGGTAATAATTGATATCATGGTTAATTAAAAAGCCGTCAGCCACTCTTACACTTAATCCTAACGATCCGGTGGCCCCGGCATCTACTTTGGTGCTCATAGCTTTGATGGTCTTTGCGCCTGTGAAAAGATCATTATCTCCTAACAGGTAGGTTTTGCCTCCCACCAAAAATCCAACAGATCCGCCAATACCCAGGCGGGGCCTTACCTTACTTATAGGATCTCCAAAAGTAAACATGGCGCCCAGCGGGATGCGTATATAGTTCATACGCTGTTCTGTTTTCCTGGCTCCCGTATTATTATTAATTTTAAAGGTAACGCCTTCAGTGCTGAAAAAAGTTCCTAAGCCTATACCCACATTGTCGCTAAAATTGTACAGGGCAGTACGTCCGAATTGTACAGTTGGGTGAAATGCATATTTAAGATCATCGCTGCTACGATTGCCTACTGTCCAGCTATGACCGATCATTACTTTATCGCTTATGGCGAATCCTTTTTGCTGGGCAAAGCCCGAAATAGTGGGAAGTAATAAAAATCCTGCTATGTACAATATTCTTTTCATAATAAAAGGTTTATTGCATGTGTTAACAAAATCATGCCAAACCCGTTATCAATGTCAGGTAAGCCTGCTACAGCTTATTATCGGATTGGTATGATAAAATTTTGATAGCTAATCTTTTTTACTTCCTGTCATTCTCCTCTTACTTCGTTAATTTTGCAATCTTTAAAAGAATTACCTGGTATGATTACTATTACTTTTCCGGATGGTGCTAAAAAAGAGTTTGAAGCTGGCGTTACAGCGTTGGATGTGGCGAAATCTATTTCCGAGGGTCTGGCCCGTAAGGTTATTGCAGCTAAAGTAAATGGCGAGGTGTGGGATGCTACGCGCCCTATCAACAACGATACGGAACTTTTTTTACTGACGTGGAACGATACGGATGGCAAGAAAACATTCTGGCACTCTTCGGCGCACCTGATGGCGGAGGCAGTAGAAGCAGCTTTTCCGGGTGTGAAGTTCTGGGTAGGCCCGGCATTGGACTCGGGTGGATTTTATTATGATATGGACCTGGGCGAAAGAAAGCTGTCCGAAGATGACCTGGCTGCGCTGGAAAAGAGAATGAACGAGCTGGCCAAAGCCAATAACACTTATATAAGAAAAGAGGTGCCCAAGGCCGAAGCGGTTGCCTATTTTACAGAAAAAGGTGATGAATATAAGCTGGACCTGCTGAGTAACCTGAACGATGGGGAGATTACTTTTTATACCCAGGGCAATTTTACCGATCTCTGCCGGGGCCCGCATATCCCGGGTACAGGCCTTATTAAGGCCATAAAGCTTACCAGCGTGGCAGGCGCTTACTGGAAAGGGGATGAGAAAAACAAACAGCTGACACGTGTTTATGGCATCACTTTTCCTTCGCAGAAAGAATTAGACGAATACCTTGCCATGCTGGAAGAAGCTAAAAAACGCGATCACCGTAAGCTGGGCAAAGAATTAGGCATTTTCACTATGGACGACATGGTGGGCCAGGGTTTAGCGCTATGGTTGCCTAATGGAACCGTTATTATAGAAGAACTGGAAAAGCTGGCTAAAGAAACCGAGCAGGATGCAGGCTACAAGAGAGTGGTTACGCCGCATATTGCCAAGGAAAGCATGTACCTTACCAGTGGGCATTTGCCATATTATGCCGATAGTATGTACCCTGCAATGGAGCTGGACGGGGAGAAATATTACCTGAAAGCAATGAACTGCCCACACCACCATAAAATATTTGATGCCGAACCCAAAAGCTACCGCGACCTGCCTTATCGTATTGCCGAATACGGAACCTGCTATCGTTATGAGCAAAGCGGCGAGTTGTTTGGATTGATGCGCGTACGCTGCCTGCATATGAATGATGCTCATATTTATTGCACCAAGGAGCAGTTTGCAGATGAATTTCGTGCCGTAAATGAAATGTACCTCAAATATTTCAAAATATTTGGGATTGAAAAGTACATCATGCGTTTAAGCCTGCACGATCCGGCGAAGCTGGGCCAGAAATATATTGACGAGCCCGAACTTTGGCTTGAAACAGAAGAGCTTGTACGTAATGTATTAATTGAAAGCAATATCCCTTATGTAGAAGTGAAAGGAGAGGGGGCATTCTATGGCCCGAAGATAGATGTACAGATCTGGAGTGCTATTGGCCGGGAATTTACCCTGGCTACCAACCAGGTAGATTTTGCACAGGGGCGTCGTTTTAAATTAAGCTATACCAATCAAAATAATGAACCTGAAGTACCTTTGATCATTCACCGTGCGCCATTGGGTACTCATGAGCGTTTCATCGGCTTCCTGTTAGAACACTATGCCGGTAAGTTCCCGGTATGGTTGGCACCTGTACAGGTTAAAGTGTTACCCATCAGCGACAAGTTTTTGCCTTACGCCCGCGAAGTTCAGAAAAAACTGAAGCGTGCCGGTGTAAGAATAGAGGTAGATGACAGGAACGAAAAAATCGGAAAAAAAATACGTGATACGGAGTTAATGAAAATACCTTATATGCTGGTGGTAGGCGAAAAAGAGATGAATGAAAACAAAGTATCCATACGCAGGCAGGGCAAAGGCGATGCAGGTACTAAGCTTGTGGATGAGTTTATGGACGAAGTATTAAAAGAGATTGAAGAAAAAGCAGACAACGCTCATGAAGGCTAAAAGCCTTGAGCTTCATGCAGAAGGCTGGAAGCTAAATAGCTAATGCTGTTCAGTTTTCGGCTTTCTGCTTTCAGCCTTTAGTCCGGCTTCTTGTTTCAGGGCTAAAGGCTTTTCATTTCCGCTTTCGCGGTTAAAACTTATACACACCCGCAATCTTTTCTTTAAAACATCGTCAAAAATGGCATTACTTATCTAAAAAAATGCCCACCTTCTGAAATTTCAATGAATAGATTTGTTTAAACAAACTAACATCTTTATTGTTTTTGTTTGAATATTTTGAATGTGGACCAATGTTGCTGATCTATCAGGTAAATTTTGTTCTATGGCTTTCTTTTTGAAAAAATTAAGGTATAAATTCATGCTAACTGTCGTTAGTATTATAGGTTCTTTGTTCTATACAACGGTGGTATATGCGCAAACCAGCGATACGTTATCATTGTATAACGCTACATTACCGGGCATTATTGATTATGCGCTGGCTAACCAGCCCGGCGTAAAACAGGCGGAGATCAATCAGGATATTACCGATCTGCAAATAAAAAACAGACTGGCCGACTGGTACCCGCAGCTTAATTTTAATTATAATTATCAACGGAATTTTGAATTGCCGGTGAATATTATTGGAGGAAACCAGGTGCGCTTTGGTGTGTTCAATACTTCTGCTCTTCAGCTTACCGCAACACAAAATATTTTCAATCGCGATGCCCTGCTGGCCAGCCGGACACAACAGGACGTAAGGCTTGTGGCAGCCACTCAAACAGAAAATGCAAAGATCAACCTGGTAGCGAATGTTTCTAAAAATTTTTATGATTTATTAGCCACAGAGCAACAGAGAAAAATAACCGAAGCCAATATTATAATGCTCTCGCGTGGCCTGAAAGATGCCCGTGCCCGTTACGATGCCGGTGTTGCTGATAAAACCGACTATCAGCGTGCTACGATAGCCCTGAACAATGTCATGGCTTCCAAGAAAGAAATTGAAGAGGCGCTGAATGCCAAGATCGCTAATTTAAAGTTCCTGATCAACTATCCGGAAGAAAAAGAATTATCCCTGCAATACGACAGTGCTATGCTGGAACAGGAAATTTACCTGGATACCTTACAGCCTGCCAGCTATACCAAAAGGGTAGAATATCAGCAACTGCAGGCTCAGCTCCGGCTGCAGGAAGCCAATGTGCGTTATAATAAATGGAGCTATTTACCTACTGTTTCCGCTAACGGCGCTTATATACGAAACTTTTTGAATGATAATTTTGCAAAGCTTTATAATCAGAGCTTTCCGAATTCCTATGCGGTGCTAACATTGGGCTTTCCTATTTTCCAGGGCGGCAAGCGTAAAAATAACGTTGTGATTGCAGAAAGGCAGGTGGACCAGACCAGGCTTGAGCTGACCAATTTTGTAAACCAGGCAGGCAGCGAGTATAAGACCGCTATGTCCCGGTACCGGGCCAGTATGGCTAATTACCGGGCGTTAAAAGAAAATATGGAGCTGGCCGCCGAAGTACACCGCATTATCGAACTGCAATACCGGGAGGGTATAAAAACTTATCTGGAACTAATTACGGCGCAAACAGATCTTCAGGCTGCACAGATCAATTATTTCAATGCAGTGTACGGCCTGCTCAGCAGTAAGATAGATGTGCAAAAAGCAGAAGGAACCATTTACGTAAAATAATAAAGCAAACGAAAATATATACAGATGATCACTACAAGGTTTTCAATATGCTCACTTTTATTATTGTCACTATTCGCCTGTAAAAGCAAGGAGCAGGCCCCCGCGGCCGCACTCAATATGGCCATTCCGGTTAAAGTAGTGAAGGTGTCCGAAAGCGGTAATGCCACTTATTATGATGAGTACCCGGCCACACTGGTGCCGCTGAATCAGTCTGAGATCAGGCCGCAGGTTACGGGTTATATTACCGGCATCCATTTCAAGGACGGGGATAAAGTAGCTAAAGGCCAGAAACTATACACTATTGACCAGCAAACCTACCAGGCCAATTACCAGGCGGCCCTGGCACAGGTAGCGGTGCAGGAAACCAATGTAATCAAGGCCCAGAAAGATGCCGAGCGTTATCATGCTTTGGATAAGCAGGATGCGATAGCCAGGCAGCAGGTGGATTATGCAGATGCTGCACTAGCTGCGGCACAAAAGCAGCTGGCTGCTGCCAAAGCCCAGGCCAATGCAGTACGGGCTAATGTGAGTTTTGCAACTATATATGCACCTTTTAGCGGAACTATTGGTATTTCACAGGTGCGCCTGGGAACTTCGGTTGTTGCCGGTCAAACTATATTAAATACGGTATCTACCGATAACCCGATGGCGGCAGATTTTGTAGTAGATCAAAAAGAGATTTACAGGTTCTCTAAGCTACAGAACAGCCGGAATATGATTGACTCCACTTTTTCGCTGGCCTTTGGCGAAGAAGTATATCCTCAGTATGGTAAAATTCAGATCATCGACAGGGCGGTTGATCCTCAAACAGGCGCTATTAAGGTAAGGCTGGTTTTTCCTAATAATAATCACCTGCTTAAAGCCGGGATGAGCGGAACGGTAAGGGTGTTGAATGCCGCATCTTCCCGTTCTACAATGATCCCTTATAAAGCCGTTACCGAGCAGTTGGGTGAATTCTTTGTATACGTGGTGGGCGATAGCAGCAAGGTTTCCCAGCGCAGGGTTTCTTTAAGCACGCAAATAGGTTCCAATGTTTTAATCAGGGAAGGGCTGCAGCCTGGTGAAACCATCGTCGTAGAAGGAGTGCAGAATCTTAGGGAAGGGGCTGTTGTTACCGCCGACACATCAAATGTTAAGAAATAAGTTGATAGAGTATGGAGAACTGGCAATGCTCAATCATTCTCTGATACAAAAAATAAGCAGCTGGTATTGCAGGTACCATGTATATGACGGGAACCGTTATTTGTTAACTGCCAGCTGTCATCTAAAATACACTTCATGATCGCAGACGTATTTATAAAAAGGCCGGTAACAGCAATCGTTATTTCAATTGTTATTGTATTGGTAGGTGTTATTAGTTTGATCAACCTGCCTGTGGCCCAGTATCCGGATATTTCTCCGCCCACTGTTTCTGTATCAGGCAACTATACCGGCGCCGATGCGCAAACGGTAGAGCAAACTACTACAACTGCTATTGAAACCCAGATCAACGGTACGCCCGGCATGACCTACATGACGAGCAATAGTACCAGCAGCGGGCAAAGCAGCATCACCGTAAACTTTGAAGTAGGTACCGATATTAATATTGCTACCCTTGATGTGCAAAACCGTACCAGTGTGGCGGAGCCTACCTTGCCGGATGCCCTGAAAAGGCTGGGTCTTACGGTTCGTAAGCGTAATCCAAGCATTATGATGGTGCTGGCGTTTTATTCTCCTAAAGGTTCACACGATGCTACTTTTATAGGCAATTATGTAAATCTTTATGTAAAAGATGCCCTGTTGCGTGTAAAAGGTGTAGGCGATATCTTTTCCCGCGCTGATGACTTTAGTATGAGGGTATGGCTTAACCCCGAAAAGATGGCTGCCCTTGGTATTACACCCGCGGAAGTAAACGCCGCTTTGCAGGAGCAGAACCTGCAGGTAGCTGCAGGAACCGTAGGGGGCAACCCGCAGCAGGACCAGCAAACATTTGAATACAGTGTGCTAACCAACAGCCGTATCAATACCCCTGCGCAGTTTGAGAACATAGTAGTACGTACCAGGCCGGCCGATGGCAGCCTGGTGTACCTGAAAGACGTGGCTAAAGTAGAGCTGGGTAAGTTTGATTACAGTGGCAATGCTTTTGTGAACGGCAGTCCTTCAGCATTCTTGTTGATATACCAGGCGCCGGGCGCTAATACCCTGAGTACTTATGAAGGCATCATGAAAACGCTGGAACAAATGCGCCCCGCATTTCCAAAAGATATTGACTTCTCTATTCCTAACGAATCTGCAACGGTAGTAAAAGTATCTATCAACGAAGTTTTGCATACACTGGTAGAAGCGCTTATACTGGTAGTACTGGTAGTTTTCTTATTCCTGCAAAGCTGGAGGGCAACTTTAATACCGGTATTGGCTATTCCGGTATCGCTAATAGGAACTTTTATCTTTTTTAACCTGTTGGGTTTTACGGTCAACACGTTGACCTTATTCGCTTTTGTATTGGCTATTGGAATTGTGGTAGACGATGCTATTGTGGTGGTTGAGGCCATCCAGCATCATATAGACCACGGGATGACGCCAAAAGCTGCTACGATTAAGGCCATGAAAGAAATATCAGCGCCGGTAATTGCCATTGCATTGATACTGGCGGCAGTGTTTGTGCCGGTAGGATTTATTCCCGGTATTGTAGGGCGGTTATACCAGCAATTCGCTATCACTATAGCTATTTCGGTGTTATTGTCTGCATTTGTAGCCTTATCGCTTACACCTGCTTTATGTATGCTGATGTTAAAACCGGCCAAAACCAATCCTGAAAAAATGAACTGGCTGGAGCGGTTCTTTTATCGCTTTAACAGGTGGTTTAATAAAGTATCCAGGGGATATACCAGGGCTGTAGGAACCTGGATCCGCCGCACACCTTATGTGCTGGTGATGATGATTGTGCTGGTGATAGGGCTGGTATTTTTATTTAAAGTTAAACCTACCGGCTTTATACCAACTGAAGATGAAGGTAGAATGTTTGTAACTTACGAAATGCCAGAGGCTACCAGCACCACCCGCAATATCGCTATGATGAAGGACATCATGGGAAGGGTACAAAAAATTCCCGAAGTAGAAACTGTGGGTGGTATTGCCGGCTTAAATATCATCAGCTTTAGTACCAAGTCGAATGTAGGTACTATGTTTGTACGTCTGAAACCCTGGGCCGAAAGAAAAGGGAAAGGAAAGGATGTGCAGGCTGTGATCGGTAAAATTATGGGCGCAACCAGCGATATAAGAGAGGCGAGGGTACTCCCTATTGCGCCCCCTGCCATTCCGGGGCTCGGCGCTACGGCCGGTTTCTCTTTCCAGTTACAGCAAAAAGGAACTACCGATAATATTAAGCAGTTTGAAGCAGTGGCAAATAAATTCCTGCAGCAGCTAAATGCACAACCTGCTATTGGCAGGGCTTATACCTTTTTCAATGCGCGCACGCCCAGTTACCAGGTAGATGTAAATAAAGAGCAGGCCAAGAAAATGGGTGTGAATGTAGCTGAGGCCTATACAACACTTTCTAACTTTTTAGGCAGCAGCTATGTAAATGATTTTAATCTTTACGGACGCAATTTCCGTGTAATGACGCAGGCGGAAAGTGTTTACAGAGGTTCCCTGGAAAGCCTGAGTGGTTTTTATGTACGTAACAGCCTGGGGGGTATGGTGCCCTTGAGCAATTTGATCACTACCAAAGTGATCGAAGCTCCTGCGGTGATCTCGCATTACAACGGGTACCGGTCTGTGGAAATAAATGGTACGCCTAAAGACGGTTATAGCAGTGGCCAGGCCATTGAAGCATTGAGAGAAGTGGCTAAAACCCTGCCTGCGGGTTACGGTTTTGAGTTTTCGGGAATGAGCCGTGAGGAAATTGCTGCGGGAGGGCAGCAAACCACCATTTTTGCCATTTCTATTATATTTGTGTTCCTGTTCCTGGCAGCCCTGTATGAAAGCTGGAGCATACCCTTCTCCGTATTATTGGCCGTGCCGATCGGGGCGTTTGGCTCTATTCTTACATTAATTCTTTTACCCAAGCTATCTAATAATGTATATGCTCAGATTGGATTGATCACATTAATAGGCCTGGCTGCAAAAAATGCCATTTTGATTGTGGAATTTGCCAAAGAAAGGGTAGACAGCGGCACTGATATTATACCTGCTACATTAAAAGCGGTACGGCTGCGTTTACGGCCGATTATCATGACATCGCTCGCGTTTATATTAGGAGTGGTGCCATTAATGATGGCTACGGGAGCTGCATCGGTAAGCCGTAATACTATCGGCTGGACAGTTTTTGGCGGAATGCTGGCTGCTACCTCACTCGCTATATTTGTAGTTCCTGTATTGTATGTTCTCATAACAAAGATCAGTTATCGTAAAAAAGTTAAAATAGAAAAGCATTAAAATATAGTTCCCTGGAATATGAATAGCCGGACTGTCCGGGTTCGGGCTATTTTTACAGGCTGACAGGTGTTTTGATCAGTGCAGCAGCCGGGTTACGAAAAAGGTGCTTGAAGAAATCTGTTAAAAATAAAATTGAAATACTGAGTTTAATCCCCATCTTTGTGAAAATTTTTTAACATGCCCTCCCCGTATGGCATTATAAAAAGAAACCAATAGTGCTTCTGTGCGGGAAGAAGCATAACGAATTATTTTTAGATGGCAGTACCACAAAAACCTACTTTTAACCGTCCGCCTGGGGCGGGTGGCCCTTACAGGCCGGGAGGCAACAAACCAAAAGGAAACTTTAGAGGGCGCTTACCACAAAAAGAAGCTGAACACCGGATTAATCATCACATCAGGGTACCACAGGTAAGACTTGTGGGCGATAATGTAGAAGTGGGCGTATATGCTACGCAGGAAGCTTTAAAGATCGCCCAGCAGCAGGAGCTGGACCTGGTGGAAATTTCTCCCACTGCAGACCCTCCCGTGTGTAAGATTGTTGATTATAATAAATTTCTTTACGATAAGAAGAAGAAGGAAAAAGAGATGAAGGCGAAAAGTAAAGCTACCGAGATCAAAGAGATCCGCTTTACGCCTAATACAGATGATCATGACTTTGATTTTAAAGCCAAACATGCCGAAGGCTTTTTGAAAGAAGGAAATAAAGTAAAAGCCTATGTCCAGTTTAAAGGCCGTGCCATACAGTTTCAGGACAGGGGGCAGCTGTTGCTTTTAAAATTTGCTGAAAGGCTGGCAGAATTTGGTTCATTAGAAAATATGCCAAAGCTCGAAGGCCGCCGGATGCTGGCTATGATTGCTCCTAAAGCAGCGAAGAAGAAATAATATTTCAAAATTTAATTGAAGCATTTGCTCCTTTTTGTTCTTGCATGAATATTGCTCACCTTATAATGACATACACGCTCCCTCATTTGACGGAACGATTGATTAGAAATCTGAGCCATCCGGGGTTTGATTTTTTTATTCATGTGGATAAAAAGAAAGATATCAGACCTTATTTATATCTGGCAGGTTTACCTAATGTTTTTCTTATTAAAAATCGGGAAGATGTAAGATGGGCAGGATATAATACCATTTTGGCAACTTTTAAATGTATCCGGGAAATTTGCAGTACAGGTAAGAAGTATCAGTATATTAATTTTTTAAGTGGCCAGGATTATCCGCTTAAATCAGCGAATTTTATTTTTGAGTTTTTTAAGAAAAATATAGGAAAAGAGTTTCTTTCCTATAAAGACTATGTACATGAGTGGCCGGAAGGATTAAAGAGGGTGAAAAAATATTCATTGGTAAATTTTCGCTTTCGCGGAATGTATAAACTGGAAAAATTGATAAACAGTATATTGCCTTGCAGGTCTTTGCCCTATAACTATCATCCGTATGGGAATTCCATGTTTTGGATGTTAAGCCCTGAATGCGCCATGTATGTTACTGATAAAATAATGACCGATAAGAAGCTGAATACTTATTTTAAATACACCTGGGGATCGGACGAGTTTGCATTTCAGACAGTGTTGCTCAATTCTGAATATCGGAACAAAATTATTAATAACAACTACAGGTATATTGATTGGTCAGGAGGTGGCAGCCATCCTAAAATACTGGGTATAGAAGATGCAGAAAAGCTGCAATCAACTCCAATGCTGTTTGGGAGAAAATTTGATTGTAATGCTGATACGCGAATTTTAGATGTTATTGACAATATGATCAAGCATGGCTAAACTATTACAAATAAAAACATTTAAGGATTCGCGCGGAATATTAACGGTTCTGGATTCTGTGGTGCCTTTTGATATAAAAAGGCTTTTCTACATTTATGGTGTTGACAGCTCCGATAGAGGCGGACACAGGCATCATACTACCCGGCAGGCTGCCATTTGTATTCAGGGGAGTTGTATCATTACAAACCACAATGGTAACACCAGGGAAGTTTTTGAATTGAATGATCCCGAAAAATGCCTGATACTGGAGCCGGAAGATTGGCATGTGATGCACGATTTTACTCCTGACGCGATCCTGCTTGTGCTGGCCTCTACTGCTTTTGATCCATCAGATTATATTTATGAGCCCTACAATAACGATACCTTACGAGAACCTAAAAGTTCTTAATCAAAGCTTTGAAGATAGTTTCAGAATAAAATTCAATGAATTTATTTCCAGGGGCTGGTACATTTTAGGGCAGGAAGTACAAATCTTCGAAAATGCTTTTGCATCCTGGCATAATATTCCGTTTGCTGTAGGTGTTGCCAGTGGACTTGATGCACTCATATTGCCGCTTAAAAATCATAATTTTCCTGCTGGCAGCGAGGTGCTGGTTCCCTCAAATACCTATATCGCTACCATACTTTCTATTGTTCATTGCGGATTAGTTCCTGTACTGGTGGAGCCGGATATACTCACGTATAATATAGATTCAAAAATTGTTGAAAAATATATTACAAAGAAGACGGTTGCTTTAATGATAGTGCATTTATACGGGCAATGTTGTGAAATGAACCCATTACTCACTCTGTCGGAAAAATATGATCTTTTAGTAATTGAAGATTGTGCACAGGCTCATGGAGCACGGTATAAAGGTCAGTTAGCAGGTACTTTCGGGCAATATGGCGCCTTTAGCTTTTACCCTACAAAAAATCTGGGCGCCCTGGGAGATGCAGGTGCCATTCTATGTAAAACACCCGGTCATGCAGAGCAGCTGAAAAAGCTCCGTAACTATGGTTCTGGTGTAAAATATTATAATGAAGTAGTTGGATATAACTCAAGGCTCGATGAAATTCAGGCTGCTTTCCTGAATATCAAGCTTAATTATCTGAATGATATTAATGAGCATAAGCGAAAGCTGGCTGATATTTATTTTGAAAACCTGGATTCCCGGTATATATTACCCTATAGGCACGAAGACTATTTTAATGTGTATCACATATTTAATATCAGGCATAAGGAAAGGGACCGGTTAAAAGATTTTCTTGCAGCAAATGGCATCGGCACAGAAATTCATTATCCCGAGCCGCCACATTATCAAAAGGCATTGAGATCTGTGTTAAAGGGGCAACGTTTTCCTGTTTCCGAAGAAATTCATAAGACCACTCTAAGTCTGCCCTGCTCCTACGCTCATTCTCCCCAGGACATTTACAGGGTTGTTGAAGTGCTTAACAGGTTTGAATAGGTTTTCCTGAAAATGCGGGGTCGCTGAGGATTGCGTATTCAAAAATTAATTGAGAAAATTATCATTTTCCTGAGAAAAAGCTCATTTTGTAACCCTTGAACTTTCCTGAAGTTTAATACCAGTCTGGGTTTTACACTTTCAGGGAAACGCTTGCTACTTAAGCAAAAGTCCAAAAAATATTCATGTGTGTCCTGTCCGGAGGGAAGCTGGCTAACACGGTTATGTGTTCAGTTTTTTAGATTTAATATTTTGGTTCTTTGTCTTTGCTTTAAGATTCAATTTTCTTCCGAAAAAAAGAATACAAAATAGGTACAGATTTTTTGACGGGAAAAATAAATGCACTATTTTTGTCTACTAAATAAGTAGACTAATTCTGTCAACCACCGGCAGTGTCAATTTTAACTATAAAATCAACATGAAACGTTTAAGACACGCTGCAATTTTATTGCAGGAATGTGCTGTTAAGCACCAGGTGGAAATTGCATTTGAATTGCCGGTTTCCGGAAATTCCATCTCGCACTGTTGTTGCATCTGTAATAGGTAAACAACCTGTTTTACATCTTATTATATATCGGATCTTGATCTTTTGATGTTAGCAAAAGGCATCTTTATTACCTGCCTGTAATAATCATTGGTTGATTATGCGGTGTGGGAAAGGAGTGTTTTTTTCTACATCGGTTATTATTTTCTAACTGACAACTGACGTGAGTCGCTTATGGGGAAGCTATGTCCTTTCTGTAATAGGGTGGCCACAAAATATTACTGAAATGTTTATAAAAACTAATAAAATACTAAATACAGGACTGCTGTGTTTATTCGTATCTCTGCTTCATGGCGTGTTATATGCTCAAAATCCGGCAACCATTAATTCAGTTTTGGAAGGCACGGTCACGGACGAAACCACCGGCCTTCCTTTAGAAGGAGCCAATATTATTATTGAAGGTGTTACCAACCAAACCACCACCAATGCCAAAGGGCAGTTTATACTGCGTACGGGGCAAAAGTTTCCCTACAATATTATTATAACTTTTGTTGGATATGAAAAGCAGGTAGTAGTAGCCAATGGCTCCCCGGTAGCAGTTAGATTAAAGCCTACAGGAAGTAACTTAGATGATGTGGTTGTGGTGGGATATGGAACGCAGAAGAGAAAGGATTTTACAGGTTCCCTGGCTTCAGTACCTTCTACCCTTAAAGAGCAATTAACGTCGTCTCCGGAACGACTGTTGCAGGGATCTGTAACAGGAGTTCAGGTAACCCAGGCAAACGGGCAACCCGGGGCAAGTGTTTCTATAAGGATCAGAGGAGGAACTTCTATAAACGCAGGTAATGAGCCGTTGTATGTAATTGACGGTCTTCCTGTTTACAACAGCGATGAAACCGTTAATGCTGGTGTAAGTAATGGTACATCAATAAATCCGCTTGCGTTGATCAATCCATCGGATATAGAGTCAATTGATGTTTTAAAGGACGCTTCAGCAACGGCTATTTATGGCTCGCGTGGGGCTAATGGTGTAGTGATTATTACTACCAAAAATGGATCACGTGGGGGATACCAAATTGAGTATAACGGCTCCTATGGCGTGCAGCAGGTATCTAAAACTATTGATATGCTAAATGGCCGGCAATGGGGCGAACTTAAGAACGATGCATTGCAGGGTGCCGGTAAGTCGCCACTATACACAAGGGCACAATTGGATAGCTTAGGAGTAGGAACTGACTGGCAGGCGGCGGTTTTTAGAAAGGCCTCTATTCAAAACCATAGTGTTTCGTTATCTGCAGGGAACGAACGCTCAAGAATATTATTGTCCGGCAGTTATCTGAATCAGGATGGTATTATTATCAATACAGGATTTGAAAGATATTCTTTGAGGTTGAATACTGATTATAATTTGAGCGAAAAATTTAAAGTAGGAGCAAATGTGAGTTATGGATATACCAAAGCAGTATTAGCACCTGGCAATATTGTTTATAACACACTGGCAATGGTGCCCGTTGTGCCTGTGAGGGATGGCGAAGGAAATTTTACAGAAAGCAGTGCATTCGGCTCTACAATATCAAATCCTATTGCAACATTAACGCTTCAAACAAATTCAACAAACACAGGTAGGTTGCTGACAAATACTTTTGCTGAGTATTCGTTGTTTAAGGGTCTTACAATAAGGTCTTCCTTTGGAACGGATATTATTAATAATAAGCAAAATTATTATCTGCCATCCGAGTTGTATGAAAGCGCAGTAGGAGGCAGGGCTTCTGTCGGCTCTTTATCTACTATAAACTGGATCAATGAGAACACATTAAATTATAAAACAACCTTTAATAGGGCTCATAACCTTGAAGTGCTGGTGGGTAATACCCAGCAAAAGTCGGCAACAGAAATCTTTGCTGCAAATGCTTCCAATTTTGTGACAGATGCATATACATACAATAACCTTGGCGCAGCATCCGTATTTTTAGCCCCGGCTTCCAATAAGATAGAATGGGCGTTGAAATCGTACCTGGCAAGGGCAAATTATGGATATGATAACAGGTACCTGCTTACGCTTACAGCCAGGGCCGACGGATCATCCAGGTTTGGAAAAAATAATAAGTGGGGCACATTCCCGTCTGCCGCATTTGCCTGGAATATAGGTAACGAAAAATTCTTTGAGGATATAAATTCAATCAGCGCCCTTAAGCTGAGGGCTAGTGCAGGAGTAACCGGGAACCAGGAAATAGAAGCGTATCGTTCATTAGCAAGATTATCCAATTATCAGTATTCTTTTGCAAATACTGTAGTGAATGGATTGGCTACAAGCAGTTTCGCCAACCCCGATCTTACCTGGGAAAAAACGTCCCAATATAACCTGGGTATTGATGTTGAATTTTTTTCCGGCAGGATCCAGTTAACTACAGACTTATACTATAAAAGAACTTCCGACCTATTGTTAGAAGTACCTGTGCCTTACTCGTCCAGCCTTGTAAGCGCTTTTCAAAACCTGGGAATTGTCAGGAACAAAGGGCTTGAGATAAATGCCAGAACCATAAATACAAATGGTGCCTTTAAGTGGGCGTCAAACATTCTTTTTTCATTAAACAGGAATAAGATTTTGAGCCTTGGTGGTGATGCCGACTACTTTTTTATAACCGATCCCGGAGCGCCAACGTTATTGCCCACACAAATTATCAAGGTAGGAGAGTCTGTGGGTGCTTTTTATATGTACCAGGCAGATGGGGTTAACCCCGAAACAGGCTTACAAAAGTATAAAGATCAAAATGATGATGGCAACATAACGGCAGACTATGACAGGGTGATTGCAGGAAGCTCGCAGCCCAAATTTCTTGCAAGCCTTCTGAACACCTTCAGCTACAAAGGCTTTGATCTTTCCATATTCTTAAACGCTTCGTATGGAAACAGGGTATTTAACTGGACCCGGGCTAACCTGGAGTTAGGAACAGGTTATACCGGGGCTGTTGCAACATTGCTGGACAGATGGACTCCCATAAATACTATCACGAACATGCATAAAGCTATCGAAAACCCTTCTGTAACTATTTCTGACAGGTTTTTAGAAGATGCCTCTTTCCTGCGTGTAAAGAACATAACGTTGGGCTATAGTATCCCTCAAAGCGTTTTGTCTAAAATAAGATTTAAATCAACAAGAGTTTTCGTTCAGGCTAATAACCTTACTACATGGACAAAATATACCGGTTACGACCCCGAAGTAAATACGAATGAACAAAATTCACTTAGTACAGGCATTGACAGGTCGGCATATCCCAATGCCCAATCATTTGTAGCAGGCCTAAATATTAAATTTTAAACGATCATGAAATTAATATATACAAAGATTTTAGTTCTTATAACTGCTTTTTCATCCTGTGTTAAGTTGGATGAAGTGCCGCGATCTTTTATTTCTCCGGACCAGTTTTACAAAACTGCCGGTGATGCTGTTTCCGCAGTAAATTCCATTTACTATCCAATGGTAGATAACACCACAGGTGCGCAACCTATTTATAACAGGTTACTGAATACGGGTATGGATTATATGACAGATGATCTGGATGCCGGCCCGGGTTCTCCCAATGCAGAAGTAAGGGCGCTTGCTAATTTAACTCATGCATCAACCAACCTGCGCGTACTACAAATATGGACACAACACTACGAAGGCATTAACAGGGCAAATGTGGCTTTGGAAAAAATCCCCGGTATTGAAATGGATGCAGGTTTGAAAAACCGGCTGTTAGGAGAAGCTTCTTTTTTAAGAGCCTTTTACTATTTTAATCTGGTTCGTTTTTATGGAGCAGTTCCACTTTTGTTGACCGACCAAACTATGCTTTCCGTACAGGAGCTTAAAGTTCCCAGAACCCCTGTTGATGAAGTGTACGCGCAAATTATTAAAGATCTGGAAGCTGCGGGCAACTACTTTACCAATGGAACTGCCGGCGAAGCAGGACGTCCAACTCAGGGATCGTCTGTGGCGCTGCTTTCGAAGGTTTATCTTACCAGGAGAGATTGGTCTAATGCCATTAAATATGCAGAAGCGGTTATTAATGGCCCTTTTGGCTATGATTTATTTGAGGACTACACGCATGTTTTTTTACCGGCATATAAGAACGGGAAAGAACATATTTTTTCAGCCCAGATAAAGGGAAGTTCAATAAGTACGGGGCATTTAGTTACACCAACCGATATAAGGGCTGGTGTTCCGGGGTTAAGAGGTTCGTATGGAACACAACTTACTACTTACAAGAACGGCAACGACAACTTTTTTACCTTGTATAAGGTATACTCGGAAAGAGATAAAAGAAAAAGAGTTTCGTTTGTTACTTATTATGTAAGTCCAACCAACGGGCAAAAATATTTTACGCTTAATGCGCCTGGGGACTCGGTCCCTTACGTTAATAAAAGTTGGGATCCCAATTATTCTGCTACCGGTAATTCTGATGCTAATGCAAACATCCTTCGTTTTGCCGAAATATTGTTGATACATGCCGAAGCAGAAAATGAGCTTAACGGGCCTACTCAAAAGGCGTATGTTGCAATAAACCGTGTTCGTCAAAGAGCGGGTATTGGCAATCTTCCGGCAGGCTTAACCAAAGACCAGTTCCGGGATTCTGTTTACCTCGAGCGAAGGTTAGAACTGATAGCAGAGTACCACCGGTATTTTGATTTGATAAGAGAAACCGGTGCAGAAACTACAGGCGTTGGCCCCGAAGGAAAGGGAATATTATTAAAATGCCTGAACCTGGTGGGTAAGACCAACGTAAAGGCGAGACATTATCTCTATCCTATACCACAAAGCGAAATTGACAGGAATCCCAAATTAAAGCAGAACCCCGGGTGGGAATAAAATTTTAAACATCCTAAATAAATATTGAAATGAAAAAGATGATACCGCTTGTACTGTTTGCTGTCATCCTGTTTAATGCAATGGCAGCAATTGCGCAGTCCAATAACGATGCTGAAGCATTTAAAGGCGTTATAGGAAAAACACTGGCAGAGTCCAAAGAATATTTTCCCGAAAAGAAAAAAGCTCCTAAGGGAGCGCCCAACATAATTGTCTTTTTGATAGATGATGCGGGCTATGGTACATCCAGTGCTTTTGGCGGCCTAATGGAGACTCCTGTGTTGGATAGCCTTGCAAACAATGGATTACGCTATACCAATTTTCATTCAACAGGAGTTTGTTCTCCTACCAGAGCAGCGCTGTTAACCGGGCGAAACCATCATTCTGTTCATATGGGCACATTAAACTACTCATCATTAGGTTTCCCGGGCTATGATGCCAGGATGCCGGCTAATAAGGCTACAATAGCCGAGGTATTACGCGAAAATAATTATAGCAATTTTGCTGTAGGCAAATACCATGTGGCACCGATTGATGAAATAACGGCCATAGGGCCTTATGATAGATGGGCTGTAGGCAGAGGCTTCGATCACTTTTACGGTTTTCAGTTAGGACATACAGATCAGTATCATCCTAACCTGTATGAAGATACCAGAGCTATAGATGTAGAACCTAATAAAACGCACCTCACTACATTATTAGCAAATAAAGCAATCAACTATATCGCTAATCAAAAATCTATAGCGCCTGAAAAGCCATTCTTCCTGTATTTTGCAACAGGCGCCATTCATTCTCCTCACCAGGTAGACAAAGAATGGAGTGATTTATATAAAGGAAAGTTTGATAAAGGCTGGGACTGGTACAGGGAGGAAGTTTTTGCCAGGCAAAAAAAGTTAGGGGTTATACCTGCCAGCGCTGTATTGCCTGATAGGGATCCTACAGTTAAAGCCTGGGAAAGCCTTACGCCAAAACAAAAAAAAGTATATGCAAGATTTATGGAAGTGTATGCCGGCTTCCTCACTCATGCTGATTATGAATTTGGAAGAATACTCAATTATCTAAAAGAAATCGGACAGGATAAAAATACACTGGTACTTGCTATAATTGGTGATAATGGGTCAAGTCATGGACCGCAAAACGGCAGTTTCAATGGATATATTAGCTCTTTGAATGAAGAAGAACAAATTGAGGAACTATATAAAAATATTGATAAGATGGGAACAGCGCATTCTTTTTCAGATGCTCCTGCAGGATGGACCCAGGCTACTAATACGCCATTCAGGCTATGGAAAGCGGACCCCAATAGTGAAGGGGGAACACATCAGCCATTGATTGTTCATTATCCGAATGGTAATTTGGAGAAAGGCGGTATTCGCAACCAGTATGGTCATGTAATTGATATAGCACCTACTCTTTACGAAATAGTAAATGCACAGGTTCCGGAAGTAATTAAAGGCGTAAAGCAGGCGCCAATTGAAGGCACCAGCTTAGCTTATTCTTTAAACGAGGCAAATGCAGCCAACAGGCATACCATTCAATACTATGAATTGTTTGGTAAAAGAGCTATTGTTAAAGATGGTTGGAAAGCTTCTGTTTTTCATAAGCCGGGAACATCTTTTAACGATGATGTATGGGAATTATACAATCTGAATGAAGATTTTAATGAGCGTATTGATTTAGCTAAAAAGTTTCCTGCAAAATTGAAAGAATTACAGGCAGTTTTTGATGGGGAAGCAAAAAAGTATAACGTATATCCTTTGCATGACAGGTTGTTCGCTTCTTCTTTTGGAAGCCTGATCGGTGGCCGTAAACGCAGCCCCTGGGGAGAAGAGAAGCGAATTGTTTTATATCCGGGTATCGAACAGTTTTTAACGTTAACAGGTCCCCAGTTTCAAAACGAGGCATTCTCGATCACAGCAGATATTGACCTGAGGTCTGCAAATGATCAGGGTGTGTTATTTTCAACGGGCTCTGAGTTTGACGGGCTAAGCCTTTTCGTAAAAGATAACAAATTTTATGCTGCGCATAATACAGGTGGTATAGTAAAGCATCTTGAATCTGATATTAATGTGCCTTTAGGGAAGGTTAAGCTGAAGTTTCAATTTAATTTTGAGAAACCTCAAAATGCCCGTAAAGGAACACCAGCCGGTACGGAAGTGCTTTATATTAACGACACAAAAGTGGCGGAACGAAACATAACTTTTGAAGAGGGGCTTATCGGTATATATAAGGATGGAATAGATGTAGGCGCCGATAGAAATTCGCCGGTTTCCGATAAGTATGCAGCGCCGTTTACTTTTAGCGGAAAATTGAACAAGGTAATTATAGATTACCATTAAGAGGTTTAAGATATCTTATGGTAAATATGGGAAAGCTATTTTTAATTCTGCTGGTTTGGTGGCAGTGTTTCTTCTCCTTTTCTCCTGCAAACTCCGGAGAGAGGATGAGGACAATCACCTGTTCTGCAAAAAGCCGTCAGGTAGAAAAGCATTGTTGACACGAAGGTTTGATGTAGGGCGGATTACAGATGCCAGTACCGACATGGCTAAAATGGTGCTGGTCAAAGGGGCTCTTTTCCATAGGATCTGATGACCCTAAAAATCATAATGCTGCACCGGTACATAAAGTATCTGTATCTGATTTTTATATGGATGCATGAGGTTGCCAATGTACAGTTTGCGGCTTTTGTAAATGCTACTGGCTATATTACTGTGGCCAAACAAGCGCTTAACTCCGGGGATTTTCCCAATGTTTCCGAAGATCTGGTAGTGTCTGGCGCTGCCGTATTTTCTCCGCCGGAAAAACTTGCTTCGCTGACCGATCCGTTACAATGGTGGAAGTATATACAGAGTGCTAACTGGGCAGCCAAAGGGTACATTCCTGGGTTAGAAATTCATTATTATAAAACAACCCCGGTATATAGAAATATATGCCGGGGTTGCTACTATTTTCTCCATTGAGGATTTTGCGAAACACTTTCCTAGACTCAATTATTTATCAATATATTTCCCTTCTTTTTCAAGCTCTTCAATAAACAGCTTCCAGCCGGCTTCTATTCTTTTGAAATTTTCTTTTCTTTCGGCTACAGCGCCCGTTTGCCGAAAGCTTTCATCTGCACCTAATACAACACCCTGTGGGTGGCCGCTCCAAATGTACCATTTTGATTCCATCACAAAGGGCAGCTCATTTTTACCATTGTAGTCGTAATATAAAATAGGTGCATTTTCTATACTGCCTGTAGCGGGCCTAAATGCTTTTAGAACAACGGCCAGGGTGTCAAAAAAAATCTCCGCATTCAATGCGGAGATGCCGGAATATAGAATATCTGTAATAGCGTTAAATAATGTCCATAGCCTTTACAAAAAAAGTAGTCACAAAAGGCAGGATGAGCGTAAGCCAGGGCCAGTGCGTAAAGCAGGCAAAGATGAATGCAAAAGCAGACACCAAAAATAAAACCCACATTAAACCTTTATTTTTTGTACCAGATGACATATTTATTGTTTTGCTGCAAATTTAAGAGATGAACATTGAAGCATAAAATTTTTTTAAGCAGGGTATAACAAACAAGGTGGGGTTAAAATTTATGAGGAATATACAATTAGAGCCCGATATGCTTATTGAACAGGTTGTAATGTCTAAGCGGTATTATAAACAACAGCAAAAATGTATGCAACTGGTAAATTAATGCCGGTTATAAACTTTATTTTTGAAATATAGTGATAATGATTATTTTCGTTTTGTGTATATTGTACACAATAATGACATAACGGTTGAAGCGATGAAATTTGTTTTTTATTTAAAATATCATACCCGGTTTGGAGAGCGTTTGGCTATAACTGCTGATTTTTCAGGGCCCGGATACATGGAGATGCAGTATTTTAATGATGAGTACTGGAAATTTGAAATAGATATTGACAGCGCGCTTATTCCTCAGAAAACGCTGACCTACAGATATACTTTCAAAACTGCAGAAGGAGTGGTAATAGATGAGTTTCAGCAGCCGCGCCGGTTGGTTATTGACGGGGAGGTTGATATTCTGAAGATTTATGATACCTGGAATTATGCGGGGGCTATAGCAAATACTTTCTATACTTCGCCTTTTCAGGAGGTATTGCTCCCCAGGCATAAGGTTGTTGAAACCGCACTTCTCAACGAGGTTACCCATCTTTTTAAGGTAAAAGCACCCTTAATAGGCACGAACGAAGTGATCTGTATTTTAGGCGATGAAGAGGGGTTGAACAGCTGGGATGTGAACCGTCCTGTTCTTTTGGAATATGATGGTGAGCAATGGTGTGCAGGGCTTAACCTTACAAATGCCAGGTTCCCGCTGGCGTATAAATATGGTATATATAATAAAGAAAAGAATGAATTTGTAAGATTTGAGGATGGAGGTAACCGGGTATGCTTTGAGCCGGCATTCATAAATGAAAGGACTATACTACAGGATGGATTTGTAAACCTGCCTGATGACACATGGCGCGGCTGTGGTATTGCTATTCCTGTATTTAGTTTAAGAAGTAAGAACGGATTGGGTGTAGGAGAGTTTACCGACCTTAAACTGCTGGTCGACTGGGCGGTTAAAACAGGGTTGAAGCTGATACAGATCCTTCCTGTTAACGATACCACGGCAACGCATACCTGGGTAGACTCGTACCCTTATGCTGCCATATCTGCCTTTGCTTTGCACCCGGTTTATATAAACCTGGAAGCTATTGATGGCAAGAAAAGTAAAGAATGGACCGCCTCTTTAAAGAACAGGCGTAAACAGTTGAATGAACTGGCTCATATAGACTACGAAGCTGTTATGGAATGTAAAATGACCGCTTTACAGGAGTTGTTTGATGAGAACGGCAGCGATTGTATGGAATCGCAGGATTATAAAGACTTTTTTGAAAGAAACCGGAATTGGTTAAAGCCTTATGCCGCATTCTGTTACCTGCGTGATAAGTTTGCCTCTCCTAATCCTGCCGACTGGGGTACAGAAGCTATTTATGAAGCGCATCAGGTAGATGCGTTCTTTAAAAAAGAGCGTATTGCGCTTCAGCAGGTTCAGTTCTATTGTTATATTCAGTATCAGCTGCATCTGCAATTAAGCGATGCAGTGAGCTATGCTCATAAAAAGGGCATTGTGATGAAAGGCGATATACCTATTGGTGTATATCGTTACGGGTGCGATGCCTGGGTGGCTCCGGAATTATACAATATGCAATGGCAGGCTGGTGCACCACCAGACGATTTTGCTGTTAAAGGGCAGAACTGGGGATTCCCTACATATAATTGGGAGCAAATGCAGCAGGACGGTTTTTCGTGGTGGCGTGAGCGCTTTAAGCAAATGAGCTGCTATTTTGATGCATTCCGGATTGATCATATACTCGGATTTTTTAGAATATGGAGTATCCCCCTTCATGCAGTGCAGGGAATCATGGGAAGATTTGATCCCTGCATACCGGTACATATCAGCGAATTGGGAGAGCAGGGGATATGGTTTGATTATGAGCGGTTTTGTATGCCTTATATTACCGATGAGATCTTATGGGAGCTATTCCGTGAAAAAGCAGAAGAGGTGAAGCAGCAGTTTTTGCAGAAGCATGGCCCCCATCAGTATATATTGCTTTCCCGGTTCGACACGCAAAAGAAAGTAGAGGCTTATTTTAAAGAACGAACAGATGCAGAAAGCATACAACTGCGTAACGGCTTATACGATCTGATCAGCAATGTAATTTTATTTGAACAGGAAGGATCTGCTCAAACGGCTTTCCATTTCAGGATAGCGCTCGATCAAACCAGCTCCTTTCATCATTTGCCACCACAGATCAGGGAGAAGCTGTGGCATCTTTATATTGATTATTTCTACCGCAGGCAAAATGACTTCTGGAAAAATGAATCGCTCAAAAAACTGCCCCGGCTGAAAGCTGTAACCAATATGCTCGTATGCGGGGAAGACCTTGGAATGGTTCCGGACAGCGTGCCGGGAGTGATGAAGCAACTGGGCATTTTAAGCCTCGAAATACAAAGAATGCCCAAACAGCAGGGCGCTGCATTTTTTAATCCTGCCCGGGCACCTTATCTGTCGGTAGTAACACCTTCTACACATGATATGAGTACCATACGCGGCTGGTGGCAGGAAGACCGGAATATTACGCAGCAATTTTATAATACCGAATTGGGCCAAAGCGGTGCAGCACCCTATTTCTGCGAGCCCTGGATCAACAGGGCTATTGTGCTGCAGCATTTATATTCGCCTGCTATGTGGAGCATTTTCCAGCTGCAGGATCTTTTAGGCATGAGTGCTACATTACGCCGCGAAAATCCGGAAGATGAACGCATCAACATCCCCGCTAATCCGCAACACTACTGGCGATACCGTATGCACCTTACCCTGGAGCAGTTGCTGAAGGAGAAAGATTTTAATGAAGAGCTGAAAGGCTATGTCGTGAACAGCGGGAGGTAGCTGTGTTGTTATGAGTAAAAAAACAAATACTCAATACGCAATGTTCAATAAGTTAATGCTCAATGCTACTTTGATGAATATTGATTATTTTTTTAGCATTCAATTTCATGAAGAATAACTTACCGGCAGTTTAATAATTTCCTTCTCCTTTGCCACCTTCTACTATAGCCACGCTGGCGCTGCATCCCAGACGGGTAGCGCCGGCTTCTACCAGTTGCCTCGCAAATGTATAGTCGCGTATACCGCCGCTGGCCTTAATGCCGGTGCCTTGCGGCAGATGTTTCTTAAACAATTCAACAGCATGCACGCTGGCTCCTTTTTCTGCGTACCCGGTGGAAGTTTTCAGGTAGTCGATGCCTGCGGCACCATACAGCTCACAGCATTTGATAATCTCATCATCGGTAAGCACACCGCTTTCAATAATGATTTTAACGGTTTTTCCTTTTTCTTTTATCAGGGGAATTAAATGGTTGACCTCGTTAGCCAGGTATTGCCAGTCGTTGTTTTTCAGAGCGATCAGGTTAATAACAATATCCAGCTCATCGGCCCCATCTACAATGGCCAGCAACACTTCAGCCAGCTTGGCCTCTATAGCGGAGTAACCAAACGGAAAGCCGATAACGGTACATGTTTTCACCGGGCTGCCCTGTAATAATTCTTTTGTTTTCTTCACAAATGGAGGCGGCACACACGCAGATGCAAAGCCATATTGCCGGGCTTCCGCACAAACTTTTTCAATGTCGCTTACTAAAGCAGTAGGCTTCAAAATGGTATGGTCAATGTATGAATTGAGCTGCATAAAGAATAATTTATGCATCAAATGTAAGGTATGATTGGTAAAAATATCTTTTACCAAAGATTTGATGTATAACATTTTTTGAGGATCGCATATCATTCGCTGGGTCTACCGTTTGGACGGCTGGAGCGGATTGAGAAAAGTTCCTGTTCCCGGAGGGTATGGCAGACTGGGCAGGCATTGAAAGAAGGATGAAGGGAGAGGACCGCAAATTGCTGGCTTTATAATTATGAAACCGGTTTGAAAATCACCATTGCAATAAACCACTTCCGTATACCAGTCATCGGCGAAAGGAAATATCGAAAACCTGGATACTCCAAATTTTCACATTTGATTGACGCGCTTATTGGTAACTTCAATGCTGAATTAAATACGAAAATTATGGATACGCTACAACAACTTAAAGACGAATTAAGAGAAGAATATGCGATTACTAAAAAATTCCTGAATGAATTTCCTGAAGGGAAGAATGATTATGCGCCACATCCTAAAAGTATGAAACTGATGCCGCTTGCCCAGCATATTACAGAAGTGTTTGGCTGGGCACCCATTATTTTAAAAACAGAAGTGCTTGATTTTGCTGATGGCGAGCGGCCTGCACCATTTGAAACCAGGCAGCAACTGCTGGAAGAGCTGGAAAAGAATTATGCCGCATCTGTAGAAGTATTGAACGGAGTAACAGAAGCGGCCCTGGAACCTAACTGGGCTCTTGCCTATAAAGGTCAGAAACTGGCAGAATGGACCAAGTATGGAGCGATCAGGCATTCGCTCAACCAGGTAACGCACCATCGTGCACAATTAGGTGTTTATTACAGGCTTAATGATATTAAGGTGCCCGGCAGCTATGGCCCTTCAGCGGATGAGCATAGCTTCTGATGTTATGATGTATTTAATATATCTTTTTAAATGAATAGCGTTGATTTAGAATGAATTTATCAATTGCTGTTTGATATTTGTTTTTTGTTCTTAAATTGCCCGTCCAAATTTTTTTGAATTAAATAATAAAATTAAGCACTATGATTAAAATGCAGGTTATTGGCCGCCTGGGCAGGGATTGTTTGGTAAATAATGTAAATGGAAGAAGTGTAATCAATTTTACGGTGGCACATTCTGAAAGATACAAAGATAACCAGGGTATTCAGCAGGAAAAAACCGTATGGGTGGATTGTGCCTACTGGACCGACAGGACCGCTATCGCACCTTATTTGATAAAAGGAACACAGGTTTTTGTTGAAGGCCAGCCTGAAGTGAGAACTTTTACCAAAAATGATGGATCGGCCGGTGCTGCATTATCTATGCGTGTTCGTGAAGTGCAGCTTTTAGGCAGCAAAGCCGATGGCACATCACAGGGTGGCGGTAATTATTCGGCACCGGCATCCGGTACCTCTTCGTCTATGCCTGCCGGCAGTTCTTCAGCAAATTCTTTTGAAGAACCGCCTGTAGATGATCTGCCTTTTTAAACTACCGGATATGATTAAAGCCCCGCGTTTGATAGCGGGGCTTTGTTATGAAGAATACCTATGTGGTTATAAGCTGCATTCAGGCATTAAAATGGAAAACTTCTTCCCGGTGGTATTACCTCCTGCAGTTTGCTCTTCCTGAACTCTTTCATACTCTGGGGGTCCCTGTCTTCCAGCGAAGCGAAATCTACCACACCATTTGCTTTAGCCCACTGGAAATATTTTACCGAAAGCTGGCTTACTATTTCATGATTGTCGCGGGGCCAATGCGATACGTTTGAAAATATACTTCCAGTGGAAATCTTTCAGTGTCCGTTTTTATTTCAGGTACCCGATACCAATAGGGGTAATCCGTAGATTCCAGGAATGCGAATCGTTCTGGTCATTCGTACCAATCTGCTTGGATACACCATAATGGTATATTTTGTCTGCGCGCGCTGTAAAACTCCCTTGTAACATGACTAGGGAAAATAAAAGTATAGCTGATAGTGATGTGATATATTATAAATTATATTTTAATATCTACCAGGAACAGTCAATGAATTTATTTCTGCCAGGGAATATTTCCACCTTGCTGTATATGTTTTGTTAGAATGTTTTGTATCTTTTTGAGCTCCTCTGATGTATTACCGATTACGTTGTTTTGTTCCAGGGAGTCTACCGACATATTATAAAGTTCACGCGCTTCAAAAGGACTATTCTGTAATAATTTCCAATTACCGGATATTACTGCCTGGCTGGTTAATCCACCGAAATCCGTACCGCCTTCTCGTCTGATGAAGTATAGAGGTCGCGCAGGTAACAATGCTTCCTGCGATAGTAGCAACGTGCGCAAACTAACTCCATCGATATGTTTTTCAGGTTTTATAGAAACGATATCCGCTATTGTTGCATATATATCCATATTGATAACTGCCTGGTTAGATACCCGCTCGGGCTGTATGTGCCGGGGCCAGCTAATACATGCCGGCACCCTGAGGCCTCCTTCGTACATGGTTCCTTTGTCAGCTCTCCATAAACCATTATCCGATCCATACATCAAGCTGCCGCCATTGTCACTCAAAAATATAATGAGCGTATTGTCGTACTTCCCGGCATTTTTCAATGCGCTGATCACTTTACCAATACCGTCATCCATATGCTCAATGAGTGCAACTATACCGGCTCTTTTTTCAGTAATTCCCGGGACACGGGCTTTTACTTTCTTTAACCATGATGCCGGCGGTTGTATGGGCGCGTGGGGTGCATTATAGGCCAGGTATAGGAAAAATGGCTGGTTGTTTTTACTTTGCTTTTCAATATATGCTACAGCTTTTGATGTAAAGAAATCTGTAGCATGCCCTTTTGGATCAATTACCTTTTCATCTTCACGCATGAAATTTTTACCCCACCGGAGATGTGTATAGTAATCATCCATCATGTCGTCTAGAAACCCGCAAAAATATTCAAAACCTTTCTGATTGGGAAGGTTAGGTGTACACAAACCTAAGTTCCATTTTCCAATCGCAGCAGTATGATATCCGGCCTTCTTTAATAATGCCGGTAAGAGTTCAACACCAGGTTTCAGGTAACCGAAATTTATTTCCGGTTTAGACCTGATAAGCCCGGGTACACCTACCTGTTCGGGATAGCAACCGCTTAATAGTGAAGCTCTGCTTGGAGAACATACAGAAGAGCTGGAGTAAAATCGATCGAACCTTAGCCCTGCCTTGCACAAGGCATCAATGCTCGGGGTAGATACATCTTTTGCGCCGCTGTATGATACATCATGCAAACCCAGATCATCTGCTAATATTATTATGACATTCGGAAGTGCATTTACTTGCCGGCTATATACTTCCGAAGAAAATAACATAAGCATGCAGACCGGAAAAAACAGATACTTAGCTTTTATCCCCGAAAAGAACTTTTTGACTCTATGTTTAAATCGAATAAACATTTTTAATTATTTTGATAACTGGTCTTCAACTTTTTCAACAGTTGACAAATGTTTTTCAGCCAACAGTTCCAGTGCTTTAACAGTCTCAGGATATTTGGATGCGATGTTATTGGATTCAGAAATATCTTCGTTAAGGTTAAACAGTTCTGGTGTATCCAGCTTCCTGAAATCAGCCGGATATCCTACCGGGTTCGAACTATAAAATAATAATTTATATGGCCCTTTTCTAACGGCAGCCAAGACATCAGCATGGTAGTAGTAAAATTCACTTCGCGGACTATGATCATCTTTGCCATTTAAAATATTACTCAGATCATAACCGTCCCAGATACGGTCCTGTGGTATTTTACCGCCAGCAAGAGATAAAAAGGTTGGCAAAATATCAAGTGTACTACCAATTTCTGTAACAAATCTTGGTTTCACAATCCCCTTTCCCCAGAATATTGCCGGTATCCTTACGCCCCCTTCATAGCTGTTCCCTTTTGCGCCATATAATGGACCGGAAGACCCTCCCAGCTCTTTAAAAAGCTTCCAGGGGCCATTATCGCTTATAAAAATAACATAGGTGTTCTTATCCACGCCGTTTTCCTTCAATGCACTCAATATTTCTCCCACGCTCCAGTCTATTTCTTCAATGATATCGCCATAAGTGCCTCTTTGGCTTTTGCCCTTAAACTTTGGGTTAGGGAACAGGGGCACATGTGGCATATTATGGGCTAGGTATAAAAAGAACGGGTGGTTTTTATTTTTTTTGATAAGCGCAACAGCTTCTTTTGTGTAACGCTCCGTTAATGTATTTTGAACTGCGGGCCGTTCAATTACTGTTTCGTTGCGCATTAATGGCACCTGAAAATATTCATTTTTGGGTTCTGTAATGGCCTTCAGGTAAGGTACGGAATCAACCCGGTCCATGTCGTTGCTATAGGGCACACCAAAGTAATGATCAAAACCATTACGTGTTGGCAAATATTGTGACAGGCTGCCTAAATGCCATTTTCCGATATGAGCGGTATAGTATCCATTTTGTTTTAACAGCTCTGCAATGGTGAGCTCGCTTGCAGGCAAACCGCCTTTTGATCCCGGAAATAACACACGGTGGCTGGCTGTTCCCGCCATACCACTCCTGATAGGTAGCCTCCCGGTAAGCAAACCGGCCCTGGATGGGGTGCATACATTTGCAGCCACATAAAAGTTAGACCACTTTTGCCCTTCAGCAGCCATACGGTCAATGTTTGGAGTATGGATGGTTGGATTGCCGTAAGTGCTCAAATCCCCGTATCCCTGGTCATCGGTCAGGATAATAATAAAATTTGGCTTGCCGGTATTTGCCTGCTGGGCTTCTGATTTGGCAAATCCCCAAAAGGATACTGCTGTAAGTAAAAGCAGCCTGTAATATTTTTTTATCACTTGTTTGTTTTTTAAAATTTATAATAATTACTGCCTGTAGCAGCGTTTGCATTAATAGCCTTTATTCTGGACAAGTTTAGGATTGGCATCTATTTCTGTTTGGGGTATAGGAAATAGTACATGGTAGGGTTTTGCTCCCGATCTACCGTGATCTGTAGCGTTGGTGATCAGCGTACCCTGCCTTATGCGGTCAGTCCTGTTCTGTTGTTCAAACCAGAATTCCCATTCCCTTTCCTTAAATATTGCCAAACGCAGAGATTCTTTTGAAACGCCGGATAAAGCCAGGCTTTCTAGGCCAGCCCTGGATCTTACTTTATTAATCAGGACAATCGATTCCGAATTGGGGCCATTCAATTCGTTAAGCGCTTCGGCTCTTGATAAGAGTATATCTGCATAGCGGATCACGGGTATGTCATTTCCGTATGATGCGCCGATTGCATTTTTATCGAGTTCATATTTGCCTGGAATTGAGCGGTTATTTCCCAAAAGCTGTTTAAAAACGCCTTTTGTATTCGTGTAGGAGGTAATGATCAGCTTTTTTCGCTGATCGCCCTGTTCAAACGAATTTACAAAATCGTCATACAAATAAACTTCTGAGGCGTATAAGGTTTGGTTGTTTAAGTGCGGATAATCCATGGGATATGTATTGGCAATAAATGGTGTACCCACTTTTGGTGTTCCCTGTATTACCCATATCATCTCGCTGTTGGCTTCATTTTCAATTAAGAATAATTTTGTATAGTCGGCAAACAGGGAATAGGTATTCAGGTCAATGACCTGCTGTGCTGCATCCGCGCATTTTTGCCACTGTTTTGCATTTAAATATAGTTTTGTCAAAAACGCCAGTGCTGCGCCTTTGGTAGCTTTTCCATATTGTGCCTGCTTTTCTGGTAAAACGGCTGCTGCTTCTTTTAAATCCTGCTCTATAAAGTTGATGGTTTCGCTTTCTGTGGCACGGGCAAGGTATACGTCGTCAGACGGCGTTTTGTGCAATGGCACCGGCCCAAACCAATCATGGAGCAAATAATAACTTTGACCACGGAGGAATTTTGCTTCGGCAACCAACTGTGCTTTGCCCGAATTGCCGGCAGCTTTTGATATAACGATATTCGCATCCCGTATAACGGCATACAATTGGTTCCATATAATACCAAAATAAGCAAGGTTGCTATTCCATGTATAGTTAACAAGTGGCGTAAAAAAAGATTCAATTGCGCCGTACTGGCCCCAGGTCTCTCCGGAAACCATGCCCGGTGTATAAAAGTAGGCATACTGACGAATCTGTGCGTTGCCATAGGCCGATGTCAATATCGAATTCAGCGCATTATCTGTATTTATATAGTCATCTCCCAGTTCAGAATAAATTTCTTCCTTTAAAGACGACTGACAGGAGTAAACGGATATAAAGATAAAAAAAATGACGATGTATTTAAGTATTGGTTTCATGTCGGATTATTTAAAATGATAGATTGACACCAAGCGACCATACCCTCGCTAATGGATAACTGTTAAGATCAATTTTTGCATTGCTGTTTCCAAATGTATTTGCCTCGGGATCGTAACCAATGTACTTTGTAAAGGTTATCAGATTTTGCGCAGACGCGTTTACCGAAACCGATTTTATAGCCCCGGGCTTTACAGGCAAATTATAATACACCTGTATATACTTCAGCCGTGCATAGCTGGCGCTTTGTAAAGCCAAAGTATTTACCTTCCCACCTCCATAGGCCGTTGGCGACGTTGCCGAAGGCCATTTTGCATTCATGTTGTCGGGAGTCCATCGGTTTAATACTGTTTCGGCCAGCATGTTCCTCCTGTTATTACTGGGATACATACTTTCAAGAATATTACCGTTTAGTATGCTGCCTCCTTCTTGTCCTTGTAACAGGAAAGAGATACCCATATTTCTATAGGTTACGCTATTTTGCCATCCATAGGTAAAATCGGGGAATGGCGTACCTATTATCTGCTGATCAGCAGTGTTGATTTGCCCGTCTTTGTTTACATCTTCAAAAATCGGGAAACCAGGTCGTGACAACGGTTGAGCAGAATTATCCACTTCTTCCTGGTTTTTGAAAATGCCTGTTACTTTATATCCATAATAAGCAAACGCGGGCTCGCCTTTTGTTATAATTGCTACATTGCCGATATTGCTGGCGTTACCGGTGATGATATTGGCAATACTTCCCAGGTCCACAACCTTATTAACTATTTTAGAAAAATTGAGAGATGACGTCCAGCTGAAATCCCTTTTATCAATCAGTTTTCCCTTAATAAATATTTCAAGGCCCTTATTCTGTATAGAACCAATATTGGTAAGAATAGACGAGTACCCGCTGGCTGTTGGAATGGGCAGACTGACCAGCATATCCTTCGTGTTTTTTATAAAATAATCGGCACTGATATCAAGCCTGTGATTCAGTACTGTGGCATCAAAGCCTATATTTGTCTGTTCTGTAGATTCCCATTTTAAATCGGGATTGGCAATACGGGAAGGAGAGGTACCTGTACTAATATTATCGCCTGTAACAAACTTAGCTCCGGTACCGTAGGTACTGATCGAGTTATAATTCCCAATATCCTGATTACCTGTAAGTCCCCAGCTTGCCCGCAGCTTCAAATAATCAAATAAAGAAGGAAGGAAGTCTTCACCAGATAATAACCAACCTGCTGCAACAGAGGGGAAATAGCCAAATTTTTTATTTTCACCGAAACGTGAAGATCCATCTGCCCGTATAGAGGCCGTTAAGTAATATTTTTTGTCCAATGCATAATTTACCCTGCCCAAATAGGAAAGCAATTTATTATCTCCTTTATAACTGCTCAGGCCGGCAGTAGCAATATCGCCCAGGCCTAAATTGTTTGTTTCGAGGTCGTCAGAAGGAAAACCACTAATAGATCCGGCAAACTGCCTTGTCTGAAAATATTGGTAGGTGATACCAGCAAGGGCTTCTATCGTGCTTTTGAAAGTAAGCTCCTTTTTATAATTGATGGTATATTCGCCCAGTATATTCGACCTTTCAATAGTAGCGATATTGGCTATTCCATTTTGGGATTTTCCATATATGGTCGCCCGGTTGCTATACAAATCCCTTCTTTGAGACAGCAGATCTGCTCCTCCGTTTATTTTCATTTTCAGGCCGCGTAAAATTTCGTATTCAACAAATATATTGCCGGTGGTTCTGTTAGAGATGTTTATACTTGAAACCCCATTGAGGACACTTAAAGGGTTGTTGATTGTTAAAAACGAAGACTGAGTGTAAGTCCCATCCTCATTATAAATAGCTTCAGTAGGGTCATATAATAATGCGGTGTTTACAGGGCCTGCAGATTCGTTGATACTGTTTCCATCTACAAAATTCCTGTCTTTAATTCTGCTAACGTTAAGGTTTACACCCATAGTTCCATGTTCTGAAAAGCGGCTCCCCAGATTTAGTCTTGCCCCGACCCTGTCCATAGCTGTATTTTTTACGATGCCCTGCTGGTTTAAATAGTTCAATGAAGTGAAATAGTTAAAGGCTTCGCTACCTCCCGAAAAAGTTACGCTTCCGTTATGCAAAGGGGCCTGTCTGACAATTTCATTCTGCCAGTCCGTTCCATTGCCAATGCGCAAACTATCTTCTTTTGTAAAAACAATGGTATTACCCCGGGCAACAGCCAGTTCGTTAATAGCTTTAATATATTCGCTTGCTGAAAGCACATCAATCTTCTTAGCGATACTTTGAACTCCGGTGTTATAGTCCAGCGTTACCTTCGTTTTTCCGGCTTTTCCTTTTTTGGTAGTAATCAGGATCACTCCATTGGCGCCCCTGGAACCATATATGGCTGTTGCCGAAGCATCCTTCAATACCTCAACAGATTCAATATCGCTGGGATTAATAGAAGATATCGGGTTTTTTGGATTGAGATTAGATGCAAACCCCGAACCGGACGATCCTGATAAATTATTGCTATTGTCTATTGGAACGCCATCAATTACATATAAAGGGCTGGAACTGGCATTTATTGAATTAATTCCTCTTATCCTAACATTAACACCTCCTCCGGGTTCAGCGCTTGTTTGCTGAATATTAACCCCGGCTGCCGCTCCCTGAATTAACTGGTCTATAGATGAAACGGATGCGCCCTTATTAAAATCAGCAGTCGAAAGTTTGCTTACGGCACCGTTAACTTCCCTGCGCTTCTGCGTACCATACCCCACTACTACCACATCATCTAAATTGTTGTTGGTAGGCTTCAATCTTACAGAAACAGGTGATCCTGTTGCCAGTACGGTCTTCTTTTCATACCCGACAAAAGTTACAACAATGTTGTAGGGGAATTTCTGACCGGTTCGTAATATAAACTGCCCTTTGGAATTGGTGGTAGTCTGATTAGTGACCCCTTCAATAATAACATTAGCTCCGTCGAGCGGCTCATTAGTTACTTCATCAAGAACGCTGCCCTCAAGAACAGAATTAATAGTAGCCGGGTTTTGTGCATGGAGTATACTGCTGCCGGTTAAAAGAACCAACAGGTACAGCACCATGCTATATAAAAGTTTATTACTCTTTTTGTGCATTTTATTTGTAGTTTGTATCCGGTACGTTCCGGGCATATCAATGCCGCAGGTACTTTGTACTCGTCTTTTGATAGTGTATAGTTTATGTATTGTGGAAATTTCTGTAAGCGTAACCAGCAAAAGGCACCCAGGCCTCCATCTATAACCAACCACCGATTATTGTGGATGGGCCATAAGATGCCTTTTGCCGGTTACAGCAATACCAGGCTTATAGCTTATTCAGATGAAATGTAAAAAAGGAACCTATATACAACAACGGGTAGTAGTGATCCTGTTCATATAGAACATTAGTAAAGAAGGTACCACCTGGCTTACGGAAGCACAGTTTTGCAGCTTAAACACAGCGTTTGTTGAGCTATTCATTTTACTTTGAGTTTAAATATAACTGCTGGTGGTTAACAGCTATTAGTCTACCTATTTGGTGGACAAAATTAATAAACCTGTTTGGTATAAAAAAACTTTTAAATTATTTTTTATGCTTATTTAAAAAATAATTTGAGGATGATGAAGATTTTCACAGAGCGCCGCAGTCTAACGGTTTAAAGTTTGTTGCCACTGAAAAGAAACCAGGCTATAATGAGTGTGATGATGACATTGAAAAGCTGTGCTCCTAAAAATGCGATCACCGGTTTCCTGTTATGAACGCCTACCAGATCTTTAAAGTTAGTTTCCAGGCCGATACTGGTAAAGGCCAGGGCAAACCATAATGCCTGCAGGTTTTTTAAAGGACTTTTTACCAGGGCAATAGTATCCGCGCTGATGAAGAATGAAAAAATAAGAGAGGCGGCTACGAATCCTATAACAAATTTTGGAAACCGCTCCCATATTACTTTTAAAGCAGGCTTTTCAGCAATGGCTTGTTCTGAAGTAGTTTTAGAATAGGTCCAGTAAACCGATATTGCAAAAGCTGCGATACCCAATAATACGTTTTGGGAGAATTTTACAATAGTGCTGATCTTTAATGCGGTCTCTCCTACAAGGGTACCCGATGCTGCCACGGCGCCGGTTGTATCAATAGTGCCTCCCAGCCAGGCGCCGGTTACTTCCTGTGAAAACCCAAAGGTTTTAGCGATCCAGGGCATAATGATCATCATTGGCACTGCTGTAATTAATACTAAAGAAACCACCAATGATAATTTTTTTGTATCGCCTTTAATAGCTCCTGAAGTGGCAATGGCAGCTGATACCCCGCAGATGGATACTGCGCTGGAAAGCATCATCGAAAGCTCTTTATCTACCTTGAGTTTTTTGCAGAGCCAGAACGAAAAATACCATACCGAAAGCACTACTACCAATGCCTGTATCAGGCCCAGGGATCCTGCCTTTAGTATATCCGAGAAAATGACATGAGTGCCTAATAATATCAAACCGATTTTTACAAAAAATTCTGAGGAAAGCGAGCTGGTCAGCCATTCAGGCAATGTGAAGAGATTCCGGATAACCAGTCCGAAAGCTAAACAGAAAATAACTGTTTCGAGGTTCAATAATTTTAGGGTACTGTTGCCGCCAATTATAAATGCCGGTATGGTAAGCAGGTATAGAACAGGGAAACCTTTTAACACGTATCCTATGGATTTGCCGGTTAAATAGTTACCGGCAATGGCTATAAGAAAAGTATACAGAAATTGAGAAAGTATCTTAACCAGGTTATCTATGCTTAGCACTTTTGTGAATAAGTCTGAGATATTTTTCCAGTCAAATTCAGGGGCATTAATAATAAATCCCAAAGCAGACAGGATGATAATGATGAAGCCTAAAACTACGACAGTCCAGTCTTCGCTAAGATAGATGCGCTTCAACTTCTGTATATTTTTATTTTAATAAATATGTTATAATAATAAAGATAAAATCATTAATGATAGCGCCATCAGTTTTTTAATAGTTCCAAAAGTTGCTATGGTAATAAAGCCCGGTTTGCCGGGACCGGACCGAGAAGCAGGATGAGGCCGAAACATCGCTTGTTTTATACTTTTATGTCCTTGAGAGTGTTTTCACTGCCAACTTCACTTTGTATAGAGCATCATATCTGCAATGGGGTAATTATATAATCATTTTTTTTCCCGGTTAAAGAGGTCAAGCTGTTTTTTAACAGGTAAAACGATATAATTGAATATATAGCACCCCAGGCAAATATTAAAGACCGATTCTAATACAGTACAGAGCAATAAGATAGCTGTTACAGAGTAAGCAATGGTATTTGCATTAAAGTAAAGCAACACAGCAATAGCCAAGGCCAAAACAAATCCCAGCGATGCTGCGAACTTCTTGGGAGGTGCATAAATTGCTGCGGATCTGAAATTTGCCCATCTGACAATCATTTTGCTGTTTATGGAAAGTAACGATGGCAGGGTTGTAAAGGCTCTCAAAAAGAAATCAGTGGAAAGTAAAACTGCCAGCCATGACCACTGTTTAATAAGAAGAACAATGGTAACCAGAGCCACTTGTGCTGCAATGATCCTTACAACATTTTCATCAATATAAAGGGATGCGTTTTTTTTACTATGCATACTAATTTTTATGGATAGCGAATATATAAAATAATTTATTAGTCTACTGATTTAGTAGAATATTAATTATATTTGAAAAATAATTTACCGTTTATGAAACTAAAGGCTGTAAATAGGATAACAGGCGCTGAAGCAGCTTTCTTTGTAAAGAATTTCATGAAAAGGAGTACACCTGTAATTCTGAAGGATTTTATTCATGAGGAGAGCCCGGCGTTAAAAAAATGGGACTATTCGTACTTTAAAGAATTAGCCGGTGATATTGTTGTGAATGTTTATGGGGGTGAAATTGAAAATCTTGACCGTGTTGCCAGCAAACCGGTTGGTAAGATGGAATTTGCGGTATATCTTGATATGATCAGCTCCCAACCAACAGAGAACAGGCTTTTTCTTTTTGACCTGCTCAAGCTGAGACCGGAACTTAAAAACGACCTGAAATACAGGGATGTAACCAGTGGAAAGATTCTTGAATGGCTTCCTTTCATGTTTTTTGGTGGGCAGGGCTCTGTTACAAGAAATCACATTGATATCGATATGTCGCATGTTTTTATTTCTCAATTCAAGGGAATAAAGCGTATCTGGTTATTTCCATGGGAACAATCTGCCCTTTTGTACAGGCCGCCCTTTAACTTTCATAGTATCGCCAATCTAAAAGATCCTGATTATAAAAAATTCCCGGGGTTAAAATATCTTCAGGGATATGAAGCTCTTTTAAACCCGGGGGAAACACTTTATATACCGTCGGGATGGTGGCATTATATTCAGTATGAAACAGAAGGGTATTCGGTTTCGCTTCGTGCGCTGCCGTTCAGCTTACTGGAAAAATGGCGGGGATTTAAAAACCTGGTAATATTGAGGAATTTTGACAATGTTATGAGAAAGGCTTTCAAAGAAAAATGGTTTAAATTTAAGACCAAGGCTGCTTTTAAAAAAGCCGATCGGGCAATCAGGAAATTAAAATAGGTCCTGCATTATTTGTTCACTTTATCCGTTAAAACTCCTTCCACCGAAGAGAATTTGCCCGTTTTTGATAGTTTATGTATGGCAGAAATTACTTTAAGTATAATCAGCAAAAAATGTGAAAAAGTATTTTAAAGCGCTAAAAAGCGGCTATCGTTTCCTTTTGACAGCCGCTTTAAAAAGAGTTTCTACCACTGCTATGTCTTACTTGGCAGCAAGTTTTTTCAATACAGAGATAAAACGATCTACATCTTCGCAGGTATTATAAAACGCTAATGAAGGGCGTATTGTTGCTTCAACGCCCATTCGGCGCAATATAGGCTGTGCGCAATGATGGCCTGTGCGTACGGCAATACCTTCATCATTCAGGATTTTCCCTACCTCATCATTTAAATAACCTTTAAGGGTGAAAGAAAGTACGCTGGCCTTATTGGCTGCGGTTCCTATCAATCGAACGCCAGGTATAGATTTTAAATGCTGCGTGGCATACTCCAGTAAGGCGTGTTCATACACGCCAATATTAGCCATGCCTAAAGCCATTACATAGTCGATGGCTGCGCCGAGCCCTACGGCATCGGCAATATTACCGGTACCAGCTTCAAAACGATTTGGTGTATGATGATATTTGATTTGTTCAAAAGTTACATCCTGTATCATATTGCCACCACCCTGCCAGGGTTCGGTAGCATTGAGCAATTCTTCTTTGCCATATACAACACCAATACCTGTTGGACCAAAAACTTTATGCCCGCTAAATACAAACCAGTCAGCATCTAATTCCTGTACATTCACCGGGATATGCGATACAGACTGTGCACCATCTATCAACACCCTGGCGCCTGCGCTGTGCGCCATAGCTACCATTTGTTCAGCAGGGGTAACGGTACCCAATGCATTAGATACCTGCGTAAATGCCACCAGTTTTACCTTTGGCGTCAACAGTTTCGCATAGGAGTTTAACAATATTTGGCCGTCATCGTCAACAGGAATTACTTTAAGTATTAATCCCTTTTTATCGGCCAGCCTTTTCCAGGGCACAATATTAGCATGATGCTCAAGGTTACTTACAATAATTTCATCGCCAGGATTCAAATATTGGTCGCCCCAGCTTTGTGCTATAAGATTGATGGCTTCAGTTGCCCCACGAACAAAAATAATTTCGTTGGCAGATCTTGCTCCTAAAAATACACGTACTTTTTCTCTTGCACTTTCGTAAGCATCTGTAGCTCTTGCGGCTAGCTCATGCGCTGCGCGATGGATATTAGAATTTTCGTGCTGATAGAAATAATTGATCCTGTCTATTACAGACTGAGGCTTTTGTGTGGTGGCCGCATTATCAAGCCAAACAATCGGTTTACCGTTTACGTGCTCATTTAATATAGGAAAATCTTTTTTTATTTTATACGCATCGAAACTGTTAGTTAGGTTACCTGCTTGTAAAGTAATGCCTTTGTGCTTTTCGTTGCTCAAAAAATAGTAAGATGGTGTTGTTACAGCTGCAACGGTCGGTGCAATCTGCGGACTGGCAATACCGGCATCGCTGATATTTACCAGCTTTAAGATCAATTCAATATCTGACCAGAAAGGTTGCTCTTCTACAAAAGGCAATGCAAACGGGCCGCTGTCCGCACCGGCAGCTTTTTTATCGATATTAGAATCGGGAAAACTGGTTACGGGCTCAGTGATGCTAAAATTTTCCTGCTGGTGTGTATAGCCCGGAGAAGCACCGCTGCCTGCAACAGACACAGGTACGCCATTATTGCCGGAAATTTGTATCTCACCGGGTATTTGTTCAAAGGGGGGAGTAGAACCAGGGTATAGATAGCCTGAACCACCATCCTTCCCTGACGATACAGAAGTGCTGTTTCCCGTTATAAAAGAAGGAGCCCCGGGAACATAGGGAGCTAACAAAGAATGTCCGTTACCTGGCAAAGGATTTACTCCCGGGTAAATACCTGCTAGCCCGGTAGAGTTACCTGCTGTGGATGAAGCGCCTAAACCAGGAACAGCAGGCGGATGAGATAGTCCACCAACAGGCAAAGGCCCTGCTGTTAATGACTGATGGGGCGTGCGCGTATACGTTTCCTCAGTGGGTGTACTTAAGGCGGGCGTAGTGCCGGTTCCGGTTATCGATTTTGCAAATGCCGTAGCATGGGGATGCTCGTAAGGGTCTAAAGATATTTCCTGAGGTACCTCATCAGGTAAAGCTTTAAAGTATTGGTTGGCCAGATCCTGTAATACCTCTATGTGGGGAAGGCCGCCGGATGGGTTAGTATTTGTACTCATGGTATTTATTAATTTCAACATCATCCAATACTGCAATCGCATCATCTACCAGAACGGCTAATGAGCAGTACAGCGATACCAGGTAAGATGCAATGGCCTTTTCATTAATACCCATAAAACGTACAGACAGGCCAGGAGTTTGCTCACCCTGTAAGCCCGGCTGGAAAAGACCTACCACGCCCTGGCGCGTTTCGCCGGTACGCAATAAAATGACTTTTGATTTCCCGTTTCGGATTGGTAATTTATCTGACGGAATTAATGGAATACCTCTCCAGGTGAGAAACTGTGAGCCGAATAACGATGCGGTTGGCGGCGGTACCCCCCTTCGTGTACATTCTCTGCCAAAGGCCGCAATGGCTAAAGGATGCAGCAAAAAGAAACCGGGCTCTTTCCATACTTTGGCGATCAGCTCGTCAAGGTCATCAGGCGTTGGAGCACCGTTGCGGGTTTTAATACGCTGATTATCTGCAACGCTATGTAGCAATCCGTAACCGGGATTATTAATGAGCTCGCTTTCCTGACGCTCTTTAATGGTTTCTATGGCCAGCCTTAACTGTTCCGATATCTGGTTATAGGGTTTACTATACAGATCAGAAACACGTGTATGTACATCCACAATAGTTTGTACGGCCGAAAGATTATATTCCCTGGGATTTTCGATGTAATCAACAAAAGTTTGGGGTAATACTTTTTCATCCCGGGAAGAACAGTCTACTTCAATTTGGGTAGCGTTCTTCACTTTGTTCAAACGATAAACGCCCGATTCTACCGGCACCCAGTTTAAAAGCCTGGTAAGCCAGCGGGGTGTAATTGTTACCATTTGAGGAACTGTTCTGGTGGCAATTGCGAGTTGCCGTGCTGCTACATCTCCAAGAGCAGTCTGTTGTTGTTTTTGTGTTGCCATTTTTTATGAAATTTTAGTTTAATTGATAACGTTTATCTGTTTTTTGGCTAAATACTAAAATTGATCCCTTCATCAAAATCATTATTGGACCTTACTCTTATTTCGCTTCTGTGATATACCAATGAATAAGGGGGAACGCTTTCTGTAAGCCATACATTACCTCCAATTACCGAGTTGTGCCCGATAATAGTATTGCCACCTAAAATAGTGGTGCCGGAATAAATTACTACGTTGTCTTCGATGGTTGGGTGCCGCTTTATATGGGCCTGGTCTTTAGATACATTTAAGGCTCCAAGCGTAACTCCCTGGTACACTTTTACGTTGTTACCTATAATGCAGGTTTCACCGATCACTACGCCCGTGCCATGGTCTATAAAAAAACGGGAGCCTATTGCTGCACCTGGATTAATGTCAATTCCTGTTTTGCTATGCGCATACTCGGATATTAACCTTGGCAATAATGCTATATCCCGTTTATAGAGCTCATGTGCAAAGCGGTAAACGGCAACTGCATAAAAACCCGGGTACGCGCTAAATACTTCTTCGATAGAATGGGCAGCGGGATCAAAAGATAAAATCGCCTGCGCATCCTCCTGTAATATTTCAAACACCTGCGGTATAGTATTAAAGAAATCAGTAACCGCTTCATCTGCAAAACCGTCTTCATTTTGCGACGGCAATAGCAATTGGCGTAACTCCAGCTCTAATCTTAAAACTTCTATTTTGCTGAACATATTGTCGCCATTTACAGGAAACAGGACCGATATAAAATGATCTATCCATTGATGCACATTATCCTTAAAAGGTATGGATCTCCGGTCGGGTCTGTACTTTTGATGTATTTGGAGCAACTTATGATGTAGCTGAATATCTCTACAAAACATGGTATTGTTTTAATTAGGATTACTCAAAAAGATAAGAAGACAGGTAACGATCTCCTTTATCACAAATGATACAAACGATATTGCCGCTGTCAAGAGAAGCCGCTACTTCAAGGGCAGCATGTACGGCGCCGCCACTGCTCATTCCACAAAAAATCCCTTCCTCTTTAGCCAGGCGCTTGGTCATTTGTTTAGCCTGCTTTTCACTTACTTCAACTATTTTATCTACGCGCGACCTTTCAAAGATCCGGGGTACATACGCTTCGGGCCATTTACGGATGCCAGGGATGTTGGAGTTATCAGTGGGCTGGCATCCAACGATCACTACATCCGGGTTTTGCTCTTTTAAATATTGAGACACGCCCATAATTGTACCTGTGGTACCCATTGCAGAAACAAAATGCGTTATCAGACCATAGGTACTGCTCCAGATTTCAGGGCCTGTCGTTTCATAGTGTATACGTGGATTATCAGAATTGGAAAACTGATCCAACATGACGTATTCCCCGGTTTTCACTAATTCCCTGGCGTAGTCAATAGCACCTTCCATAGCTCTTCGCTTAGGTGTTAAAGTGATTTTTGCACCAAATGCCTTCATGGCCAATATTCTTTCTTTAGTAGCATCTTCGGGCATTACCAACTCTATCTCAATACCATACAGGGAACCTATTAAGGCAAGCGCAATACCCGTATTTCCACTTGTGGGTTCTACAAGTTTTACTCCTTTGTTTAGAATGCCTTTTTCAATTGCACCTTTTATCATGCCATAGGCGGTACGGTCCTTTATACTGCCCCCAGGATTATCTCCCTCCAGTTTACAATAAATATTTACCAAATCATGCTGATGAATGCGTTTCAGTTTTACAACCGGAGTATTCCCAACCAGGTTAAGTATATCAGGCATAGCAGGTAACTATATATTTTCTTTAATCTTTTTGATTAGCAGGTCTCTTTTCCTTACGTATAGTAAAAGAGAATTGCTTCCCTGTTTTTGAAACGGCTTCTTTCACTTCATTGATCACGTCTAGTAAAGAAAGATCTCCTTTTCTTAAGTACTGTATATGCAGGTTGGTGCTTTCATTAGCGGCTTTTTTGTTATGATTAATATCCGGCCGCTTATTGGCCGCTGATTCAAAAAAATTGGGCGCCAGTTGCTGGTTTAACAGAAGATTGTCTCCTGCTACAGCCTGGTGAAGCGTAATGTCTGCAATAAATAATGGCATGATTTGAGAATTTATGATTTGATTGAAGAATATGTGGCTGATATGAGCTGATCAGAATAAAAGGTCACAAACAGCATTGTTAGTCGCAGCTCAACAAAATAAACAACAAAGTAAATGGTCTTTGCACAATTGTTGATTAAAATGATATGGTAAAGAGAATTTCAAAAGATATTTTAGTAATACAAACATAAGGGATAAATATTAGTCTACAAAAAAAGTAGACTAATATTTTTTTTATTTTTTCTGAGTTAAGGTTATTGGAGGATATATATTATTTTTGTTAGTCTACTATTTAAGTAGACTGATAAATTTTCTATAATGCATTTTAATTTTATAGCATTTGCAATCCCGCTATTTCTTTTTTTTATTGCATGGGAATATTTATATACCAAAAGGAGCGGTAAAAATTTTTTTCAGTATGCTGAATCTGTAGCTAACATTAATGTAGGCATTGCAGAACGTTTGCTGGATGTAGTAACTACTGGTTTGTTTTTCTATTTTTTTGAATATATACATACGCATTATGCGTTACTGTACATAAAGGCGAATATTTTTACGTGGATATTGCTGTTTATTCTTACCGATTTTGTATGGTACTGGTACCATCGTCTGGCGCATGAGATCAATGCATTTTGGGCGGTACATGTAGTTCATCATCAGAGTGAGGATTTTAATTATACCGTATCGGCCAGGATCACAGTATTCCAGGCAGTTGTGCGTAGCTTGTTTTGGGCTGTTATACCGTTACTGGGATTTCCACCAGTGATGATTTCAACGCTTTTACTTATACATGGACTTTATCCTTTTTTTGTACATACACAGGCATTAGGAAAATGGGGCTGGTTCGAAAAAGTCCTGGTAACACCTACACATCATGGCATACATCATGCATCCAATCCCGAATACCTGGATAAGAACTATGGCGATGTTCTGATAGTATGGGATAAAATGTTCGGAACGTTTATTGAAGAAGATAAAAACATACAAATAACATACGGCTTAACTAAACCTTTGGAAAGCCACAGTTTTTTATGGCAGCATTTTCATTTTATTCTTGAAATAGGCCTTAATTTTTATTACGCTAAAGGATTTAAAGCTAAGTGGCAAACCCTTTTTGGCAAGCCGGATGATCTTGATCCGCGGTATCGTTTGGTACTGGAAAGAAAATTTTTAAAAAACAGGAAAACGAAGAGTCCGCCATCAGCGGCTATGCGAACTTATGTTACTGTCCAGACAGCGCTATCATTGATCATGTTATTTCTGGTGCTGCTCTACGAAAAATTTCTTTCAGTAACCTCGCTGAGTCTTTGTTCCCTGTTTATCTTTATCAGTTTAATCAACAGCGGCGCTATTTTAGATCAGCGTCGTTGGATCAGTTACCTGGAAGTAGCCCGGGCGCTGTTGTTCTTTCTGATACTTTACCAGTTTTATCCATCACATCTTATCGTTACTTTTTTTACTGCCGGCTTTTTATTAGCATGCGTGTACTTTAGCGACATTGATCGTTTATTTATAAAGTATCTTTACCGGGGTACAAGCTGATCCTTTAACTCAAAAACGATGGAAATCAGGCCACATAAAGTATTCCGTCGGAATCATGTTTGACCTGCTTGTACAGAAGTTGCAGATAGTATTTCATTCTGTGAAACACAATAAGGGAAACAGAGGTGTTACATTAATGATTTTATAAGTTTCTAAAATAGCGAGATGCTATTGACGCCACGGAAGGATTCGAACCTTCGTAACAGGTTTTGCAGACCTTTGCCTTGCCGCTCGGCCACGTGGCTTTCTGGCATTAATGGGTGAGTTTATACGGTGAAGCAAGAGTCTGTTGTATGACGGCTTCATCTTCCCGTGGCTTGTAAATATTTGCTGCAACCCGCTCTACGAGGTTTTTAGGAACCACTTTTGTAATGAAGGCATTAAGTTTATTTGAAAAGCCCGGTATGATTTCAGCTTTACCTTTCAGCAACCCTTTTACTGCTGTTTTTGCAACGGCCCCTGGTGTCATGTTAAATTTTTCAGCGGTTTTCAGCGTGTGGGCTTTCATACCTGCTTTAGTTACGAAGGCTGTATCCGTAGCACCCGGTATAAGACAACTAACAGATATGGATGTTTCTTTCAGCTCATACCGCAGGCTTCGGGTAAATGAAATAACAAACGCTTTGGACGCCGCATATACTGATAAATAAGGAACGGACTGATAGCAGGTGGTGCTGCCTACATTCAGCAGGAACGAACGCGGGAATTTTTTTAAGACAGGAAAGAAAGTGTGTGCGATGCGTAGCTGCGCTTTAACATTTACATCGATGATGTTCAATTGCTCCTCAATACCTGTTTGTGTAAAAGGCGCATTGAGCCCATAACCAGCATTGTTTACAATAATATCAAGATAGGCGTGGTACCATTTTGTTTTTTCAAATATTCTTTGAGCGGCATCCGGTGCTGAGAGATCCTGCACGAGGGTTGCCACATCCACATGATATTTGTCCCTGATGTATTGTGCTGTATCCAATAGCTGCCTTTCGTCAATATCAATAAGAATTAACCCGCGTTTTTGTTGCGCCAGTTCTATGGCAATTGCAGCGCCAATACCTTTGGCGGCGCCGGTAATAAGTGCGTAAGACATATTAATTAAAAGTTTTTTTTCTGAAATAGCTTTTTATCAGTGAGAAAATTAATAGTGGGATCATAGTGTTGGATTTAATTGTGGAGCATAATCCGGAACCGGTTTTCTTTTAGAACTGCCTGATACCAAAGCAGCCAGTTTATGGTAAAAGGGCGTACTGCTTTTCTCATTTTTTGGCTGATAAGCTCCGGTCACTACCGGAATATACATTACACGACGCCTGCTTTTTTCTCCAATAAAAGGAGATTCCTGAACTCTGTGCCACAGGCGGCCATCGTGTATGGTAAGGTCCCCGGCTTCAATATCAAGACCTACCTCTTTTTTATCCGGTTTATGATCTATAAAATATTTCTTTTTAAAGAAAAGTGTAAACAGACCTTTATTGTGGGTGCCGGCTAAAACCTTTAGCCCGCCATTGCTTGATGGGCAATCGTCTAAATGTAATCCTACATTTAGCATCGGTTTGATCCTGGAGCCCAGAAACAGGTCCCGGGGGCTGTCTGTATGCCATCCTAACCTTGTAAAAGAGCTGTCTTCTGTGTTCAGATAGTGGTTTACCACTAGGCCGTCTTTTTCCAATTCACCTATGCGGCCATCGAAGGGAGCTAATAGTTTAACCAATTGCTGTACGCGGTCGCTCTTCAAAAAATTGCTTAGCACAGTGCTGTATTGAGAGGTAAAAGCAATACGCTGAATAAGCGGTGAGCCGTCCACATCATTTCCAAATTTAAGCGGGATGCCATTTACCACGGTTATCCCTTTTTTTAAGAAAAACCGTTCAACTGAGCAGATCTCATATAAAAACTCTTTCACGGTGTGGGCAGATACAAATTGCTTGAAATGCAAAACGCCATGTTTTTGCAGATGCGTTGTGTGCAGTGGTGTAACCTGATCATTAAAATGGAATTGTTGTGTAGCGTTACTCATGACAATAAGAAATTGGAGGTTAAAAATTAAAGGAGAAAGAAACGGGTAGCGCAGTTTCTATGCGAAGTAGAAAGATCAACAACAACAACAACAAATGCTATTAGCTAAAACGTATAAACGCATTAGCGGAGCTGAAGTTTTATTATATGTTGCTGGTTTGTTCAAAATAGTATACTATGTAATTGTGATGCAAACATAAGTGTAAAATATTAGTCTACCAAAAAAGTAGACTAATATTTTTATAGGTGCTATTATCCATCTGCCAGGGTAGAAGTCATTCTGTAATATGAGTGTTAAGCATCGCTATTATTAACGGCGAACGTTGAAAACCCTTGAAATATTAAAGCCAAAGTGCAGTCTTCCTTTCTCCCACCCTGAAGTGGCACTTGTGAAAAGAGCACGCTCGCTGCTTCCTGCTGCATTTGAAAAAAACATCTGGAACACATGCCCGTAAGTTTCTATATCTACGCCAATGGTTAAGGGGTTTACGTTTCGGGTTCTTTTAAAAGCATCCGGAATCCAAAAGTATTCCGCGGTAAGCGCCAGCTTTTTGGTGAGCTTATACCTGCCGCCAAGCCCCAGCGCGCCAATTGTATTTTTTTCTGCAGTTAAATCTGTAGCATTAAAGTGCACTAAGGTTGGCACTAACTGCAGGCTGATCCGGTCATTAAATCTTCTTGCAGCCAGCGCCTGATGCAGGTAGGTTACCCTGTTAAAAAAGGAAAGGCTGGATATAGGCGCTTTTTCAGACACCACATAAATGCCCGCCAGGTAGCTAAGCGTAAGCGGCACACCTCCCGTTTTTTGCGATAGCAGCCGAAGCTTGCCATACCCATTGTATTCTTTATTCAAAGAGCTTCTTCCAATGCCTAGCATGAGCTTATCGGTTATACCGTAGTCAAACCCAATCTGCGTGGCGGCATTGTCCAGCCCGAAAAAGTTAGCAGCGCCATCACTGATGCTGCCAAACCGGTGATTGATTCTTACATCCAGTACACCTTTCTGAAGCTGCTCCACCGTGTGCGCATTAGCAATCCTTGTAGAGCTGAAAGCGGGGCTCAACACTTCGGGGTATTGTTTCGTTATGTTTTTTTCGAGCGAATCCCTTGTCTGTGCCACAGTGGTTTCAACCATTGTGAAGAGGAGTAAAAACAATGTTATCAGATGATGTTTTATCATATGTGGATTTTAAGTGGTACCGGAAAAGGGCTTATTAGTTATCAGGTGCCCCTGCGTTCACCCATGCTGTTATTTTACTGATGGTACATAGTGGTAGTTTCGACACGTTCTTAGGCATGGCTGCTACGCCTGCCTCGTGGTTAATGCTTTTTAGCAGTTCCCCGTTTGCTACAATATTTTTCAAATCTTCAAAGGTTTCAAGAGAAAATGTTTCCATGCTGCCGTTCTGGTGGCAGGAGCTAATGGCACACCGGGTGCTAATAATGGTGCGGATATCTTTTGAATAAGTGATATTTGCTGTATTGCATTCATCTCTGTCCGAAAGCGCTTCCAGGCTGTTCCTGTAACAGGCCGGGAGAAAAAAAGCAACAAACAGTAAGTAAAAAATATTTTTTTTCATTTTTTTATATGCTGAATAGTATAAAAGCCAACAGGGTTACCCACCGCAACGGTACGGCTGTTTACGGCCACGCGATTGGCAAAACCGCTTGCTTCTATCACATACACTACGAATTGCATGTTTTCTTTTTTATACCCGCTTGGGACCGTGTAAGTAAATGTTTTATCATAGCTGCCGTTTACAGCAAGATCACCGACAGGGTCACCAAAATAGCTGGTGGTTAAAAATGCTCTTAACACATGGTTGTGTCGGTAATCGTTTATCCATTGGGTTTCGCCGTTCAGAAGGTCGGCCTGTTTGTAAGGAATATCATTTTCAATAACCGCTGCAGCAAGCCTGTAATTTCCGTTAGCTTCGCCTTTATTGAGCAACTGTACTTCCACGCGTACCGCGCCATTTCCCTGCAAAGTGGCGGCAGCAGCTATGCCCACTTTAGCTGTGGCGTTGATCCTTTCTGTAAACCCGTTCCCCGACGGGTTGAAACTGCCAACGGAAACAAGGTCGTCCCGCTGGTCAATGATGACGCCGGGATAGCCTGTTACTCCGTAGAAATAATTTTGAAAAGGTTTGTAGTTTTTAAATTCCATCGGGTCAGTTTCTTCAAGACGGCCATGTACGCTTATCACGTCGATCCTCCCGGGGTATTTATTTTTTATAACATCTTCCATCGCCCTTGTTACCGCCGGACAGTACACGCAATCAAAAGAAACAAATTCCAGCAGCAGCACATTTTTGGTTACAGGCTGTCCATTCGGCTGTTCTGTGTTATCCTCTTCTGCACTACCTTTTGCACAGGATGCTATCGAGGCTGCCAATAAGAAGTGGATAGATAAATAGAGAAAATATTTCATGATTGATGATGTTAAAATGCGGTAACGAGAGAAAGGCTGGTGCCTGTATATGCGGGCATGTACAGGCAAATGCCTCCGGTGCAGATGATGCCTTCCCTGTTTCTTCCATACTGAAGAGATAAACGGGTACGCGAACGGGTATAGCTTGCACCTGCTTTATAGTAATGCACATTGGTGCTGCCGTAATTATACATGTCCGAAATAAAGCAACTCCAGTCAGATGCGGCCGCATATTCTACCAGCGCCGCTCCCCAGTTTTTCAAATAATCCCTGCTCCACAGGTGTTGCAATTCAAAACGGAATGATTGCCGGTTGGAGATTTTCCATAAGGCATCTCCGGCAACTATTTCAGAAGTGTACAGATCGTCTTCCTTGCCAATAACCGCGGGGTTATACAACTGGCTGGAAAACAGAAAATGGGTTGTTACCGAAGAGCTTAGTTGTTTTTTTACTTCCACATTCAGATCCCGGTAATATTTTTTTCCACCTGTTTTGAAAAAGCTGAAACCTTTTTCCACGCTGCCGTTCAGGTTGTAATAAGCTGACGCGTTAAAAGAAATGGCAGTACCATACCTGCCCCCAAAAATGCTTTGCTGCTGTACCTGATAGTTCAGGTCAAGCTGCCCCCCCATTTCGCCATGGGCTACAGTGTTGTGCGGGTTTAAACTGGCTAATGAAAAAACATGCTGTTTTGTAAGCGCCGGTAAATAATTAAGTTCCCTTCCAATGCCCGATGCGCTGCGCATGGTACCCATTTGCATAAACTCCAGGCGGCGGAAGGCGAGCAGGCTGCCGAACCCTTTTGTATTATATCCCAGCTCTACCAGCAATGCACTGCCATCTTTATTTTTGTTGTTAGAGAACACGCTGGCCTCCGCAGTTTTGTAAGCGTATTCGCTCTGAGCCGAAAACTTATTGCCCGCCCAGCTGCCCCTGAAGGAATATGCATTTACATTAGGGCTTATCGCTTCCTGCCCGGCGTAGTTTTCGTGCCGGTTAATGATATTGGCTTCTGCGCTTACTACGCTTTGCTTCAATCTCAAAGCATTCCCGATATCAAAAAAAACGCTGCCTCCTTTTACAATGCTTTCCGCTTTGTCCATAAAATAACGGGGTCTGCCGGCCAGTCCTTTTATAAAAAGCATGTCTTTTATATTGTACGCCACTCTCACTCCTTCCAGCGAGGTATTGAGGCCTAAGGAACGTTCTTCGAAGGCCCGGTAAATAAGGCCGTTACCCAACTGCTCATAAAAATCGCCTATGGTAATGTCCAGGTTATCATTTTTAAAAGAAGCGTATTTCAGCACCAGCTCGCTTCCTTTGAGCGCAGATGGTAAGCCCTGAAGCACGGGCAGGTATGACTCAAACTGTACACCTGCCGAAAACGCTTTGTACTGATAATCCACTTTGAAATAATTGTTAGAACCGAGGTGATTGCCCGGGGCCTGTGCGCCTGTTTTCGCATCATCTGAATAGTAAACAGAGCTGGTTTCAAAGCTGCCGGACAAGCCGTTTTGAGCATGTGATAACGGATCGGCGTTCATAAAAACCAACGTGCAGATGAGTATTTTGCAGGAGCGCGTCATTTGAGGTTTTTTAAAACTTCCAGCACCTCGGCCTCGCTACCGGGGCTGTAGCCTATTCTTGTAAAAACTACCTTACCTGACGGGTCGATAATATATAACTGCGGTATCACGCTTACATTAAAAGCCCGTTTAAAATCCTGGTTCTTGTCTAACAATACCATGAAGGGCCACTGGCTGGCTGATACAATGGCTTTTACTTTTGAAACGGAACGTACATCATCGGTGGATACAGCTACTACTTTGTAGTGAACCTCTTTTTGCCAAAGCGGCAGCTGCTCTGCCAGCGCGTTCAGCTCCCATATGCACGGCCGGCAGGTAACAGACCAAAAGGAGAGTATTACCGGTATGCTATCGGCTATTAAAGAGCGGGTATTGATGTTCCCGGCATTCAGCACCTGAACCTGTACCGAAGGCAGCTCTTTTTGAGCTGTTACCTCCAGTTCCATAAAAAGCAGGAGCGCAAACGCCCATATTCTTTTCATTACGCTTTCTTTTTAATGTTCATGCCCCCCGCCGCCATCAGATGCCTGAACGTCTATTGTTTCTTCTACTTTTGATACCTGACCTGCCTGGTCGGTAACCCTTATGGTAAAGCGATATTCGCCTATGGCCTGCCCTGCAGGAATTACAGGATGGTCGTGAAAGCCTTCCACATTTTTCTGGCCTACGTAATCGCCCTTGTACTCTTTGGTATTGCTATAGGTGCCGTAGCCGCTTTTTTGCTGTACGATGACTTCTATTTTTTCCACCAGCCCGGGCGCGGATATATTGGCTTCAAAATGGTTTTCTTCTCCGAGATGAAATATCCTGTTATCAGGATTGGCATGAGTGCCTAAATGCAACAGTTGTATGGTGGGCGCTGCGGGCTTGTCAGTGCCGTCTTTTTTGCAGGATGCAAACGTGAGCAATCCTATACCTGATAAAAGAAGAGCGGCTGTAAAAAAGTTATGCTTTGTCATATTTGTTGAGTTTTATTTTTTCTTTAAAATATCAGACAATACCCGACCGCTATAAAAAAGCAGGCAGGTATTGCTGATGGATAGATGTGTTAATAGCCTGGGTTTTGCGAGATACCAAGGTCATTACCCGAAAGCCCTTTAGGGATGGGGAAACGATAAAATTTCCCGCTTATATTATCTGTTTTTGAGTGAAGGTGCTTATACACTTTTGCAAAAAACGGGTAATTGGTTTTTGTGCCGCCCGTCCCGTCGTTTTCAGGGCCAAATTTAGCAACCTGTGATGCTACCGAGCTGTAATCGGATTTGTAGTATTCAAATTTGGGAACATCGGTAAGCACTGTTTTTATCAGCTTTCTCCAGCGAACCAGGTTCGACCAGTGCCTTTGCTCAAAGAAAAGCTCAAGGTACCATTCGTGCTCCAGTTGCTCCTGGGTAAGTGTGCTGTAATTAGCCAGCCCGGCCCTTTGGCGCAACTGGTTTACAACCTGTGCTGCCTCTCCGCTTTTGCCTAATTGCAGCAAAGCTTCCGCTTTTGTAAGCAATACTTCGGCATAACGTATTTCTATGCGGTTGATATTATTGGGCTGCCCTGCTTCCGAACCAGGAGCTACATCTGTGAGCTTGCTGTTGCGGTGCACAAATTTGCCAATGCGTGGGGATGTTACAGGATAGGTATAATTATAAACTTTATAATCTTCGGTTTTGGACGGGCTTGCTACCAACGGCTCATCCTGGTTGTATAAACGGGTAAACAATGAGTAGTGCTTACGTTTATCATTATCCGCAAACCTGGCAAGCAACGTAACATCGGCAGGCCCTATATGATTGTCCTGGTACAGGTCGAACCTGAAGGTGAACGGACAGTGCGTTTGGTGGTTGCCCTGCGCATCTCCCAAACCATCTCCATCATGATGAATGGTAAATACGTGCTCGGGAGATTTGTTTTCGGCAGGCACTCCAAAGTTGTTTTCAAAATTGTCTTCCAGCCTGTAATTGCTGCTGTTGATTACTTTATCGGCATACTCCACGGCTTTTTGCAGCCTGCCATTGTCCCAGGCGGTAGCGGCGGGGTCTGCTTTGTTACCGGCGATAGCGGCTACCTCGTTTTGCGATAGCGGCTTGCCGGCCCATGCAAGATACACCCTGGCTAATATGGCGTTTGCCGCGCCTTTGCTGGGGTTGGAGCGGATGATGTCAAAAGAAGGCAACGCAGCTTCTGCTTCTGTAAGGTCTTTTACAATTTGCGTATACACTTCATCAATCGGCTTACGCGTGGTTTGTTCAGCTTGGGTAGGTTTCACGCTTAAAATCAGCGGTACCTCGCCCCACAGGTTTACAAGATAAGAGTAGCCCAGCGCTCTGATGAACTTGGCCCTTGCTTTGGCCAGGTCAATGGTTGCCTGCGAAAGCGAGCCGCCGGCATGGCTGGAGTCGGCCTTGGAAATAGTACGGTTGGCCTCGCCAATGCTTACGTACAGGTAATTAAAAATTTTAGTGGGATACCAGTTGTTTACATCAGTTTTAAAAAGGCTTACCAATGGCCCTGCCTGGTCATCGGCGCCTTCAAAGCTGATGGTATGCTCTGTTGCTGATTCTAACAGGAAAGAATAAGAAGAGCTTAAACGTTGCCAGGGTGGGAACGCCGCGTTAGCCTGTGCCAGCGCTTCCTGGTCGGTTTTCCATACGGATTCTCCCGTAATTACTGTGGGCGGGGTATCGCCTGCGTCTTTTTTGCAGGAAACTGCCCCTAAAGCGCTTAGCGCTATAAAGGCAATTGCCAGATGATTAAACTTAGATTTCATAATTGTTTATTTTAAATGGATAAATAAATACAAGGATCATTTTAGTAGGATACATTGATGCCAAACGATAGGATTTTTGGCATGGGAAATGTACCCAGATCAATGCCGGATGCGATTTCGGGGTCGTAACCTTTATATTTCGTAATGGTGGCGACGTTTTGCGCGGCTGCAAAAAATCTTAGCTTTAAGGGCCAGTGAGGCAGCATAAAGGAGGCTTTTCCAATGGTATAACCCAGCGTTATCGTCTTCACCCGCAAAAAGGATGCGTTTTCTATATAACGGCTGTCCAGCTCTGATGAATAAGGCGTACTGGTAATCCGGGGCACTGTGTTAGATGGGTTGGTTTCTGTCCAGGCGTTTAGCAATACGGCCGAAACGTTGTAGGCATCCGTAGGACGCTCCAGGTACCGGCGCAGCTGGTTGTACACGCTATTCCCCTGCGCGCCCTGAAACAATACAAAAAAGTCGAAGCCTTTAAAATGAAGAGAGGAGTTGAACCCGTATATAAAACGGGGCTGCTTGTGGCCTAATACCACGCGGTCGTCCGCGCCAATATGATTGTCCCTGTTTACATCTCTGAACTTAGGGTCGCCGGGCTGCGGCGTAGTATAGGAAGGCGTTGTGGGCAGGCGCGACACATCTTCCCCGTTTTGTACCACTCCTTCAAACACCTGGCCGTAAAAGGAGCCCAAAGGTTCTCCCACTTTTAAAATCTCAACGCCCAGCACCCGTTCTGTAATATTATCATAAAGGCTGGTTATTTTATTTTGATTATAAGCAGCGTTGGCAGCTACCGACCATTGTAACCGGCTGTTATTGATTATTATACTATTTACCGAAAACTCAACACCAGAATTGGCAAGGTCACCCACGTTGATCAACTGCTCATTCTCCTCTCCAAGTTTTGGTGGAACGCGTATTAGCAGGTCGGAGGTTTTCTTGCGGTACAGGTCTGCGGTAAATGATAAACGGCCTTTAAGGATGCCTGCATCCAGGCCAATGTTATACTGGGCGGTGGTTTCCCATTTCAGGTTTTCGTTGCCACTGTTGCCCACACGGTAAGCCACATCGCCGCCATAATACACCGCGTCTAAAAGCTGCAGGTATTCATAGTCGCCTATTTCCTGGTTGCCCACGCTACCCGCGCTGGCCCTTAGCTTTAAGTTGCTGAAATAGCTTTTGCCTTTAAGAAAAGCCTCGTCATTAATATTCCAGGAAAGCCCGATGGAAGGGAAAATACCCCATTTATGATTCTTCGCAAACCGGGTAGAATAATCGCTTCTGAAATTAGCGGTAAGGTGGTAGCGATCCAGCAGGGAGTAATTGATCCTGCCCAGTAAAGAATGTAAATTGCTTTCTGTGAGGCCGCTAAAGATAGGGCGGGCACCATAAGGCTTTCCATCCTGCAGGTTGTTTACTCCCAGGGCTTCATTGGTAAAATCAGAGCTCAATGTCGTGTTGAAATTGGCTTTGGTGCGCTGAAAAGTATAGCCGCCCAATATATCGAACGCATGTACATCGTTTATCTTCCTGGCGTATGATAATGTATATTCAGACAGTACGATCTGCGAATGCTTATTGCCTATACCGCCTATGCCGTGCGGCTCCAGGCCGATGGCGGTGTAGGATGGCGAAAAATAGTTCTGGGTAGTATGCGCTAAATTGCCGCCTATACTAACTTTTGCGGTAAGCCCTCCTTTGGTTGTATACTGCGCGAAAAAGTTGCCCAGCAGCGAAGTATAAATAGTTTGTGCGGTGCTGTTTTTAAGGTCTGATATAGGGTTGGCCGTTTTACTACCCTCTCTTAAATAGGCATATTCAAAAGGGTTATTATAATTGTATCCTCCCCCGTTGGCATAAAACGGTACCACCGGCGGCATATACAAAGCATAAGTAAGCGAATTGGCAATGCCCGCAGAATAGGGAGAGCTGTTGTAATTTACTGCCTCGAATGTGGTTAAGGTGCTTTGGGCGCTTTTGCTGCCGGTAACGTTTACGCCTATTTTAAGCCCGTCCAGAATTTCCCGCTCATAATTTGCCCTGCCCGCAAAACGTTTAAGTCCGGAGTTAAGCACAATACCATCCTGGTTAAGGTAGTTGCCCGATAAGAAGTATCGCGATTTGGCATCGCCACCACTAATGGAAAGTGAGTGGTTTTGCGAAAGGGCGGTGCGCAATACGGCGTCCTGCCAGTTATATCCATTGCCCAGCGTGGCTATCTCCTCATCGCTATAGCCCGGCTTGTTTAAAAAATAATCTTTTTGCAGGCGAGCCCATTGTGTTGCATTCAACAGGTCTAATTTTTTTACGGATTGCGCATGGCCCTGTATATACTGGTAGTCTATAGAGCTATGGCCTTTTTTTCCCTTTTTAGTAGTGATAACTATTACACCGTTGGAACCTCTGGACCCATATATGGCTGTGGCAGATACATCTTTCAGAACGTCAATGGATTCAATGTCCGAGGGGTTCAGGAGCGATAAAGGGTTCATTTCCCCTTCAATAGTTCCGAAGCCTGTTTTAGTAGCCGCATTATCGCTAAAGAATAAAAAGCCGTCTATTACATACAGGGGGTTGTTGCTGGCATTAATGGAATTGCCTCCTCTTATTCTTATTACCGCTGGCGCTCCCGGCTGCCCCGAGCTTTGCGTAACATTTACCCCGGCCACGGCACCACCCAGCAGCACATCAACAGTGGGAGAGAGGTTATTCTCCAATATTTTTTTTGATACGGACGCGATGGAGCCTGTAAGGTCTTTCCTGCGCTGTGTACCATATCCTACCACTACCACGTCTTCCAGTTGGGCCTCCGTTTGAGCCAGTAGTATTACTGCCGGTAATTCTGTGACCGTTACCTCTTTCGGCTCGTATCCAACCCTGCTTATCAAAAACGTAGCAGGCAATGTTTGCGGGCTGGTAAGTATAAATTCGCCATTGCTGTTAGTGGTAACACCAGTAGCTGCATTCTTTACACGGACAGATGCGTTTTCCACCGGAACCCTGCTGAGAGAGTCCAGTATAATACCCTTCCATTGCTCCTGGGCGTTAGCATAAAGTGCAGTTAGAAACGTTATGTTAATAAGGAAACATAAACCTTTTTTCACAAAGCTTTTCACTATGTTTGTATTAAGATGAATAAATAAGGCCATGCAGTTTGCCTTGCAAACTGTTCCTGCCAGGGAAGCCGTTTATTTTTCCAGGCCGGTTTTCGCTCCAACGGAAACCGGCCGTTTTATTAAATTATCAATCAGCCAACATTGGCTAACTTGTATCGTTGTCAATCATAAAAAAAAGAAAGATCCTATTGCAGTATTTGAATATAAGAAGCCTATAAGTAACTGATACATCGTATATCGCTGCATTGCTTTTTAAAAACAAAACATCGCAGAGAAGATATTTTACGAGAGCTGCATTTCATTATCCTTGGTTGGTATGTTGTAAAAATGTAAAATTTCAGCAAATATAATCTTAAAATATTAGTCTATCAAAAAAGTAGACTAATATTTTATTTTTCCCAGATTTTATGAAACAGCATATCGCTGTTCGGACTTTTCCGCTACCGTATTAAAAGCCTGGTTAAGGTCTTCAACAAGGTCTGCCGCATCTTCCAGGCCGACAGATAAACGGATCAGGCTATCCGAAACCCCCGCTGCACGGCGTTTTTCGGATGGTATGCTCTTATGCGTCATTGCTGCAGGGTGGCATAGGAGGCTTTTTACGCCACCCAGGCTTTCTGCCAGTTTAAAATATTTTGTGGATGTTACAAAAGAGGTGGCTGCGGCCTCCGTATCTTCTTTTAATGTAAAAGAAACAACGCCTCCATAGCCTTTGGATTGCCTTTTTGCGATTTCATGATTGGGATGATCTTGCAGGCCCGGGTAAAACACTTTATCTACGGCAGGATGGGTTTTTAAAAACCGGGCAACCGTAGCAGCATTTTCGCAGTGCTGTTTTACCCGTAAGTGCAGCGTTTCAATGCCCCGGATAATCAACCAGCTATCAAAGGGAGACAGTACAGCACCACTGGCATTTTGTATAAATTTTATCCTGCTGCCAAGCGCTTCGTTTTCAGTAATCACCAGGCCGGCTATCAGGTCGCAATGGCCGCCTAAGTACTTGGTTGCTGAATGTACTACCAGGTCTGCTCCCAATAGTAATGGTTGCTGCAATACGGGCGATGCAAAAGTGTTGTCTACGCAGAGTAAACACCCATGTGCTTTTGCGATTTTTGCAATGACTTCAATATCCGAAATTTTGAGAGTAGGGTTGGTGGGTGTTTCTATCCAGATCAGCTTTGTTTTTGATGTGATGGCCTCGAGCACGTTATTGGCATTGGTACTATCTGTATAAGTTACTTTTATCCCGAACTTTTCATAGATATGTGTAAACAACCTGAAGGCGCCCCCATAAATATCATCAACAGCAACTATCTCATCGCCTGCCTGCAATAATTTTATGACTGCGTCAATAGCTGCCAGCCCACTTGAGAATGCTGCTGCTGTATGGCCACTTTCGAGCCCGGCTGCAATTTTTTCAAGCGTGGCACGTGTGGGATTATTGGTCCTGGAATAATCATACCCAGAATTTACTCCTGGCGCTTCCTGTACAAAAGTGGAGGTTTGGTAAATAGGAACCGATATAGCTCCTGTTAGCGGATCCGACGGAATACTGTGGAGGGTTTGTGTTACAATGCTGCTCATGACGATCTTTAATTTTTAAGGTGATAAATATTTTATTCAAACCTTATCAGAAAGGAAACCGGCATGGCTTTATAACGAAAAAGCTCACCCGACAAACCAGATGAGCTCATTATCATTCAACAAAAATAATCCTAAGCTATACACTGACTTATCTGTCCCGAAATGTACGGGATGGATTTGGCACCTTTTTTATAACAGAATGTATAAAGAGGTTGCCAAGGCTTCATTGGGCCATTACCCTCAGCCTTTCTTGATAAGAGATGGAAAAGAACTGACGCAAATATAGCGTTATTTTATTAGTCTACAATATTTGTAGGATTTTTTTTTATAAAAGTTTTACCAGTATGCGCAGGCTCCAAATAATAACCAAAATACCAACCAGTATAAAGGCGGTTTTCCTGGGTAGTCTGCCGGCCAGCTTTGCTGCCAGCGGTGCTGCTATCAGTCCCCCCAAAATCAGCCCTAGTATAGTTTGCCAGTGGCTCACACCTAGTAAAATAAAAAAAGTAAAAGCGCTGGCCAGTGTTACAAAAAATTCGCTAAGGCTTACAGAACCGATCACATACCTGGGGCTGCGTCCTTTAGTAATAAGGGTTGTTGTTACAATAGGTCCCCATCCGCCCCCGCCAAAGGAATCAAAGAATCCGCCAGCTCCGGCTAATGCCCGGTAGTGCTTGAATTTCTTTTTTGCTATCTGCTTTTTGAACGCGCTGTACAAAATTTTTAATCCTAAGAATAAAGTGTAGCAGGCAAGCAGCGGCCTTACCAGGTCGCTGTATTTCTCACCGAGGTACACTAATAACACGGCCCCGGCAATGGCCCCGATTACGCCGGGTATCAGCAGCATTCTAAACAGCTTCTTGTTTACATTTCCAAATTTATAATGACTGTAACCTGATGCGCCGCTTGCAAACATTTCGGCTGTGTGTATGCTGCCGCTGATGGCGGCAGGATTTACACCTGCTGATAACAAAATGGTAGCGCTGGTAACGCCATAGCCCATGCCTAATGCGCCATCTACCAATTGTGCAACAAAACCTGCCGCAAGCATAATGAGGAAAGACTGCCCCAAAGAATTATAAAGCGTCAGAACCTGTTCTTTGATGGCATCAAAAGGCCAGAAAGAAAAAACGATATGACCAATAAGCATAAAGGCAAAAGCTGTCAGGGCATAAGATGCTATCCTTTTATAAGAAATTTTTCTTTTTGCTCTTTCTTGTACTGAATGATCATTAAGGCTATTCGTTTTACCGGCCTGAGCAGGATAAGAGGCTTTGTAGTCTCCCTGTAAAATATGGATGTCTGTTAAGCCTGTATGAGCAGCTTCGTTCATGACCTTTTCGATAATATGCCGGCTCGTTTCTGCTACAATAACCAGGTCGGCATTTTTGATGTCCCTTTTTTCGAAGGCGCGCTCTTCGATGCTTACGTTATCGAATTGGGCCTCTAAAACCCGTATATCCTCGCGGATGTCTTCTGCTACTATCTTTATGGTAGCCTGTGTTGCATTAGTCAGCAATACATTCAATTGGTCTAATGCATCCGTTTTTCCGCCCACTATCAGAATATCCAGTTCCTCGGTTTTTAGAAATGCCTGAAAAGACCTGCCGCTGGTTATACCATTATTGCTTTTTATTGAAACTTCACTCATATAACTGTATTTGCTGTAGCACTTTGTAAAATTGGTTGCGAATATATAGTATATTTTAATATTCTACCAATTAGGTAGACTATTTATTTGTTGTGGAACGCAAATTTTGAAATTGTGCCCCCACTATCCTCGAACGAAAAAGTCCGGCGATATATGGGCCAGCAAGATGTCATATAGCGATAGGCGCTCTAAATCAGGCCTTTGGTATAGGCTATTCTCAAGGCCTGGGCGCGGCTGTTTACGTGCAGCTTCTGGTAAATATTGATACAGTGCTTTTTCACGGTGTTGGCACTGATGAATAGTTTATTGCCGATGTCCTTGTATTCAAATCCCTGGCTCAGCATTTCCAGTATTTGTTGCTCTCTTTCTGAAAGATGAAATATTTCGGTACTGTTCTTTAAAACAGGAGTAGCTGTGTGGGGTGCCTGTACCATCTGCAATATTTTATACGCAATGCTGGGTGATATGGGGCCCGCGCCGCTTTCCCAGAGATTGGTAAGCATGTCTGCAATGACAGGCCCGCTTTCTTCTTTCAGCAAATAACCGCAGGCGCCCGCTTTTATAGCGTTGAAGATTTTATCCTCATCATCAAAAATGGTCAGCACTATAAATTTTATATCCGGGTATAGTGACGATGCCGTTGCAATAGCTGTGATTCCGTTTACATGGGGCATCTCAATATCCATTAAAACAATATGGGGATGCTGCTCTTCACTCCGTTCCTTCATCTGCTCTAGAAAATTTTCTCCATCCGCAGCCTGGAACATGATTTCAAAAACCGGGTGCCGTGAAAGTTTGTCGGCAACGATTCTGCGGTTGGTGATTTTATCATCAACAATGGCAACTTTTATCATAGTAAACTTTTAAGCAAAACTGGGTTTTAAATGTCTTTATATCAATAATCCATTTGGATAATCTATTAGCATATAATCATTCCATTTCACGTGCAAACAGTAGTTCAAAAGTTTTAATAATTTCGCCGGTGTTGGTGATAATAACAATTTCTTTATGTAAACTGCATGAAATATATATTAACTGAACGGAACGTTTAAAGTAATTGCAGTACCATCATCTTCATTACTTTTTATATCTATCATTATTTTAGAAACCAGTGCCCGCTGTTTCATATTGTAGATTCCATGACTGTCCGCTTTATCCTGTACGTCCTGTATAATAAATCCTTTCCCGTTATCGCGAATAGTAACAATCCATTCCTTTTCCGTAACTGTAGAGTTCGTTTCAATATTTTCAGCGCGGCTATGTTTTATGGCATTGTTAACGGCTTCCTGAACGATCATTAAAATGTTCAGCGCTTTCGCAGAAGGGATTGTCTGCGATCCTGGAGCCACTCCCGGTGTGGTAAAGGTAATATACCTGTAGTTCCTTCGCATCTGGCTTATAAAATTGATGATGCGCATCCAAAGTCCCGAAGTTGTTGTGTCGGTCGTTTTTAAAGCCCATAAGGTTTCTCTTAAAAAAAAGAGCATGTCTTTTGCCGTATCATTGAGGTTGGCAGTAAGCTCATTGTTGGCGCTTTCCTCCTGCTTCAGCAGTTCGCTGGTATATAAGATAGCATTAGCCTGTACGCCAAGATTATCGTGCAGATCGGCAGCAATTCGTTTCCTTTCTTTCTCTTCAGCATCCTGCACGGCTTTTTCTGCCTTTAGCTTTTGCTTTTTTCTGAAGCTGATAAAATAAAGCAGGCTGATCATTAAAATAAATAGCGTAATGCTGGTATATAGAACCAGCTGGTTTTTTTTTCTGGATATATCCAATTGCTGTTGCACGATCGTAGTTTCTTTTTTCTGAACATCGTATTTTGTCTGGATATCGGCAATGGCCCGCTCCTGTTGCAACGCATACAAAGAATCTTTGGCATGGATGATTTGTGCAAGTGTTTGAGCGTATAAAGCATGGTCTTTTTTCTTTTGATAGCATCTGGCAAGAGCTTCATAAAACGAAATTCTGAAGCTAAGCGTATTCATTAATGTTTTGCCGTTGTCAATACTGGGCGAATATATATTGCCCGAAATAAGGTTGCGTTGGCAAAATGCTATGGCACTGTCCACCTGGCCGGTTTCCAGGTAGAAATCAATGAGCGTAAGATTATCATCCGTATACATAGAACCGTCGCTCATCGATGCCCTCACACGAATCATTTCTTTCAGCGAGGCTTCAGCCTTGTTGTATTGTTTCAGCTTTTGATATATACCGGCCTGACGCTGGTAGGCGATTCCCAACCCGTATAAAAGTTGTATTTTTTGGTAAAGGCTGATGGCTTTTTGGCTGAAATACAGTGCGCTGTCGGTTTTGTTGTTTTGGTTATAGGCCTCGCTCATATTAGCGAATATCGCTGCTTTTACTTTGTCGTATTTTTCGGAAGCGGTTAGCCAGGAAAGGGCCTGCCGGAACCATTTCATTGAGATATTGGGTGCTTTTCTTGCCAGGGCTATCGATCCGATAGTATTAATGTTGGTACTGTAAACAATAGTATCGGTTAGCTTTTCGGCTTCACCGGTTATTTTATAAAGTATGTCGAGTGCCGGTGCAAACTCGTTTTTCCCTCCGAGATACATAGCTTTTTGCCGGGAAGCATTAAAATAGATATCACGTTCATCAGGTTTTTGCACATCATTGCTTTTAATTACAGGGTCGATGATCATAACTGAGCTGTCTGCCCAGCCCCAGCGATAATAGCAATTGGCCATTGCTATATCGGCGAGGTCTTTTTGTTTTTTATTGCCATATACAGCGGCCAGTTTTATTGCTTCTTTGCTATATACTTCAAAGGTGTCACGGTTGATGCTTTGGTATTCACCGCAAAAGGCCAGTATAGCCTCAAGCCTTTTATGGGGGGTGGAGCTATGATGAATATTATATAAAAGGCTGTCTACGGTTTTTGTCTGGCCGTAGACACAGGAAAAAAAGATGATCGATAATACTGTAATTACAGAGGTGTATGGCCGCACAGCAGTTTTTTGTAAAGATACCTAATCCACTTTGTTTAAAAACTATCCAAATGGAGCATTGCCGGTGATGAATATTGTAAAGAGATTTGTGAACGGGTTGACGGCCTTGCGATTCGATCAGCAGATATCCGAACGCTTGCCGGGTTATGATTTTTAGCTCCAAAAGGAACTGGAGCTCATTGCCGCGCATCGCGCTGGGCCGATGAAAATAATAAAATAATTAGATATGAAAAAAATGATTTCAAAAGTATTCTCATTCGCAATGATAATGTTCGGGGGCATCCTGTTATTATCCCTGCCTGGCTGCAAAAAAGACAATAATAGCAATTCCGAAGATGGCTTTGCCACGGTATGGGCACCAATAGGAGGCGAAGGAAAGTATGAGGTGACCGCGTTCTATGATGGTGCGGAGCATAAATACAACATCGATGTGAGCGAAAAAGATTACCTCTCCCTAAAAACGGACGGCAACTGCAACGGATACCTTTATCCGTTGGGAAAGTTTACAGGTAAATGGCGAAAAGAAGGGAATAAGATATTGAAGATCGATCAGGCAACCGTTGAAAATGCCTCTGTGCTGGACAACCCTGCAAGTTTTGATTTCGAATTAAGCAATACCGAGAGCAAGAGCATGCGGATACGGCTGCGGGTGAATAAAAAGCTCTCAGGAATACAAACCAACAAAACCGGCAATATATTGCTGGCTTTGCAACAGGCATCTGTCAGCCCCCAAACAGCGGCAAGTACATCCAGCAACTATACAGATATAGCGCTCGAACTCGTTAACCTGTACAATAAATCGCTGGGGATGGGCTATCTGGCATTTGACAATCAAGCTTATTTTATCAAAAGCACGGTAGCCGCCAACCAGGACAGGTATGGTAATACTGGTTTTTATATCTACGGTTATGGTATAGATCGCAACGGGGAACGCATGCAGATGTTCGTGCGATGGGATGGTAAGGAGGTACATCCACCGCAGGCCATGGTGTTTGGGGCACAGGGCTTCACAACACTGATGCATGTGCAGTGGTATTATGATGGCAGTGAGCAGATCAATAATAGTCGCGAGCGTACATTTGGTGCAAATGGAGAGCAGATATCAGTAACTTCTGATGGCCGCAGCCAGTTCATTCTCACTTTTAACAATCTCACCGAAATGGATAAGTGGAACGCCAAACCCAAAGGAAACGGTGTGAAAGCAAGCGGATATATCCGGGGTAATGCGGTGTTTTAGGAAATGTACTTGCCGGCATAAAAAATACGTGAGGATAAACGGGAAATGCCGGCCGTAAAAAACGATTTGCCATCCGATACTTTAGTGATAATGCTAAAAACGCTATGGGCAATTTTTTGGTTTATACAATAAAAAGCAACGCATATCAAAGAATAAGCTGCCGGAAACACCAATGGCAGCTTAAACAGCCGGAACCAGGCTTCTGGGCGTTACTCCGCCCTTTCTGCTTCCTGTGCGCGTGTTTGTAGTAGCTGGCTGTACACTAGTATATAGGTTATTCATCAGTCTCGTAAGCTTATTGCGATGGGCAAAAGAAGAAGGATGTGACCGTTGATGATTTTTTAGTTGCTGGTTTCAGGTTGCCAGAAACTTGAAACTGGTGATTTGTAACTGTCTCTATGGGGCCGGGCAAATTAAACTTTCTCACTCAACCCTTTTGATGACCTTTTAACATCTTCCCCGATAGTATAGGTAAAATGTCCGCGGCTGATACAGAAACTATCCAAATGGATTATTGTACGGGGCTGATCGCCGGAGGAAATTTGTGAACGGATTACCAATTCTATCACCATAAACAAACACATCATGTCACAAACTACTGAAAAGTATGTCATTCGCTACATCAATGGCGTAAAGAACAGCCAGGTAGAGGAATTTGACTTCAGCAAGCCCGAGCTGTTGATCGGGCGCGATACCAATAACGACATCCGGTTTGATCCCGAAACCGAACTGATCGTAAGCCGCGAGCACGGAAAGATTGTTAAGAAAGCCGATGATTGCTTTATTATTGTAGATAACGGTTCGCGCAACGGCACTTTTGTAAACGGTAAAAAAGTTACAGGCAATGTACTGCTGCAGCCCGGCGATGAGATAAAACTGGGAGAGAACGGCCCTGCTTTTATTTTCGACCTCGATCCCAAGCCTTACAGGGCGCCGTTACCTACACAATTAGTGAATATTTCTCCGGCTACTACAACAATTGATGTAAAGAGCTTTACATCCCGGCCTGTTCAGAATGCTTCTTCTAAATGGATGTATTGGCTGGCACTGCCTTTGGTGCTTCTGCTATGTGGCGGCGGTACCTTATGGAAGGGAAACAGGGAAAAAAACATTATTGCGAAAATGGCTGGTGAAGGAGAAATGGATATCAGGATATTTCCGATGCAGGCGATGATGCCTGCGGCCTATAAAGTGTATGCCAATCCTATGGCGCTGGACGGACGGTATTATTTTTCAAAACTGGTAATTGATAATAAAGGAGGCGGTGAGCTGAAAGATGTTAAAGTGGAATATGCCGTTCCGGGATATATTAACTGGACCACTGCATCTGAAATTAAGCATATCCTTCCCAAAGGTTCAGCGGTGGTTACTATTTATCCGCAGTTTCCTCAAAAGGTTACGGAAAAAACTACAGAGTCGACCGAGAGAGTACAGATACGTATCACTTATTTATCAGACGGTAAACCCGAAAGATATGAGAAGGCTTATACTTTTGAAATGCTCAGCCGTAATGACTTTTTATATACCAATGTGCCTGCAAGCGAAGTAAGGGGCGTGGTTGATATGGAAGATAATAATGATCTCGCACCGGTTTTTGTAACGCCACAGGATCCTATTGTAAAATACTATGCGCAGCAGATCCAGGAAAAATTATTAGGTGGTGAAACGGCAGCAGTGGGCGGTGGCGACAGGGAAGCGATCCGGTTTATGATGGGCGTTTACGAAGCTACGCGCCGTACGCATATGGTGTATAGTGCTACAGACGGCATTTGGGGACAAATAGGCGATATTCAAAGCACCAAGCAGAAAATACGGTTACCACGTGAAGTAATAACCGGTAACACCGGTCTTTGCATAGAAATGTCTTTCCTGTATGCCAGCGTATTCGCGGCTGCGGGGCTGGAGCCTGTTATTTTCTTTATTCCCGGCCATGCCTACCCCGGGATCAGGTACAATGGCAACCTGTATGCAATAGAAGCTACTGCCGTAGGAGGTGAAGGCTTGGGTAATATTGCTGGCCCTATAGAGGCGTTTCAGGTAGGCATGAAAAACATAAGGGAGTTTATGCAGAAGGTTCAGCAGGGCGACCCGCGCTACACATTGGTTGATGTAAATGCATTAAATAAAAGGGGTGTGCAGCAAATGGAATTGTCCGACGATGCATTCCTTCGTACCAAGGTAGATGAAATGGCTGCCAGGTTTGCAACAGGCGGGCCGTTTGTTTTTGAAGATCAGCAGCAGCAGGTACAGAACGGTCAGCCTGTACAGCAATAACCTGTGGCTTATTTATCAATCATCTCAAATCATAACAACAATGAAAAAAATAATATATACTATTTTATTTGCGGTTATTGCTAGCGGCAATATAACAGCTCAGTCAACTTCGGGAAATATGATGATCAATACCGAAGCCCATATCGATTCAACAGGAAATGCCATATTTGAAACCTCGGGGCAGCTGACTGCCCAGCAGTGGATCAACTGGAACTATATGTATGGCGGTGGCAATGCGTCCAATGTGAAGCGCAGCATTGAAAGATCTTTAAGCCCGTATTACGTGTACGATTTTAAGTATGTGCCTAATGAAATGGAACGTTCTTTTACTATTCAGTATAAAGCTAAAGGAATTGTGGAATACCTGGGAAAAGATAAATGGATAGCCTCGGTAGGTTTAAGGGATGCGCAGCCCATGAAACTTACCGAAAACTCTTTTAACTGCGTGGTGTCGCAAATGGGCGGTAATAATGTGATTATCCAGAATAGCATGAAAGTTACCCTGCCTGTTGCCGCCGGCAATATGGAGTTCGACCGGGATGAGTTCAACAATGTGCTGGTGAAGTATAAAATGCCTACCGAGAGCATCACCACGCTGGGCAATGCAAAAATGAAAACAACAGGCTACTCGCTGCTGGCGCTTGGCGGCCTGTCGCTGCTTGCTATTATAGCTTTCAGAAGAAAGATCGGATAATGCTTCTTTAAAGTTAGTATATGAGCTGGTTTTTAAAGAGGAATAATATACAGGTTCGCAGGTTCCGGAGCAGGGCGGTGCTTGAAGGGCTGGCAGCAGTTATTGCCACGGATAAGGGAAATGTTCGCAGCAATAATGAAGACGGGGCGGTTATCAGTTTTACTGAAGGGCCATTGCAGAAAAACAAAGGGTGCCTGCTGATGCTCGCAGATGGCATGGGCGGGCATAACAGCGGGGAGATAGCCAGCGAGATGGCCCTCAGCGTTTTTGCAACGGCCTATTTTAATCATCGCGGTAATATTTGCAAATCGCTTAAATATGCCTTGAGAAAGGCCAACCATGCTGTATTTGAGGCATCGCTTACCGATTCTCAGTATTCCGGAATGGGTACTACTATCACTGCTGTAATGATAAAGGACAGCAGTATTTACCTGGCACATGTGGGAGACAGCAGGGCCTATCTTTTGGGAAAGGATGGTTTTTTAAGGTTGAGTAAAGACCAGACGGTTGTGCAGCAACTGGTAGATATGGGGCTGATAACCGAAGCACAGGCTGCCAGCCATCCTGAACGTAATGTACTGTTAAGCGCTTTAGGAACAAAGCCGCTTATCAACGGCGATGTCCTGAAAGCTGATATTGCTTTTGATACCGGGAACACCCTGCTGCTCTGCTCCGATGGCTTATATGACCTGGTCGCAGACGAAGAGATGGCTGCTATTATAAATACCTCTGGCAATATAACTGCTGCGGCAAACAGTCTGGTTTCTGAAGCAAAAAAAAGAGGAGGCCATGATAATATTACTGTACTGTTAGCAACCAGCGAAGATCAATCATCTATCCCCCGGTTAAAAAGCACGCGGGATTTTGAAATTCCTTAATGATAGAAAATTTAAAGTCATGATCGGAACAACCTTACAAAACTATTATATAGAAGCTTTGCTGGGCGAAGGAGGCATGGGACGTGTATATAAAGCCACCGACACTGTCCTCGGGCGTGTAGTTGCTGTCAAAAGCTTAAATACATCTTTAACCAACCAGCCTTCTTTCCTGGAGCGTTTCCGGAACGAAGCCAAAACCCTGGCCCGACTTACACATCCCAATATTGCTGTATTATATAACTATTTGCAAAACAATGGTGATTACTACATGATAATGGAATATGTAGAAGGCGAGAACCTGGATCAACTGATTAAACGAAATCATACAATTCCCTGTCACGCTGTGGTTCCTATGATTGCTCAGGCATTGGAAGGCCTGGCTCACGCGCATAGTAAGGGTGTATTGCACCGCGATATTAAGCCTGCTAACCTTATGTTAACACCCTATAATACCATTAAGCTGATGGACTTCGGCATTGCAAAAATGTCGGACCAGGTAAAGCTTACCCAGGTAAGCCGGGTGATCGGCACTTTAGAGTTCCTGGCACCTGAGCTGATCGAAGGCCAGGAGCCTTCACCGGTCTCGGATATTTACGCGATGGGTGTAACGATGTATGAAATGCTTACCGGAAGGCTGCCTTTTACAGGCAAAAGCGATTACATGCTGATGCAGGAAATTGTAAAAGAAAAACCGGCATTACCCGACAATTGGAATAATAATATCCCCCATCAGCTATCTGAGATTGTGCTGAAGGCATTGGAGAAAAAACCCGCAGACCGTTATAGAACGGTAGAAGCATTTTCAAGGTCTTTGCAGGAGGCTTTCCCCGGTATGAAACAAATTCCGCCGGGATTGATAGAACCAGCAGCTACTGCAGAACAAAAGTTGCCGGATATACAGGAAGCTACCTTGTTGAGAGCAGCTGCACCGGCAACTCTATTACACAAAGAACATAAAGAAATATCCGCTACTACTTTATTGGATATGGATCAGGTACGTAAAAAAAAGCTGCTGCCTGTATTTAAAAGCAAATGGTGGTATGCTGTTGCTGCTGCATTGATCATTCTTCTTTTTACATTGATCACTTTTTTCCCGGATACTCATGAACCGGAAAGTAAACTGCAGAACGGCATAATTACTGATCCAGAGCAAATCCCTGCTGGCAATAATATGGTGGAAGATATTACTGAAAACAAAATGAATAACGACTCCATCAACTTTATTTTAAATAAAAAGAAACAAAATGAGAGCCAGCTTGCCTTGTTGCAGCAGAAAGTGATTAATCCGGGAGCGGCTTCAACGGGTTCTAAAAAGCCGGAGCAAAGACCATCTGCTCAAAATAACGGAAGCAGTACTTCTGTAAAACCCGGCCAGGCAGATACAAAGCCGAAGCCCCAACCACAGGTTACACCCAGGCCTGATGTTGCAGAAGCTGAGGAAAACGACCCGGATGATGTAGCATCCGGCGGACCGATAACATTACGGGGAAGGGGCATGCCCGTGGTTATTGCACTACGGGAAAATTTAAGTAAAGAAACGGCAATCGAAGGCCAGCAGATAACTTTTAAATTGTTAGAGCCAGGCATGTTGCGGGGTGAAGTGATCCTTCCTAAAGGAACTGTTTTGCATGGTAAGATAAAGGGCCTGGGATCGAGACGGATGAGCATTGTTTTTAATTCGCTCAATGCGAGGGGCCGTACAGCCCGCCTTGATCGCTCGGAAATTGGAGCGAGTATGGAAACTGTTTTTTCAGGAAAAGGCTTCAAAACCAGTTTGCGCGGCACACTGGTGCCATAAAAATATAAAGGCTGTTTGTGATTGGTGATGATTTAAGGGCTCCACATATCAGGGAGCCCTTTTTGTATTGAGCTAAAAGTAATAATAAGATTACAGGCAGGCGTTACCACATTTATCTTTGACATGATACTGGCTTTCGCAAATGAAATGCGTTGTATAGGATTTAATCATATCTTTTCTTGTGTTTTTATTGTTTCTTTGTTTATATGAGCACACAAACATTCAGCTACAGCAAGTTATACGATTTTACCGTAAATGTTTTTGAGAAGATAGGTTGTCCTGCAAAGCAGGCTGCCTCTGCTGCTGCAGTTTTGCTCTCGGCCGACCTGCGCGGTGTGGATTCGCATGGTGTAGCACGGCTGAGCGGCTATGTAAGGCTGTGGGAAGCAACAAGAGTGAATGCAACACCAGAGATCAAAATTATTCATGAAACGCCCTCTACTGCTGTAATAGATGGCGATAGTGGCCTGGGTTTGGTAGTGGCGCCCATTGCCATGCAAGTTGCCATTGATAAAGCTAAGCAAGTGGGTACCGGTTGGGTAAGCGTACAAAACAGCAACCATTATGGTATCGCAGCTGCACATGCCATGATGGCGCTGGAAGAGGACATGATCGGTATTTCCATGACCAATGCCAGCCCTTTGGTAGCACCCACATTTTCTACTTCAAAAATGTTGGGCACTAATCCTATTTGCGTAGCTGCACCTGCAGGGCTGCAGCCGCCTTTTGTAATGGATCTGGCTACTACAACTGCGGCAAACGGTAAACTCGAAATCTTACAAAGAAAAAATGAAGAGGCTCCTTACGGCTGGGTACAGGATGCCGGGGGCAATCCCTCAACGGATGCGAATATTTTAAAAAAGGGTGGTGCTTTATTGCCGCTGGGCGGCGACCGTGAGCACGGCAGCCATAAAGGCTATGCGCTCGGTGCAATGGTCGATATTTTTTCGGCTTTATTGAGCGGCGCCAATTATGCACCCTGGGTTCCGCCGTTCCCTGCCTATGTGCCTATGCCTGCAAAGCAGCCAGGTAAGGGTATCGGGCATTTTTTGGGTGCAATGCGTATAGATGCTTTCAGACCGGCTGATGAATTTAAGCAGGATATGGACGACTGGATCAGTGGATTCAGAAACGCTAAAACCTTACCGGGATATGAAAAGGTTTTGATACCCGGCGATCCTGAACGAGAAATGGAAACAGAAAGAAGGGCACACGGTATCCCACTGCTGCCTTCTGTGATTGAAGATATGAAACAGGTGGGAGAGAAGCTGGGCATTGACTTTGTGATGTAAAACATCGAATGCAGGTTGGGTGGTTGTGTTTATCTTCCTGTATGGCAATTTCGATCTTCCGCCTTTATATGATAATGCGATGTATATTTGCAACCCGATTCATTTTATAGATTATTAAATAACGATATTTTACAGGTATGAAAGTAATGAAGTTTGGCGGCACAAGTGTGGGAAAGCCAGAGCGTATGAAACATATTGCAGCGCTGCTACAACAGCAAACAGAGCCTGCGCTGGTAGTACTTTCTGCACTTTCCGGCACTACCAATGCCCTGGTAACCATTGGTGATAATATTGCTGCCGGAGACCGGCATACGGCTACTCAGCATATCAATGCTTTGCATGACCATTACAAAACCTTTATCAGGGAATTGCTTTCTGATGAGGATGCATATAAAAAGGCCCGGGCCATTGTGGAAGAGCATTTTGACTTTCTGAACATCATTCTTAAAATATCTTTCAGCGAAGCGCTGAGCAAGGATATACTGGCACAGGGAGAGTTGCTTTCTACCAAAATATTCTGCTGCTACCTGCAAGAGATGGGCGCGTCTTACGCCCTGCTCCCGGCGTTGGAGTTTATGAGCATTGATGAGAACGAGGAACCGCAGATTGGCAGTATCCGTACCCGGCTTACACAGCTCATCCATCAGCATAAAGATAAAAAGATCCTGGTTACCCAGGGTTATATCTGTAAAAATGCCAGAGGCGAGGTAGACAACCTGAAACGTGGCGGCAGCGATTATACGGCTTCACTTGTAGCTGCTGCAATTAATGCTTCTGTTTGTGAAATATGGACAGATATTGATGGGATGCATAACAACGACCCCCGGGTGGTAAACAAAACCATGCCTGTGGTGCAGCTGAGCTTTGATGAAGCAGCTGAGCTGGCTTATTTCGGCGCTAAAATTCTGCACCCTGCGTCTATATGGCCTGCGCAGCAGTATAAAATCCCGGTAAAGCTGTTGAATACCATGGCGCCGGATGCCAAAGGTACCTTAATAACACAGGATGCCGCATCGGCCGGAGTTAAGGCGGTTGCAGCAAAAGATAATATTATAGCTATAAAGATAAAAAGCGGCCGCATGCTGCTGGCTTATGGCTTCTTAAGGAAAATATTTGAAGTGTTTGAAAAATATAAAACACCTATTGATATGATCACAACATCAGAGGTTGCGGTTTCTATTACTATTGATAACCCTGAGCACCTGAAGCAAATTATAAAAGAACTTGAAGTACTGGGTTCTGTTGAGGTAGATGAAGGGCAAACCATTATTTCTGTTGTAGGACATAATATCAACGAAACTGAAGAGATCATTAAAAAGCTGTTCGGCTCCATAAGAAATATACCTATCCGTATGGTTTCTTATGGAGGCAGCCGTCATAATATCTCTTTACTGGTTGCTGCAGAGCATAAAATACAGTTATTGCAGCAGCTGAATAAGGGTATGTTTGGGTTAAATTAGATGCCTCAAACGATTGCGGAATATGTTTTTACGGTGCGGAGGGTAACCTTCGCACTTTTTTTATGAAACGCTTTAAAACAGTTGTACACTGCTATTTTGTTTTTGTATTTAGGGTACCTTGTTTGGTATCAGGCACAGAGGTATTTGTACCTTTGCATTTGTAGTGTTTACGTACGTTTTGTGTAAAATAACTGAGTAATGAATGTAACACAGCGCAACGAAAGTCATTGGCTGAAACGGCCTAAAGTGTATTGTATCCCCGGTTTTGGAGTGGATGAGGGAATTTTTGCGAACCTTGAGGTTGATGCCGATCTTCAGTTCCTTAACTGGATAAAGCCTTATCAACAGGAAAGCATAGAAGGTTATGCCCGCCGTATGGCAGTAAAAATAGAAGAGCAGCAGCCGGTTATTCTGGGTGTTTCTTTTGGAGGGATGATAGCTGTAGAGATAAATAAATTTTTACCGGCAAAACAGCTGATCATTATTTCAGGAGTAAAATGCAGGCGGGAGCTGCCTTTTCATTTAAGGTGCATTGGTCATTTGCGGCTGGATAAAATTTTCCCGGTAAGGAAAATACAGCAGAGCGAAAAAGTATATGAAATAGCCAATAAACGACTGGGAGCTTTTACGCCAGAGGAAAAAGCGTTTGCCAACGCTTACAGGCGCAATGCTGATATCGGGTATGTGAACTGGAGCTTTGATAAAATACTCAACTGGAAAAATAAAGACTACCCGTCCCATACCATCCACATTCATGGAGACTGCGATAAAATTTTTCCTTTAAAAACCATCAGTCCCACCCATGTAATAAAGTCAGGAACGCACATGATGATTTATAACCGGGCTAATGAGATAAGCACCATTATCAACAAGGTATTAGGGGAAATGCCTGTGTTGTCCTGAAAAAGTAGCCGGTTTTTGTCAGGTAGTATATATTGATTATTGAGTGAAGGCTTCTGTTAAAAATAAATACGAATATATCGTAGATGTTTTGTTGTGTCGTATATCTTTGCAGGCATGATACGCGTGTTGGTCCTATTTTTTTTACTCCAGGTTAAAGTGGCAACTGGCCAATTCATTCTTAAAGGGTTTGTTGTAGATGAAAAGGACAGTGTGCCGATGGCCGGTTGCAGCGTTTTTCTTACCAATACGTCCATGGGAGCGGTAACGAATAAAGAGGGCTATTTTGAGATAGGTAATATACCTCCGGGAAATTATGAGGTAGTGGCTACAGTCATAAGCTATGAAACTGCTTCATACCGCTTTTCAACGGATCAGATGCCCCGCCAGATAAAGTTTGTGATGCAGCCCAAGGCTACTATGATGGAAACAGTTATTGTAGGCGGGTATGTGACCGAAACATGGGAGAAATGGGGTCGCACCTTTCTTGAATATTTTATTGGCATGAGCGCCAACAGTAAAAAAACTTTTATTAAGAATAAGGAAGCGCTTTGGTTCAGGTTTTATAAAAAGCTAAATAAACTGGAAGTGATCGCCAAAGAGCCGCTGATCATTGAGAACCAGGCGCTGGGCTACCAGCTTACCTATCATTTACAGGAATTTGAGATCAACTTTAAGGAGCTCAGTAATTTTTTTTCGGGCCATGTATTGTTTACTGAATCAGGTGGCAGAAAAGCACCCCGTAAAAATAATATGCGTAAAAGGGAGGAAGCTTATAAGGGATCAATAATGCATTTTATAAGAAGCCTTTATAACGGCAACCTGGAGCAGGAGGGATTTGAGGTGCGGCGGATGAAGCGTTTAAGGAATACGGAGAAGGACAGGGTGCGCATTATTTGCAATATCCCGTTGAACAGGGTGCTGTTAGCTGTGCCTAAGCTTACAGGAGATTCAAGCGCTTATTATGAAAGGATATTGGCACAGAAGGATTATACTGATGAATACGATTCATCCCTGCTCATCAGCAACAGTCTGGTGGTAAATACCGGAACAGATTATAAGATGATGTCATGGCCGGATTACCTGGCTATTACATATAAGAACAAGCTGGAGGAACAAGGTTATCTTGATTATTATAATGAAAAAAGAAAACCTTATCCCATACGTTCGCTCATACATCTTAACGTTGAGCCTGTTATTATTGATAAAAACGGTAACTGGTCGCCGGCAAACACTATTATATCTGAGTGGTACTGGTCATGGAGTGAAAAGGTTGGGGACATGTTGCCACTTGATTTTGACCCGTATCAAACTCCAAAAGACTAGCCCTGAATATAGTTTTGCAGTTGGTTAATGGTTTCTTTTTGCTGTAAAATGGTTTCCGTTACCACATCGCTGATGGATATAATGCCTGAAAGCTTATGGTTTTCAAAAACAGGAAGGTATCTTATGTTTTTATCAGACATCAGTTGCATACAACGCTCTACAGTATCATTAGGGTGTACGGTGGGTAAATTAGTAGACATAATTTCGCCTACGGTGGTTTCATCCGAATGTTTGCCTAAAAGAATCACTTTTCTTGAATAATCCCTTTCTGTAAGTAAACCTGCATATTTTTCCCCATCAAGTACGATCAGAGAGCCTATGTTTTTCTCTGACATGATTTTTAAAGCATCGTAAACTTTGGTATCTGTTTGAATAGTGACTGCAAGACTTCCTTTCCGGGCAAGAATAGTAGATACTTTGGTCATAAAGCGTATGATTTGATTATACAGGCAATATAGCGAAAAAAAGCCGTAAGTGCAAATCCAGAAAACCAGGCACGGCAGTTAAGTTAAACGGATGCGAACATTTCGGTAGTGCTATAATCCTTTATTACGTTGTACAGGGTGCCCCTTTCCACCGGCTTTCTTCTCGCCTGCTGAATCAGCAATACCAGCTCTTCTGTAGTCATAGAAGGCGTTTGCTCCTCAGAACCGGCCATGGAGTAAATTTTAGTGGTATCATCAATTGTGCCGTCGATATCGTTTACGCCAAAAGACAGGGATAGCTGTGCATTTTGGCGGCCCAGCATCGGCCAATAGGCTTTTATATGTGGAAAATTGTCCAAATAAATGCGGCTAATTGCATACACTTTCATATCTTCTATCAGTGACGACTCTGCCACATGGCTCATATCATTGTCGCCGTTTCTGAATTTCAGCGGGATAAAAGTATTGAACCCGCCGGTTTGGTCCTGCAGGTTGCGCAGCTGGCTCATGTGGTCGATACGATGATGATAGTTTTCCAGGTGCCCGTAAAGCATGGTGGCGTTACTTTGCATACCCAGCTCATGTGCTGTCTGATGAATGTACAGCCAGCCTTTACCATCCACTTTATCGGCACAAATCTGTTTTCTTATTTCGGGGGCAAAAATTTCAGCGCCGCCACCTGGCAGGCTTTCAAGGCCGGCTTCTTTCAGGTATTGCATGCCTTCGGGTATGGTTTTTTTTGCCTTGCGGAACATGTAATCCAGCTCTACAGCGGTAAAACCTTTTATATGAAGATCGGGGCGATGCGCTTTAATACTGCGCAGCAATTCTGCAAAAAACTCTAAATTCATCTTAGGATGCACCCCGCCTACAATATGTACTTCGGTTACAGGTTCATTATCATATTTTTTAACAATATCCATCATTTGCTCCAATGAAAGTTCCCAGGCTTCATCACGATGGGCATACACGCGGCTGTAGCTGCAAAAGTGGCAGGAGTATACACAGGCATTAGTGGGTTCGATATGAAAATTCCGGTTGAAGTAAGTTACATCACCATGCTTTTGCTCCCGCACATAATTGGCCAGCGACCCCACAAAGCCTAAGCTGGCGTGTTTAAAAAGATGTAGCGCATCCTCATCGCTGATTCTCTGGCCGTTGTGTACTTTGTTGCTTATTGTATGTAATGCTGTATCTATATTGGAAAGGCTGAATATACTCATCAGGTAAAGATTAATAAATTACAAAGATAAAACGGATTTTGGGTTTAAGGGTTCAAAAATTGTCTGATTATGATCATGTTTTATCATGATTGGCTATACTGCTTTTAACGCTAAAGGCCTGCAACGCCTGAGCTTTCCTTATACTTCTTCAATGACCGATGTGCCGTGTGAGAGATCGCCGCTGGTCCATCTCCATGTTTCACGCAGCCTGATTTTACCGTTGGGTAGCACTTCCGGTACGAAATGGCAGACACCTGTCATGAGTACATCATGATTATTTGCCTGGTGGTAACGCATATCAATACGTCCTGCCTCATCAACCAGGCCGATCAAATGGCCGGACTTTATTGGACCACCGCTGTAAGTGGCGGTTAATATATTTTCAATTTGCCGGTAGTGAAACATAGTTGCTGACGAAGTTTCCCCGTTTTCGGTATTGCTTACAGGTTTAAAAACTTTATTGTTGTAGTTGATCATATATGTAAAAGTAGTTTTAACATTTAATAACACCTGGTTGTTCGTAAAATTTCTTTAGATTCGTTGACCATGTAATTTTCCCGCCTGGGTACTTAACAGACTTAAAAACAATAAAATGGGTAATACAACGGATCTGAACCTGGAGACAGAAGTGCTGCCGTTTTTTGATTTTACCCTTACGCATTTTGCTAAAACAGCGCTTGCTTATTTATTTCGCCATCCTCTTACTTCCGTAAGTGAAATAGAAACGCGGCAGCATATTATTAAAGGATTTATTACAAACGCTGAGATTGTAGGTAATTATGCTTATGCAAAGCAGGATTTTTATGAAGTGCATCATTTTTTAACAAATCCGCCTGCTTTGAATTTTACACCAGGAGAAAGACTGAAACTGATGCTGCTGGAAAAAGAAAGACATACTTTGAGAACAAAGGTCATACAGTTTGTTTTGTTATTCTCTAAACTCGATTTATATTATTTTAAAAAAATAAATACCCGCTTTTTTCCCGAAGCCTATAAAGAAGAGATCCGTTTAATAAGCAGCTTTATTGCTTTGTTTAATCTTGATTTTTATGATACCCTGATCAGGGAGGGCAAGCTGAACACAAAACATATAATAACCCTTTCAAAAATAATAGCGGTAAAATATAATGAAGGAGTAATCACCGGTTTCTATAAACGGCTTTTCAGGTTTGAAGCTTTTTTATCCATCAGCCAGAGCGTTATAAAGCGCCGTTTCAGTTTCCCGTCTTTTTCAGAAGAACAATTTTTCCTGGAGCAGCTCTATCATCCTTTATTAAACGATCCTGTTAAGAACAATTTTTCCCTTGACAAAAATGTACTTCTTATTACCGGGCCTAATATGTCGGGCAAGTCAACATTTCTTAAATCGCTGGGAATATGTATATATCTGGCTCATTTGGGATTCGCGATACCCGCTGGCAGGGCGGCTGTTCCTTTTTTTGATCATATTGCTTTATCCATTAACCATAATGACAGCCTTGCAAACGGCTATAGCCATTTTATGAACGAGATAATACGGCTAAAAAATGTTGTAACCGAGGCCGCCGCCGGTAAACGTTGCTTTGCTGTTTTTGATGAGCTTTTTAAAGGAACGAATATGGAGGACGCTGTCAAAATAAGCACGACTACCATTAACGGGTTAACAAAATTTACAAATTCCTTTTTTATTATTTCAACACACCTGCACCAGCTTAAAGAGCAGGTAAAGTCAGAAAAGGTCAACGCTTATTATGTGGATTGTGAAGTAGAGCATGGGGCACCTGTATTTAAGTATGAAATAAAAGAGGGCTGGTCAGATGTAAAAGTAGGCCAGGTACTATTCCGGAAAGTGGGGCTGGATGAATTACTGAAAGAAACGGGTGAGCTTATTTGATATTTTTCTTTAGATTCGTTGGGCTGTTTAAAATATTACCGGATGTTGAAGCGTGTTCCGATAATTATCGGGACAAAATTGTTCCATAGCAGTACGGTGTAGGGCCAATAAATAAAATAAACGTATGTCGATAAGATTCAGACTGACTGTTTTAAGCTTTTTCCAGTTTTTTGTATGGGGTGCATGGCTTATTACCATTGCCAACTACTGGTTTACGACAAAAGGCTGGGGGCCGGCCGCATTTGGCAGTGTGTTTTCCACACTTGCTATTGCGTCGATCTTTATGCCTCCGGTTATCGGAATTATCGCAGATAAGTGGATAAATGCAGAAAGACTGTATGGGCTGCTGCATATTTTGTATGGAATTAGTTTGTGTTATTTGCCACAGGTGAATGATCCCGATTTGTTTTTTTATGCCATGCTAATGGTTATGATATTTTATATGCCCACTATTTCCCTGAGTAATGCCCTGTCTTATACTATTCTTAAGAACAGCAATTACGACTGTGTAAAATCTTTCCCTCCTATACGTGTATGGGGCACCATAGGCTTTATTGCAGCGATGTGGGTAACAGATTTAACAGGGAATAAAGCCAGCGCGGCGCAGTTTTATATTGCGGCGGCCGGGGCTTTTTTGCTGGGTATATACGCGTTTACCTTACCTCCCTGCCCGCCTCCTAAGACCAGGAACGATAAAAAGAGCCTGGTACAGATACTGGGCCTGGATGCTTTTAAGCTGTTCAGGGACTATAAGATGGCCATATTTTTTTTATTTTCCATGTTTTTAGGAGCGGCCCTGCAGTTAACGAATATGTATGGAGATGTATTTCTTTCTGATTTTTCCAGGAACCCGCAATATGCAGACTCGCTGGTAGTGAAGCATAGCACGATTATTATGTCTATTTCACAAATATCTGAAACCTTATTTATACTGGCGATCCCTTTCTTCCTAAAAAGGTTTGGCATTAAAAAAGTAATGCTGATCAGTATGCTGGCCTGGGTGCTGCGGTTCCTGTTATTTTCGTACGGAGATCCGGGATCGGGTTTATGGATGATTATTTTGAGCTGCATTGTTTATGGAATGGCTTTTGATTTTTTCAATGTTTCCGGCTCACTGTTTGTAGAGCAAACAACAGATAAGCATATCCGGTCAAGCGCACAGGGGCTTTTCATGATGATGACCAACGGTTTCGGTGCTTTCCTGGGGGCACGTATAAGCGGATGGATGATAGATAAGTATTATATTCTTCCTGATGGTAATAAGGACTGGCAGGGGATATGGCTTATTTTTTCAATTTATGCCCTGATCGTGGCTTTATTATTTGGTTTATTGTTCAGGCATAGACACCATCCTGATCTGGCAGGCCCCATTGCTCATTAAATCTTTCTTTTACCAACGGCCGTTAGCGGTATTCTGGCAGTAGATGAGCGGTGAATTGACATTTTCTTCACAACAAAATGTCACTATTGCTGTTATTTGATTTGTGGACTTAACTTTGAAGTCATGTTCATGTAAAAATTATCAACTTTTAAACTATCTTAATAATGGCAAAAGAATTTAACGACGCAAACTTCCAGGCAGAAGTTTTGGACTCAGATAAACTGACTATAGTAGATTTCTGGGCAGAATGGTGCGGTCCCTGCCGTGCTATAGGCCCGGTAATTGAAGAGCTGGCAAAAGAATACGACGGCAAAGTGAACATTGGTAAACTGAATGTAGATGTTAATCCGCAGGTTTCTATGGACTACGGCATTACTTCTATACCTGCCATCTTATTTATTAAAGGCGGTCAGGTAGTAGATAAATTAGTGGGTGCCCAGCCTAAAGGTAATTTTGTAAAGAAAATTGAGGCGCACCTGAACTAAGATTTCGGTTTTGTTTTATTGTTTTATTGGCCCCGCGCATTGCTATTGTTGCGGGGCTTTTGTTTTTTGACGTCATTCTTAGCCCAGCGCCTGCCCAAGGTCGTTCAGTATATCGTTAATATCTTCCAGCCCTACACTCATTCTGATCAGTCCGTCTGATATCCCTGCCGCCAGCCGTTCTTCTTTTAACATACCGCTATGCGACATAGAGGCAGGATGAGAGATCAGTGTATCGACTGTTCCCAGGGACACAGCACGTACACATAATTGCAGTTTGTTGATAAACTGTCTGCTTTGGTCGAATCCCCCCTTCAGCTCAAAGCTCAAAACAGCGCCTGCTGAACGCATTTGCTTTTTTGATATGGCATAGCCGGGATGGCCGGGCAGGCCGTTGTAATTCACCTTAGCTACAGCAGGATGGGCAGAGAGATAATGGGCAACCTGCCCGGCATTGCTGCAATGTTTGTCCATTCTTATGGCTAATGTTTTGATGCCCTGCATCAGCATAAAAGCATCGAAAGGATTGCTGTTCCCTCCCAGTAGTTTATAAGTTTTTGCCATTTGGGTACGCATAAAATCAATATGGCGGCCAACAATAACACCGCCGATAGCGCTGCCGTGCCCATTGAGGAATTTTGTGGTGGAATGAAATATATAATCGACCCCGAATCTGAAAGGCTGCTGTAAGTAGGGCGTAGCAAAAGTATTATCGATAGAAACAATTACCTGGTGCTCTTTGGCTATCTGGCATATCTCTTCAATATCGGTGCATTGCATGATAGGGTTGGCCGGAGTTTCAATATGAATGAGCCGGGTAGAGGGATTGTTTTTCAGTGCCTGCTCAAGTGCGCTGGGGTCGGTCATATTTATAAATACAGTGCGCACTCCAAATGCCGGCAAAAAGTTATTGAAGAACTCATAAGTGCCGCCGTATAAAGCATGATCAGAGATAATAGTATCGCCCGTTTTTACAAGGCTCATCATCAGGGTGGCCAGCGCCGCCTGGCCGCTTGAGGTAAGGAAGGCATGCGCTTTCAAAGGTCCGTTCGCTGCTGTTTTTAGCCCATGTGTTTCAAGGGCCGCCACCAGTTGGGCTGCTGCTGAAGTGGTGGGATTGCCAAACCTGGAATAAATAAATCCCTGCGCTCTACCAGAAAAACGATCCATGCCCTGCTCGGCGCTGTCAAAGGTGAACGTAGAAGTTGCGTATATAGGCATAAGATGGGCGTGTTCTGCTATATCATCCTGTACACCATGTATGGCGGCTGTAGCCATTTCTGTTATTGTATTTCTGTTCATTTAGAAACGTTGATTTTTCATTTTTTGAATGATGTATTGCTGTAGTACTATGGCCTGGTTATGTTCAGTGTCTTTGGCTCCGTATAAGAAGGTAACAGCCGGGTGCTTGCTGCATTCACGGATGAATGCCTCAACTGCATCATTTTCGTCAAGCTCCGCTTTATACCTGGTTTTAAAAGCTTCCCACTTTGCCGGATCGTGGTTGAACCATTTACGCAATGGAGTACCGGGGGCCATTTCCTTTGCCCACAGGTCTAAATGGGCTGTAGCTTTAGCGATGCCTCTAGGCCATACGCGGTCAACCAAAACCCGGAATCCATCCTCCTTTGAGAACGGTTCGTATATCCTTTTTATATGAATATCAGGGTTCATAACAACAACTTTTCTCCTGTAAAAATAAAGATATTTTTATCTTTTATTGTTTTAGGACTTTTGGAAATCACAACTTTTCTGTAGTTGTAGTTTTGTTTTTCGTAAGGAATACGGGAAAAATACCCTCCCTGTATAATGTAATACCAAACTACATTTGCAACTTTTAAAAATTAAAAATTTATATGAAAAAAACACTTATTATCGATCCAGGCTAATGCTTTGTGCGTTGTCATTTAGCAGTATTCTTATTTCCTCTTGTTCAAAAAATTTCACTGAAGAAATTAGTAATGAGCAGCGTCCATTTGTTGAAAGCAAGCATTCAGGATCATCTACCCTAATAAGATTAATGTAGTGACGGCCAGGTATGAAGACAAACAGACTAATACCGACATGATAAATAAAAATTTTGATTGGAATACTTATGTTGTTTTCAAAATTGATCCGGCAAATGTGAGTAGTATAAACTGGGAAAATCTTTGGGAGCATATATCAGGTAAAGCATATACTTATAAAATATTGGGCGCTTCTGTTTGGTGCGGCAAAGTATAATGAAACATGGAAGGGTGTTCGGATGGATAAGGCTTTTGAATAAACTATAAAATGTGAGATATGTTATGTAATAAAAACTTGTTCATTTATTGTCTTGTTTTTGTATTTTTATTTGGGCAGGCAAACGCTCAACAACAGCAACTCTTAAAAAAAAATTGGAAGGCGGGTATTCAGCTATTTGGCGTTGGTGCTAATTACGAAATACCTATAGCTTCGCAAACCTCCATTAATTTCGAGGCTTCCGTTAACTATGGTTTTGCTATGAAAGATAGCAGGTTTTCTTTCTATGGAACCCCGATAAATGAAGTGTCGGATGATTTAACGCAAGTGATTGCGCCTGCATTTTCTACGGAGATACGTCAATACTATAACCTGAAAAAGCGTGTGCGTAATAATAAATCCACGTTAAATAATTCAGGCAGTTTTTTTAGTTTAACAGGAGGTGTGAAACCAAAAGGATTTTATTCCAAGAATGGCACAGATGAACTTAATTTCTCTTTCATACCTGCATGGGGTATGCAACGAAATGTAGGAAAGCGTATCAATCTTGATGGTCGTTTTGGATTCGGGGCTACGTATGGGAATGAATCCAAAGAATGGGAAGGCTCTATTAACATACGGCTTGGCGTAGCATACGTAATTAAATAAAAAAATAGCATCTGTCCTAAGCTACCTAGCCTTATTCTTGGGCGTTCCCTAAAATAAGGTTGGGTAGTTTTTTATTTTTCAATAGCCAGTCACGCTATCCAACGCATTATCCACATCTTGATGTATAAAGTTTGCCTGATAGCCAATTGTGGTTTTAATATCGGTGTGCCGATATAGCTTTTGCAACATTTGCACAGGTATCCTGTCGCCGGAGATAATTGTAATAGGCAAGGTGCTCGAGATACTGATGTACACTACATGTTCATTATTCTTCATTAGTGTTAAGCAAGCTGGTGTTAGTAATACAGGATGTTGCCACTTTATTATATAAAGGTATAGACGCCAAGCAAGGAATAGAGAGATTGTTTTTTCGGGTTAATCTCCGTGATTTTCCCTTGTTTGAAATGATTTTTTGTATAAGCCTCGTTTATATCAGGCATTTATAATCGATATTTTAGAACTTCTAAAACCTATGTGCCTGTTTCGTGAGCAGGGCTTGTATTACCCGCCCCACAACAAACACCCATCGCCGTAGCTTAAAAAGCGAAAATGGTTTTCAAGCGCATAATGATAAATCGTCCTCCAGTCATTACCCACCAGTGCGGCCACCAGAAGCAGGAGCGTAGAGGCGGGCTGGTGAAAATTAGTAACCAGGCCATTGATCATTTTAAAATCATAGCCAGGAGCAATGATGATTTGCGTTTTAGCAATTAACTGGCTGATATTTTTGGCATTCATATAAGAAAGCAGCGCTTTGAGTGCTGCCTCTTTTGAAGGCAGAGAAAACCCGTCATACGGTTCCCATTGGGTAACCACGGGTAACGAATTGCCAAAAATGCCAGGCTGGCTGATGAGCTTCGCGCCCAGCCAGTACATACTTTCAAGCGTTCTTAAAGAAGTAGTGCCTACGGCCACCAGTGGCCCCTGATGTTCAAGCAGTTGTTCTACCAGTTCCCGGCCCACTTCAATAAATTCAGCGTGCATTTCATGTTCCTGCATGGTTTCGGCTTTTACCGGTTTAAAGGTTCCTGCGCCCACATGCAGCGTTACAAATTGCTGTTTTATTCCTTTTTCTTCGAGCGATCTTAGTACATCTTCAGTAAAATGCAGTCCTGCTGTTGGCGCTGCCACCGATCCGTCGTAACGTGCAAATACGGTCTGGTAGCGGTTTTTGTCTGCTGTCTCATCTGCTCTTTTTATGTAAGGCGGTAAGGGTACATGGCCTGCGTGGTGCAATACTTCGGCAAAGCTCAGGCTGCCATTCCAGCTAAGCGCTACCACATAGCAATCGCTCCTTTTTTCTATAAGGGCCGCTTCAAGTGTGCAGGGCTGCCCGCCTGCAGAAAAAGATAAGTGTAGCACTTGCCCGTTTTTCCATTTGGAAGCTCCTCCGATCAGGCAAAGCCAGGTTACTTTGCCCGTTTCATTCATTGCAGAAGTAATATCAGCATACATTTCATGCGGTTGCAGGCAAAACACTTCGATGAGCCCGCCGGTATCTTTTTTAAATAAGAGCCTTGCTTCCACCACCCGGGTATTGTTGAAGATCACCAGGCTGTTGGCGGGAATATATGCTGCTATGTTCCTGTAGATATCTGTTCGGATCTTTTCCTTTTCAAAAATTAGAAGCCGGGCATCGTCCCTGTTTTGTAATGGGTGAAAGGCAATTTTCTCTTCCGGCAGTTCGTATGTAAAATCCTTTATAGATAAGTTTTGAGGATGCATTTTTTAATTTTATGGGGTCATTGGTAGTGCTGCTAGCATCATTATTGCCTGCCTGTCCGGTAGGCAGGCGTCGCACCGTTCCTCTTTATGAACATACCGCTGCTGTTAAATGCAGCAAAAATCTATATTTTCAACAGTTTTTACAACTCTGTTCCACATAATTTTGTGTTGTATTTGAGATTTCCACTTTTTAAATACATTAATCCACATTATATTAACACCTGTTTTGCGTAAAATTGACCAAAAACTGGCTGAAACCCTTTGCTGTATTGCTTTCCATCCCTTTTTCATTTGTGGATAAATCAAAAATGCTAAAATTTGGTAGATAAGTGGGAAAAAGTGTTACTTTGTGTTAGTTTAGTACTTGCAAATACAATAAACAATATTTATGATCGGTTTCCTTGGAGAGTTTGAGGCCACAGTTGATGCAAAAGGCCGCTTTCTTTTACCGGCTGGTTTTAAAAAGCAGCTGGCGGAAGGGGATACCGAACGTTTTGTCATAAACAGGGGATTTGAGAAATGCCTGAGCCTTTATCCGCTAAGCTCCTGGGAGCCCATTGCAGAAAAGATCAATGCGCTGAATGATTTTGATCCTAAGGTAAGGCAATTCAAACGCTATTTTTTGAACGGTGCCACGATCGTGGAGCCGGATAGTGCAGGCCGGCTTTTATTGCCGCCAACAGTAAGAGAGTATGCAGGTCTGCAGAAAGATATAGTGCTGGTTCCTGCAGGTAATAAAATGGAGATCTGGGATACGGCAAAATATAAAGAGTTCTTTGATTCGTTCTCACCGGAGTCGTTCAGCGATCTGGCCAGTTCGGTTATGGGTGGCATGTAGTTGAAATGTTTAAAAGTTAATAAGTTGAAAAGGAAAAACAACAGGAGTCGGAATGAAGAAGAAAAAGAGACCTTGTCAACTTTTCAACCTGCCAACCTGTCGACCGATTATCATATTCCTGTGTTGCTGCATGAGACTATTGAAGGGTTACATATTAATCCGGCAGGAACATATGTGGATTGCACATTTGGAGGTGGCGGGCACGCTGTCGAAATATTAAAACATCTGGGTGAAGAGGGCCGCTTATATGCTTTTGACCAGGATGCAGACGCCCGGCGAAATGTACCGGCTGATCAGCGGGTTATTTTTATCCCCGAAAACTTCAGGCACCTGCAGCGGTTCCTGCGCCTGCATGAAGTGAGCCGGGTAGATGGTATACTGGCCGATCTGGGTGTTAGTAGCCACCAGTTTGACGAACCAGACCGTGGCTTTAGTACCAGGTTCAATGCCGACATGGATATGCGGATGGACAGGAGACAGGCTACAAGGGCTTTTGATGTGGTGCAGCATTATACTGAAATGAGGTTGCACAAGCTGTTTGAACAATACGGGGAAGTAACCAATGCGCGCACGCTTGCGAAAACGATAGTATCGGTACGTAATGCGGTTTCTCTTAAAACAATCGAGGGATTCAAAAATGCGCTGAGGGATGTGGTAAAAGGAAATCCGAATAAATATTTCGCCCAGGTTTTTCAGGCATTACGGATGGAGGTAAATGAGGAAGTGCAGGTGTTAAGAGATATGCTGGAACAATCTGTTTCGTTGCTAAAACCGGGAGGAAGGATCGCGGTTATCACCTTTCACTCCATAGAAGACCGGCTGGTAAAGCATTTTTTTAAAGAGGGAGGCTGGGAAGAGACCGACGAAAACCCCTTCATTAGTATAAAAAAAGAGCAAGTGTTTAAGGTGATTACAAAGAAGCCAGTAACTGCCGGTCAGGATGAATTAAAAAAAAATACGAGATCAAGGAGCGCGAAGCTGAGAGTTGCAGAAAGATTATAATTGTATATAAAGAGAGTAAAGCCCTACTTATCATAACTGACCAGACGACTCTCTTTAAAAGGGGGGTAGTGTAATAAAGTTAACTACAAAAACATGATGTATGAAAGAAAAGCGGTTGAAGCTTAGCTGGAAGAAATGGTTGAATTATCAATCTATTGTAAAGCAGGTGCCTTTTCTTTTCTTTCTTGCTTTTCTGGCGGTAGTGTACATCTACAACGGGCATATGGCTGATAAAACAGTGCGTAAAATAAACGCGATGGCCAAAGAAGTAAAGGAATTGCAGTGGGAATATAAGAGCCTGAAGAGCGAAGTGATGTTCCGGAGTAAGCCCAGCGAATTATCGAAGGCTTTACGGCCCCTGGGCCTGAGTGAGTTGAATGAAACACCTTATGTGCTAAAGGATTCGCTGGAAAGCTATATGGCAAATGTTCAATAAATGATATCAGGTAATAATTAAATCAATTGTTTCTGTCTCCCTCTCTGAAGGGGAGGGCTGTGAAAGGGACTATGGAAGTTAAAAAAGACATATTATGGCGTGTATACCTTTGCTTTATAGGTATAGTGGTGCTGTCTGCAATGGTGCTGGGTAAAGCGGTTATTATCCAGAAGTTCCAGGGAGAGCATTGGAGAAGCATGGGGGATAGTATGCACCAGAAGATTGTAGAGATCAATGCAGACAGGGGTACTATTTTTAGTGAGGATGGCCAGATGCTAAGCACTTCTCTGCCACAGTTTGATATTTATATGGATTTTAAAGCCGACGGACTTCGCGATAAAGGCGGGAAAATCTATAACCAGTATATTGACTCATTTGCCGTTGCTATGGCATCCTATTTTGAAGATAAAACGGCAACAGCGTACCGGGCCGAATTTGACAAGGCATATAAAAATGGCAACAGGTATTATGCTTTAAAAAAGAAAATTTCTTTTGCGGATTATAAAGCCCTGCGGGAGTTTCCTTTGATCAGGCTGGGGAAAAATAAAAGCGGGATCATTGTAGAGCAAACCAGCAAGCGTATTGCACCTTTCGGGTTGCTGGCCAACAGAACCATTGGTTTGAGCCGTGAATATATTAACAGCGAGGGTAAGGTGAAAAAGATGAATGTAGGCCTTGAAATGAGCTATGACAGTTTATTAAACGGACAGAATGGCCAACGGCTGGTCCGGTTTATTTCCGGCGGAGCGGTTCCTGTACAGGGTTTCCAGGTAGAGCCTGAAGATGGAAGGGATATTTATACCACCCTGGACGTAAATATGCAGGATATTACAGAAACGGCATTATTGCGCATGTTACAGTCGATACATGCAGAGTATGGAACGGCTATTTTAATGGAAACCAAAACCGGTAAAATTAAGGCCATAGCCAATCTGGGGCGTAATCCTAATGATACTACTTACTGGGAAAATGATAATTATGCGCTAAGGGTTACAGAGCCAGGGTCAACTATTAAGATTGTAAGTTATCTGGCTTCAATAGATAAAGGAGATGTAAAGCCGGGTGATTTGTTTGAGGTAGGTAGCACCGGGCGTATGCAGGTAGGACCCCGTCCTATTACCGATGCGCACAGGATGCCGAAAAGTGTGCTTACTATAGAAGAGTGCATAGCGCACAGTTCTAATGTTGGCATGGGAAGGGTTGCCCTTAAAGCTTTTGGCAAAAAGCCTGTTGAATATAAAGAGTACCTGGATAAGTACCATCTTACCAAAAAATCACCTATAGATCTTACAGCCATACCTAACCCGCGTGTAGCCCCGTTAGAAACAGATCATGGTGGCCAGATGAACCTGGTAACTATGGCTTTCGGATATGCCTTGCAGGTAAGCCCTATGCAGTTATTAACCTTATATAATGCCATTGCCAATAATGGCACCATGGTAAGTCCTTACCTGGTAAATAGCGTACGCAACAAAGGCGTTGTGGTAAAAGAAAGAAAACCGGTTGTTTTAGAACAGCAAATATGCAAGCCTGCTACATTGGAAGCTGCCAGGAAAGCGCTCGAATTGGTTATTACCGAAGGGTCCGGGAAAAATGTATTTAAGGACATGCCTTTCCAGATAGCTGGTAAAACTGGTACAGCGCGCGTGGCAGATGGTAATACCAAGTACGGCGCAGGTATTTATCAGGCTTCGTTTGCCGGTTACTTCCCTGCTCATAACCCGCAATACTCTTGTATAGTGGTGGTGCGTACAAAAGCCGGATCTGGCCTGTACTACGGTGGTCAGCTGGCCGCCCCGGTGTTCCGGGAAATTGCTACAAAAGTGTACTCTATGTATGTAGACCGGAAAACACCAAAAGAATATGAGGGCGCTGCGGATAGCACCAGTTATTTCTATGCAGGCAGCTCCAGCGCTATTAAAAATGTGCTGGGCTTCCTCAATATGCCATATGTGGATTCGATACAGCAAAACGGCTGGGCTTCCATGTATGCTACTAATTATAAAAGGGTTTTGAAGACCAATATAGTAAAAGATCACCTGGTGCCTAATGTAAAAGGAATGGGACTGAGGGATGCGATCAGGTTGCTGGAAGATATGGGCCTGCGCGTACGCGCCAGGGGCAGCGGGAAAGTGGCTGAACAGTCTATTCAGCCCGGTGCGTCTTTCAGAAAAGGACAGGATATTGTGTTGAACCTTGTTTAATTCATTCGTATAACAATATAGTCATTAGCATAGTGCAATTACAGGAAGTTCTATATAAAACCAGCCTTTTATCAGTATCGGGGAATACCGGTACAGATATAACGGGTATTTGTATAGACTCCCGTACCGTTCATCCGGGCTGCCTGTTCATAGCGCTGCGGGGCGCAGCAGCAGATGGTCATCAGTTCATTGAAAAAGCCATTATAGGGGGTGCTGTGGCGGTAGTATGTGAAGTGCTGCCAGCTTCCATTGCAGCGGGGGTTGTATATGCGCAGGTAGAGAACAGTGCTGCTGCTGCGGGTATTATAGCGCATAATTTTTATGGCAACCCGTCTGCACGGTTAAAGCTGGTAGGAGTTACCGGTACTAATGGTAAAACTACGGTTGCCACTTTGCTATACCAGTTATTCAGCAATCTTGGGTATAAATGTGGTTTGATAAGTACAGTGCAGAATCATGTGGGCACTGCCATTTTGCCTTCTACCCATACAACACCTGACACGGTTCAGCTCAACGAGTTGTTGAAAAAGATGGTGGATGAAGGTTGTTCGTATGCATTCATGGAAGTGAGCTCTCATGCTATAGACCAGCATCGCATAAACGGGTTGCAGTTCGCAGGCGGTATTTTTACCAATATATCCCACGATCATCTTGATTATCATAAAACGTTTGACGAATACATCCGTGTTAAGAAGCAGTTCTTTGATGATTTGCCAAAAACTGCTTTTGCTATTACCAATACAGATGATAAGAGAGGAATGGTAATGGTGCAAAATACAAAGGCTGCCGTAAAGACTTATTCTTTAAAAGCTGTAAGTGATTTTAAAGGGAAGGTGCTGGATAATAGCATTACAGGACTGCATATGAACGTAGATGGGCAGGAAGTTCATTTCCGGCTGATTGGTGAATTTAATGCGCACAATCTTTTAGCCGTGTACGGGGCAGCGGTTTGCCTGGAACAGGATAAGTATGAAGTATTGCAAACGCTGAGTACGTTAAATGGGGCAGAGGGCAGGTTTGAGTATATGATGTCGCCCGTTGAGCATGTGATCGCTATTATTGATTATGCGCATACGCCAGATGCTTTGTTAAATGTGCTGGCAACAATAAAGAAGCTGAAAAAAGGCTTTGAGCACGTAATAACAGTAGCCGGATGTGGAGGAAACAGGGATAAAGCCAAAAGGCCGGTAATGGCTGAGGTAGCCTGCGAGTATAGCGATAAGGTAATATTTACAAGCGATAACCCCCGTTTTGAAGATGCCGGTGAAATTATAAAAGAGATGGAAGCAGGAGTTCCCGCTGCCGCAATGCGAAAATGTATTTCGATTGCGGACAGGAAGGAAGCTATAAAAACGGCGATCAACCTTGCCGGTAAAGAGGATATTGTTCTGGTAGCAGGTAAGGGGCATGAGAAATACCAGGAGATTAATGGTGTGAAACATCATTTTGATGATAAGGAGGTAGTAAAAGAAATGTTTGAGTTATTAGGTAAATAAAAGTTTAAAAGTAAAAAGATTTAAAAGTTGACAGGGCCTGGCCTTGTAAACTTTTTAACCTGTCAACATACCAACTGAATTATGTTATATCACTTATTTGAATGGTTTAAGCAACAGGGGATAAACTTTCCCGGAAGGCAGCTGATGGAATTTCAGACCTTCCGCATCATGATGGCAGTGCTATTTGCTTTGATCATTACATTAGTGTATGGTAAAAAGTTAATAAATATCCTGCGTGCAAAACTGGTAGGAGAAACGGTTCGCGACCTGGGCCTGGCTGGAGAGCAGGCTAAGAAAGGAACGCCAACAATGGGAGGTATTATTATTATACTCGGTATTATAGTGCCTACGCTGCTTTTCGCCCGTTTAAATACAGTATATGTGCTGCTAATGCTGGCCTGCACTATATGGCTGGGCATTATAGGGTTTATTGATGATTATTTAAAGCTGAGAGCGAAGCGTCTGGCACAGGAGCAGGGGGTTGCTTATAAAAAAGGCGATAAGGACGGTCTCGCGGGATGGTTCAAAATTTTCGGTCAGGTAGGTATAGGCATCTTGGTTGGTTCAGTGCTCTATTTTAACAGTGATGTGAAAATATGGAGAGAGTATCATGGTACTCCCAATCCTAACAACCCTAATATCATTACCAGGATGGTAAATAATAAGCCGAAACATTTTGTCGAGACCAAAGAGCCTATTACCACCATCCCGTTCGTAAAGAATCATGAGTTTAACTACTCTATCCTGTTACCGGATGCTTTAAAGCAATATACCTGGGTTTTATATATCCTGGTGGTTATATTCATTATAACAGCCGTATCCAATGCTTCCAACATTACAGATGGGCTGGATGGGCTGGCCTCGGGCACTTCTGCCTTGATAGGGGTATTGCTGGGCATATTTGCCTATGCCAGCGGTAATTTTTTCTTTGCCGATTATTTGAATATCATGTATATCCCTAATCTCGGAGAACTGTCTATATTTCTTGCAGCGATGATAGGGGCCTGCGTGGGCTTTATGTGGTATAACTCTTACCCGGCACAGGTGTTCATGGGAGACACGGGTAGTTTAACATTAGGAGGGATCATAGCGGCTATTGCCATTATTGTGCATAAGGAACTGCTGATACCTATTTTCTGTGGGGTGTTTTTTGTAGAAATATTAAGTGTGAGTTTACAGGTTACTTATTTCAAGTACACTAAAAAGAAATATGGTGAAGGCCGGCGTATTTTTTTAATGAGCCCCCTGCACCACCATTTTCAGAAAAAAGGATATCATGAAGCAAAGATTGTAACACGCTTTTGGATCATGCAGGTGATGTTGGTTGTGATTTGTTTGGTAACACTTAAATTAAGATAACAGTGTCGAAGAAGCTGATCATACTGGGTGGAGGAGAAAGTGGGGTAGGTGCCGCCATCCTGGCGAGACAAAAAGGATACGATGTATTTGTTTCCGATAGTGGTTCTTTGAAAGAAGTATATCGTGGCGAACTGGATGCAGCGGGTATTGAGTGGGAGGAAGGAGGCCATAGCGAAGAAAGGATACTTGCTGCGGACGAAATCATGAAAAGTCCCGGCATACCGGAGAAAAACGAAATGGTAAAGAAGGTCCGTCAGAAAAATATCCCTGTTATCAGTGAGATTGAGCTGGCATACCGGTTTAAAGGCGATAGTAGGATAGTTGCTATTACAGGCAGCAATGGCAAAACCACCACTACCTCGCTTATCTGGCATATTTTAAAAACAGGGGGACTCAATGCAGCTTTGGTGGGTAATATAGGCGAGTCGTTTGCAAAGCAGGTGGCTTTAGATCCAAAGCCGGTATATGTTGTGGAAGTCAGCAGTTTTCAGTTGGATGATATTGTTGATTTCAGGGCTGATATAGCAGTATTGACCAACATTACAGAGGACCACCTCGACCGCTACGATTACAGTTTTGAAAAATATATAAGAAGCAAGTTCAGGATAGCAGAGAATCAAAAGGCAGGGGATTACTTTATCTATAATAAGGACGATAAGGTAACCATGAAATATATAGATCAGTTCAACATTCATTCTAACCCATTAACGATCAGTATGGCAAACGAAAACAGCGCGGCATTTATCAAGAACGGCATTATGCACGTAAAAACAGGAGAAGATTTTATGACCATGAGCGTATTTGACTTTACGCTTAAAGGTAAACACAACCAATATAATACTATGGCAGGATGCCTGACGGGTGCCACAATGGAGATCCGGAAAGAAAAAATTCGGGAGGCGGTGCAAACCTTCCAGAACCTGGAGCACAGGATGGAGTTTGTGGCTACTATCCGGGGAGTAGAGTTTATTAATGATAGCAAGGCTACTAACCTTAACTCTACATGGTTTGCGTTGGAAAATATGGATAAGCCGACTATACTTATTTTAGGGGGTGTTGACAAAGGAAATGACTATAGCCTGCTGATGGATATGGTAAAAGAAAAGGTTAAGGCGATTATTTGCCTGGGGGTTGATAATAAGAAAATTCATGAAGCTTTTGAGGAAGTAGTACCTGTTATGGTAGATACAACAAGTGCGCAGGAAGCCGTAGTAGCAGCTTTCAGCTATGCTGAAAAAGGAGATGTGGTATTGCTGAGTCCCGGTTGTGCCAGCTTCGACCTGTTTAAAAACTACGAAGACAGGGGCACGCAGTTTAAAAGTGCGGTTATTGATTTGTAAAGTCATCGCTTCGCGAACCCTGAATATTGATCTTTAAACATGGAACTAATTAATGTCTGCAACAACTGAAATAAGAAACAATATACAATCTACGGACTGGCGCGAAAACCTGAATCGTCATACCCGTGGTGATAAGGTAATATGGGCATTGGTAGTGTTACTTACGTTGGTATCGCTTTTAGCAGTGTACAGTGCTACAGGTTCTTTGGCATATAAAAATTATAAGGGCAATACGGAAATATATCTTTTTAAGCAGATCATTTTTATTCTGCTGGGGTTTGTAGTAGTGTACTTTGCTCACAGGGTGAATTATACGATCTATTCAAAAGTGGCGCAGATACTGTTTTTGCTGAGCATACCGCTGCTGATCTACACATTGTTTTTTGGCGCTAAGATCAATGAAGGCAGCCGGTGGATCAAGCTGCCTCTCATCAATATGACAATGCAAACTTCCGATCTGGCCAAGCTTGCATTGTTCATGTATCTGGCAAGATTACTCAGCAGGAAGCAGCAGGTGATCAAGGATTTTAAAAAAGGTTTTCTGCCTGTGATACTTCCCATTGCTATCACCTGTATGCTGATTGCGCCGGCAAACCTGTCAACAGCATTGTTGCTGGGTGCAAGCTGTATGATATTATTGTTTATCGGAAGGGTAAATACAAAGCATCTTCTAATGGTAGGAGGCCTGGCTTTGATACCTATAACCATGCTGATTATTGCGGCAGTGGCACAGCATCGCTCAGATAAAGAGCCGGCGCCTGTTGTTATGGAGCCGGCTGCTGCAGAAACTCATGTAAAAAAAACCGGCACTATATGGGGCCGTGTAAGCACATGGGTGGGGCGTGTAGAGAACTTTATTTATGGCGGCAAAGAAGCCGATACCGATGAAATGTACCAGGTAAACCAGGCCAAGATTGCTATTGCAAAAGGTGGCATCCTGGGGGTGGGGCCAGGCAACAGTACAACAAGGGATTATTTACCACAGGCATATAACGATTTTATTTTTGCGATCATTATCGAGGAGTATGGGATTATAGGTGGCGCGTTCCTGGTATTTATCTATCTGGTGTTCCTGTTCAGATGTATCAGGATCTTTAAAAGATGTCCTTTTGCCTTTGGTGCTTTTCTTGCCCTGGGACTGAGCTTTACACTGGCCATACAGGCCCTGGCCAATATGGCCGTAACGGTGAATTTGTTCCCCGTAACAGGGGTTACGCTGCCGTTGGTAAGCATGGGCGGTTCCAGCTTTTTATTTACCTGCCTTGCTATTGGTATCATTTTAAGCGTATCCAGGAACGTAGAGAGCCTGGAGCCTGTTAATGCAGCAGAGCCGGCTGTAACAGCAGATAAAAAAGATAACAGTGAATAAAAAAATTATCATAGCGGGTGGGGGTACAGGGGGGCATATATTCCCGGCAATTGCAATAGCTAATGCGTTGAAGCAAAGAGCGCCGGGAACAACGTTTCTCTTTGTAGGTGCCAGGGGGAAAATGGAGATGGATAAGGTGCCGCAGGCCGGATACGATATAGAGGGGATAGATATAGCGGGTTTCAACCGTAGTTCTTTGATAAAAAATATCGGGCTGCCGGTAAAAATCATAAAAAGTTTTTTGCAGGTACGGAAGATCTTTAAACACTTCAGGCCAGATGCCGTGATTGGTGTAGGTGGTTACTCCACTTTTCCTGTGCTGAAGCACGCCCAGGCAAAAGGTATTCCCACATTTATTCATGAGTCGAACTCTTTTGCAGGTAAAGCCAATAAAATGCTGGCTAAAAATGCCACGAAGATTTTTACAGGAACTGATGGTATGGAGCGTTTTTTTCCTGCAGAGAAGATCATCGTAACCGGTAACCCGGTACGCAGCCAGATTGTAAATGCTGCTATAGGTAAAAAAGAGGCCCTTGATTTTTTTGGACTGGAAGAGGGGAAAACAACGCTGCTGGTGGTAGGTGGAAGCCTGGGCGCCAAATCGGTTAACGAAGCCGTGCTGGCTGGTGTGGATGAGTTACTCAAGGCTGGCCTGCAGCTCATCTGGCAAACGGGTAAAACCTTATCAGCCGAGGCGGCGCACGTGGCAGAAGAGCATAGGCAGGTATGGGCCAATGAGTTTATTACCAGTATGGAATATGCTTATGCCGCAGCGGATATTATCATAGCCAGGGCCGGGGCAATGACTGTAGCAGAAATATGTGTGGTTAAAAAACCAGCAGTTTTCGTACCCTATCCTTACGCAGCCGAAGATCACCAAACGGTAAATGCACAGCAGTTGGTGAATAAAAATGCAGCGCTGATGGTAAAAGATGCGGAGGCGGGGAAAAGAGTAGTAAAGATGGTGATTGAGCTGGCGGCTGATGCGCATAAAAGAAAAGAATTAAGCAACAATCTTTCCAGGCTGGCTATAACCGATGCAGCCGAAAGAGTTGCAGATGAAATTTTTAAAAGTATTTAACACTTCCTCTTGTAATGAGGTTATGAGCGTAACACATAAACATATTGACCAGGTACAAACCGTTTATTTGATCGGTATCGGAGGCATTGGCATGAGCGCTGTTGCAAGGTACTTTTTGTCGCTTGGTAAAAAAGTGAGTGGTTACGATAAAACAGAAACAGAAAACACAAGAGATTTGCAGGCTGCAGGGATTGATGTGCATTATACCGAAGATGTGGCGCGTATTCCTAAAGATGCAGATTATGTAGTATATACTCCTGCGGTACCTGAGGATCATAAAGAGCTGGTGTATTACCGCGAGCATGGTTACCCTGTTGTAAAACGCAGCGATATTTTACAGGTAATTACACAAAACACATTCAATATATGTGTAGCAGGCACACATGGCAAAACCACTACCTCAACCATGGTAGCGCATTTGCTTCGGGATAGCGGATATGGATGCAATGCCTTCCTGGGTGGGCTTGCTGCCAATTATGGTACCAATTTCTGGGGCAGCGCCAATAATGTTTGTGTGGTGGAGGCAGATGAGTACGACCGCAGCTTTTTGAAGTTAAGTCCTGATATAGCAGTAATAACTGCCATGGATGCAGATCATCTGGATATTTACGGAACCGAAGAAAATGTAAAAGATGCTTTCCGCCAGTTTGCAGGAAAGGTAAAGCCCGGAGGTGTATTGCTTAAAAAGTTTGGCCTGGAGAGGGGGCTGGAGGCTGGCATAACATTAACATACAGCCTGCAAAATGACAGCGCTGAAATACATGCAGCTCATATACAGATAAAAGATGGCGGCTATCATTTTGATGCAGTATTGCCGGATAAAACCATTACAGGTATAAGGCTGAATATGGGCGGTATGCACAATGTGGAGAATATGATGGCGGCTATTGGTGTAGCTCACAGCCTGGGTATAGAAGAAGAAAAGATAAAAAATGCAGTTGCCGGTTTTAAAGGAGTAAAACGAAGATTTGAGTATGTTATTCACCAGGAGGATCTGGTGTTTATAGATGATTATGCGCACCATCCTGAAGAGCTGAAAGCGTTGATAAATGGTGTAAAATCCCTGTTCCCGGGGAGGAAGTGTACGCTTATTTTTCAGCCTCATTTATTCACCAGGACCCGGGACTTCGCATCAGAATTTGCGGAAGTTTTAAGTAAGGTGGATCATGTTATTGTATTACCTGTATACCCTGCCCGTGAATTACCCATAGAAGGAGTGACCAGCAGTATGATCTTAAAGCAGGTAAAGGCGGACGCAAAAGTATTATACACCAAAGAGCAATTGCTGAATTGGGTAGAAAACAATTTTGCGGTAAACAGGAACAAGGAATTTGGAGAGGTGTTGGTTACGGCTGGTGCCGGCGATATAGATAAACTGGTAGCGCCTATAAAACAGATTTTAACAAAGTGAGACAAAAAAGAGCTATAAAACGATTTTTTCTGACGCTCATGTGGTTGGGTGTAGCTATAGGCATGGGTAGCGTGATCACAGCAGCTATGCGTGCACAGGAGGCAGGTGTGTGCAAGGGGTATGATATACGGATTGAAGGGTTTAAAAAAGATATGCTCTTTACTTCAGAAGACCGAATAGCCGCATTGTTAAAGGCTGCAACCAGGGGTAATATAACCGGCCAGCGGAAGTCGGAGTTTAACCTGCAGGTAATTGAAGATTTGCTCGAGCAAAGCGCATGGGTGTATAACGCAGATCTTTACTTTGATAATAATGACGTGCTCCATGCAAATGTAACAGAGCGTAAGCCACTGGCAAGAATATTTACCAGCATGGGAGCATCTTTTTATATAGATGAGGCGGGCAGGCATATCCCTTTATCAGATAAGATAAGCCTCGATCTGCCTGTATTTACCGGCTATGCCGCTAAAAAGATCATGAGCAGTGCCGACAGCATTTTAATGCAGAATATTATCGCTACGGCCTCTTTTATCAGCAACGACTCTTTCTGGAATGCACAGGTAGCCCAGATCGATATTAATAATTGTGGCGCCGGTTGCTGGAACATGGAAATGATTCCTGTAATAGGCAGCCATAAGGTAGACCTGGGAGATGGCACCGATATCGTTTCTAAATTTCACAGGTTGTATTTGTTTTACGACCAGGTGCTGAAACGTACCGGTTTTGATAAATACCAGAAAATCGATGTGCAATATAATGGCCAGGTGATTGGTGTGAAAGGGCATTACACCAAAGTAGATTCCATCCAGCTCCGGAAAAATATTGAGCACTTGTTGCAGCAGTCAAGAGCGTATAACGAAATGGTGCAGATAGCGCCTGTTGTAAGCTATACGTCCATGCCGAAAGGCGATACTACCTTGTCTGCGGATGAGATTTATGGCGCTATTGAACCGGCAGACTCAACGCTGTTTATGAATGACAGCGAGGACAGGCCCGAAGTCGAAGTTAAAAAAGAAAATACAGGGGTAGTCCCTGCAGATAAAAAGCCTGTTTCCTTAAAACCTGCAAAACCTGTTGTAAAAGCAGAAGCGAAAGAACCAAAAGCATCTGATAAAAAAACTACCCGGCCGCCAGCAGCTGTGAAACCTGCCGCTGCAGGAACTTCAGAAAAGAAAAGGGTATCGGTGAAGAAAACTGAAAAGAAAACAGAAGTTAAAAAAACAGATAAAAAGTCTTCCTCCGTAATAAAAAAAACAGAGACAAAGAAAACAACCAGTTCTAAGACCACTGTTAAGGCTGAGGCAAAAAAGCCTGCTGTTAAGAAAGCCGAAGAAAGGGAGGTAAAAAGAAATGTGCTGTTAAAACCCGATCCGGCAAAAAAAACGGTAGAAAAAACAACGCCTGGCAGGAAGAAGGATCCTGGGAAGAATGGATAAAGGCAGGTATAAAAAAGATAGGATAAAAGATAATTATTAATAAAAACAACTAAAAAACGATATACTATGAATTCCGAACAACCCATTATTGTAGGTCTTGATATTGGTACCACCAAGATCGCTGTTATTGCCGGCCGTAAAAACGAGTTTGGCAAACTGGAGATACTTGGTTTTGGCAAGGCCAATAGCAACGGTGTAAAGCATGGCCAGGTTTTGAACATCGATGAAACGATCAAAGCGATCAGGCAGGCGTTGGAAAACTGCATGTCTTTAAATCCCAATTTAAACATTAACGATGTGTATGTAGGTATTGCCGGCCATCATATTAAAAGCCTTCAGACGCGTGGGGATATTGTTCGCGAAAATGAAGAGGAAGAAATTACCCAGGCAGAAGTAGATTTGCTGGTTAACAAGCAGTATAAAACGTATATACCTGCCGGCGATGAAATCATTGATGTAATTCCACAGGAATATACCATTGACAATATGCCGGATATTGTAAGGCCTATTGGCTATAGCGGTGTAAAACTGGGTGCTAATTTCCATATTATTACAGGTGATAAAAACGCTATCCGCAATATTAACAGGAGCGTGGAAAAAGCAGGCCTGCGTACCAAAGACCTGGTGCTGCAGCCATTGGCTTCTGCAGCAGCAGTGATGGCCCAGGAAGATCTGGAAGCAGGTGTGGCCATTGTAGATATAGGCGGTGGTACTACAGATATAGCGGTATTCGCCGAAGGCGTATTGCGCCACACTGCTGTGATCCCGTTTGCAGGTGAAAATATCACTAACGATATTAAAACCGGTTTAGGGGTATTGAAAAGCCAGGCAGAACAAATGAAAACCCAGTTTGGCAGCGCTTTGGCAAACGAGGCTAAAGCCAACGCCTATATTACAATCCCCGGTTTACGCGGAATGCCGGCAAAAGAGATCAGTGTAAAGAACCTGGCTAACATTATACAGGCCCGCATGAGCGAGATACTGGATTTTGTTACTTATCATTTAAAACAGATTGGTATGGACAACCGCCATCTCAATGGTGGTATTATCCTTACCGGTGGTGGTTCACAATTAAGACACCTGATACAGCTTACAGAATACGTGACAGGCTTGCCTGCACGCATAGGCTTACCTAATGAACATTTAGCTGCAGGACATATAGATGAACTGGCCAAACCCACTTACTCTACGTGCTTGGGACTTATACTGAAAGGTTATGACGATTTTGAGAACAGGAGACAGGATTTTGAAAAGGACTTCGCGAAAGTAGAAGTGCCTGAAGATTTATTGAAACCAGGGGCGATTGAAGGAGTGTTGGAAGAGAGCGCAAACTCAAACACTCCTGAGATTATAGCTGCCCCTCCAAAACCTAAAAAGAATATTTGGGAGAATATTAAAAAACAGCTCATCAAAATATTTGAAGACGAAGAAGATAAACATTTTGAAAAATGATACAAATCGCTGAGATCTGCAGAAAATATACTGTGGATATGGCCGGTAGCCGATCAAACAATAATAAGCTCTTTTAATCAACTTTTAATCCCTTAAGCCTTGTTCCCCTTCTCCAAATTTGTCCTCCGGATAAACGTTGGAGAGGGGGGACGGAGTGAGGAAGTTCTCTTACTAATCCATTTGTAACCCCGTACGTCAAAAGCGTGCTAAAATTTTTAAGTTATGATCCAATTTGATTTACCAAGCGAACAATCATCTATCCTGAAAGTAATAGGTGTTGGTGGCGGTGGCGGTAATGCTGTAAACCACATGTTCAACCAGGATATAGAAGGTGTGAATTTTATTATTTGTAATACAGATGCTCAGGCGATTGCTAATAGTAAAATCCCCAACAAAATACAGTTAGGCCCGCAGTTGACATCTGGCCTGGGCGCTGGTGCCAATCCCGAGATCGGTCGCCAGGCTACTGTAGAATCTTTAGAAGAAATACGGAAGATTCTTGAGGTAAATACTAAAATGGCGTTTATTACAGCCGGCATGGGAGGTGGAACCGGTACGGGCGGCGCTCCTATTATTGCTAAAATCTGTAAAGACCTGGGAGTATTAACAGTGGGTATAGTAACCACACCTTTTGCCTATGAAGGCAAAAAACGCCAGCTGCAGGCAGAAGAAGGTATCAACCAGTTAAAACAGTATGTAGACACACTGCTGGTGATCAGCAACGACAAATTGCGCCACCAGTATGGCAATCTTAAAATGCGTGAAGCATTTGAAAAGGCTGATAATGTTTTAGCTACTGCCGCAAAATGTATCACCGACGTTATTAACTCTACCGGCCAGATAAATGTAGACTTTGCAGATGTATGCACTGTAATGAAAAATGGAGGAAGGGCAATTTTAGGCAATGCTGCAGCAAGAGGCGAAGATCGTGCACAGCAAGCTATTGAAGAAGCATTAAACTCGCCGTTGTTGAATGACAACGATATTAAAGGGGCCAAATGGATCCTTATCAATATCAACTCTGCCGAAGGGGAGCATGAGTTTACTATGGATGAAGTAGAAGTGATCCAGTCTTACCTGTTAAGCCATGCCGGTGATAATACCGATGTGATCCTGGGATTGGGATACGACGAAACATTAGGCGATCAGATTGGTATAACCCTTATAGCTACCGGGTTTGAGAATAAGGACCCTTTTGTTAAACCGGTATTGAAAAAGGAAGAAGTGGCGGAAGGGAAAATTGTAATGACCCTGAAGAATGATAATCATCAGCGACCAGTAACTCCTGGGCAACCTGCGGCTGAAACCATACCTGCCGAAATAAAGGCTGCACCACCAGTGCATGAGCCTATAGAACTGAAGCCCGATCCTATGGCGCCCAAATTGGTAGAAGACTTTTCTTTTATAGATGATGCGCCCATGCCTGTAGTTGAAGATGTAGTAAACGAAGACCGGGAGCAGCATTTTTTTCTGAGCGCGGATAACGAAGCGCTGAAGTTTGTAAAAGATGTGGAAAATATCGAAAAGGAAATAGCTGTCGACGATGTTGTAGCAAGCATATTCCATTCTCCTGCAGTGCCCGGTGAACGTGTTATTGAGCAGCATGAAAATAAGACAGCGACAGGGGAAGTAGAGGAAGAGGTAAAGCAGGAACCAAGAAGCTACTTATCTAAGCCAGCCAATATTTATGCAGAAGCAAAGGAGGAGCCTGTAGCTGAGCAAAAGCAACCGCACGCAGGGCCACAATATCAGGAACCGTTTTCTGTGTACGAAAAGCCCGAGTCGATTGAGCCAGAGAAAACAACGATCAGCTTTTCTGCGGCAGAAAAAGAAGAGCCGCGTATTGATGATTTGACCGAGGCTTACCAGGAAGAGGAAATGCAGAAGCGCAGGCAGCTGGAGCGGATCCAGAAATTACGTAACCTGTCTTTTAACGTAAACTCTAACGATCCTACTGATGAGTTCGAAAATGTTCCTGCTTACGTCAGGCGTAATATGGAGCTGAAAAATAATACTTCACATATAGAGAGTTATTACAGCAAGTTTGAAGTTTCTTCCGATGATCAGAACCAGGGACAGATCAATACCATCAACTCATTTCTTGATGGCAAGAAACCTGATTAGGCCCTGTGGAAATTCATGTGGAGTGGGGTTTAGTTTTATAGTTGTTGCCTCCCGCTAAAGCGGGAGGTTTTTTATTTTTTACTGCTGTAGTTGGTGTTTATCCTATTTTCGAACTAAAGTGCAATACCAATGATGGTGAAAAAACGAATACTGGCATATTATTAGTGTTACATGTTACATTTACAATTCAATATTTAACAATAAATGTCCACTGTATTAATTACCGGCGGAACCGGGCTTATAGGAACAGCATTGGTAAAGAAATTAACCGAAAACGGGTATGAAGTGATAATTCTTACACGCAGTCCAAAAAAATCAAAAAATGAAGGTATAAGCTATGCCTGGTGGAATACAGACCGGCAGGTGATAGATGAAAAAGCCATAGCGGCTGCTGATCATATTATACACCTGGCTGGCGCCAATGTAGGCGAAAAGCGATGGACACAAAAAAGAAAAAAAGAAATTGTTGACAGCCGTGTAAAAAGTGGTGAGCTGATTTGTACAGCCTTACAAAAAACAAATCACAAAGTAAGCTCTTTCATAAGCGCTTCTGCTATTGGCTGGTACGGGCCCGATCTTGCTATTCCCAACCCTCATCCTTTTAAAGAAGAGGCGTTGCACGCCGATGATTTCCTGGGCTCTACCTGTTATAAATGGGAACAGTCGGTTAGCCCGGTTAAAGAAATGGGTATAAGGCTCTGCTGTATCCGTACAGGAATTGTGCTGAGTGCAGATGGCGGTGCATTAAAGGAGTTTTTGAATCCGTTAAAATATGGGGTGGCTGCTGTACCGGGCTCAGGAAAACAAATAGTAAGCTGGATACATATAGATGATCTGGCAGCACTTTATATAGAAGCTATGGAAAATACAGCTTATGAAGGAGCATACAATGCGGTAGCGCCTCACCCGGTATCTACCAAACACCTGGTTACCGCTCTGGCAAAGGCCGTTAATGGAAAATTTCACATAACTGTTCCCGTTCCGGCTTTGGCATTAAAAATCCTGCTCGGGGAAATGAGTGTTGAAGTATTAAAAAGTGTTACGGTAAACAGCCAAAAGGTGCAGGATGCCGGTTTCAGGTTCGTTTATCAGGATATAGAAAGCGCCGTTGGTCAGGTTATTGCGGCCAGAAAAAGCTAATGATCAATCCTGTATCAAAAAATCACTTAGGCAAAGCCAACATCAAAATCCTTATGATCGGGGTGCCATACACTGCTGAAATCCCCTATTGTGGCGATATTATGGTAGAAATCAAGCTTGGGGATTTTTAACAACGCTACGTCTTCCTGCTTTACTTTCCGGTACATAGGGTGCATAGTGCCACCTGTAACTCCTGCAGGTTTAGAAGGGTCGTATTGAAACTGAGGATCAACCAACGTGCCGCGGGGATACATGATACCAGGAACGCCCAGGCCTCTCAGGTCCAAATGTTCGGGGTGCTTCAGCCCCAGTGTGTGGCCATATTCATGTGCTGCGGTAGTAGAACCTTTATACAGGTTCTCCAGTTTGAAATAACCGGTATTACAACCAATTCCGTCCACGAAAGAAATATTGCCGTGGGCAAACGCTTCGATCCGGAAGTAATTATTGCGCGGGTTATCGTTGGCCAGTATTTCTTCCGGTTGTATCCAGGGCTGATGTTCGGCCGTTATGCTGAACCGGATAACATAATAAGTATGATTGAAAGAGATACTTGCCTGCGGCTCGTTCCACATTGTTTCAATTTCATCTCTTATCTGCTCGGTAATGATGGCATCAGCGGCATTGCCATAAGTAATGATATGGGAGCAAATGATAATGGTATTGGATGATGTTTGAACCTCAGCTGTTCCCATGATTTTAAGATAACAGGTACAATATATGAAATTAGTTAAAATAACAGGTTTATCAAGGCTATTGTTGCAGGCGGGTTAAAGCTTTTGCAGGAACGGCCGTTACTTTTTTTTGGTCGTAATTATAGCAAACCATACCTGTTTTGGCAATAGCTACTGTTACCATTTTTCCATCGGTATTTTTTTCAAGCTTATAGCACAGGTCGAAACCAATACGGTTAAAATCATTAGCACCCACCCATACCGTAAGGGCATCTCCATAAAAGGCTTCTGCTTTGAACTCAATGGCGGCATCGGCCATAATCAGGCCGGCGCCTTCCATATTCATTTCGCTGTATCCATAATAATTAAGAAAATGCAGCCGCGCTTCGTGAATAATGCTTAACAGTGCGTCATTACCCAAATGTCCGCCGTAGTTGATGTCGGTAATTCTTACAGGGATATGCGTAGAAAATATAAAATGTTCAGGTAATAAAACTTTAATGCGGGCCATTACAACTTTTGCTGCAAAAATAGGTATTGAGCTAATTATATACGCTTATTATAATGAGCGGGAGCAGGCTATAAATTAGTATTATTACCGTTAGCAACTTCCTCGCTGGCCATATCCAGAATATCTAAGAAATTATCAGGAGAAGATGTGGTGCTGCTGCTGGCCATTTCTTTCTGCCATTTGGAGATCTGGTCATCACAGCTATGGTCTTCTCCTGCAATACAATCGGCCATATTGCTTACCTTTTTTGACATGCGGACCACATTTCCGTCCTGTGTCATTAAAATGATATACCTGTTCTGCAGCTCTGTATTCTTTTCCATCGAAACGCTGTAGGCATTACCCAGCCTGGTTTTAATTTCGGCCAGCACCTGGTGCCTTGAATTGGCAGACGCCTGCTTTGTTTTGGCAGTGGGTGGTGCTACGTTCTGAACGTTTAAAGGGCCTGGTTTGCCGGGCATAGTACCAGCTGTATAATTAGTACCCGCACCACCTCCATCATTCAATATAAAAAATGCCGTAACGCTTATAATAGCAATAAAACAGGCAGCGGCAGCATATTTCAGCCATCCGTGATGCATGGGCACTGTAAGCGGGTGATGTGCTTTCTTCCCACTCAGCTCTTCACGTATATTGTTCCATACGGCAGCCGGAGGGGTAATTTGTAAGTGAGACAATTTCCGCTCTACGATTTCTAAAGCTTTTTGATCGTCCAGCTCTTTAGCAATATGCTCCCAGGCTATAGCAGGAACATCGGCCTGTATATGATACAGCCTGTCAGAAAGAGATGTTTCCTCCAAAGCAGCCGCTATATGGTTCCAGGCATTGCCGGGCGGGGGTGCTTCTGAGGAACGGATCTTTTCGGAGAGATTTTTATATTCATCAATATCATCAAGCTCCCGTTCGATACGCGCCCATACATTTGCCGGGGGAGCAATCTCCAGCTTATGGATATAGGTTGAAAGGTTATTGTGTGTGTGTATTTCATCCAGTTCACGAGTAATGTTCAGCCATGCGCCAACCGGTGGCGTAACTTCAAGATCATATATTTTTTTAAGGCTGCTCATGATAAAACTTACTTCGGTCTGTCTTCAATATGTTTTTTTACTAAATCCTGTAAAAGGGCTTTTGCACGGGAGAGCTGCGATTTGCTGGTGCCTTCGCTTATACCCAGCATATCACCAATTTCTTTGTGCGAATACCCCTCCACCACATACATGTTAAATACGGTGCGGTAGCCTGGGGATAACCGGGTAATTAATTCCAGGATATCTTTTTCGGCCAGCTCATCCAATGCAGAAATGTACTTTCCTTCTATGGTATTTTCTTCTTTGTCGGTTACAGGTTGCAGGTATTTTTTTCGCCTGAAATATTCAATAGCGGTGTTTACAAAAATCCTTCTTACCCATCCCTCAAAAGAACCATCGCCCCTGAAGCTGTCCATTTTTTTAAAAACCTTAATAAATCCGTCCTGTAAAATATCCTGGGCTTCATCAGCATTGGAGGCATAACGTAAGCAAACTGCATACATTTTAGGAGAAAAGCGCCTGTACAGCTCTTCCTGCATCCTGCGGTCTCCTTCGATGCACCCTGTAATTAAGTCGCTTTCATCAAGCGTATGGTTGCGTGTAGGTTCCAAATTCTTTAAATTATTAAAAAGTTTTTCAAACGTACATGAAATTTTTCTTTCATGGAATATAAAAATGAACGAAAAATTTTTACAGGAGTTCCCTGCCTGCCGGTTCAGGCAGGCTCCTGGTCAAAATAAATAACCAATTTTCAGGAAGGGGATAGTCTGGGCGGAAAGCCATCCTGGTTACTGGTAACCCTCAATTTCCTCAACCAGCTTTGCCAGAGCCTTTGCCCTGTGGCTGTACTGTTTTTTTTCATCCATTGTCATTTCTGCAAAAGTCTTATCGGCGCCATCGGGTACGAACACGGGGTCGTATCCGAATCCGTTAGTGCCCCTGCGCTCGCGGCTGATGTTCCCGGTGCAGATCCCTTCAAACAAAAGCTCTTTACCGTTAATAATCAGTGAGATCACTGTTCTGAACCTTGCTTTCCGGTTGTTTGCACCATTGAGTTTATCTAGCAATTTGTCTGTAATGTCGTTATATTGCTCTTCTCCTTCAGCATATCTCGCGCTCTTTACACCCGGTTCACCGTTCAGCGCCTCTACTTCCAGCCCTGTGTCTTCGCTGAAACAATTGCTGCCCGTAAGCTTAAAAATAGTTTGTGATTTTTCCGATGCGTTGGCTTCCAGGGTATGGTGCGGCTCAGGAATATCTTTATTTATACCCGCTTCTTTTAAGCTGATAATTTCAAAATGATGATTTAAGGCGTTGCGGATCTCGTTTACCTTATGAATATTGTTGGTAGCAAAAATTAAAGTCATACATTAAATATCTTTTTTAAGCCGGTCCAGAGCAGCCCTTTGGCGGGCTTATCGTTTTGCAGGTCATGCAAAGCCGGCGCGTGAATCACTGTATAATGAGTAAAGGCCTGAACCTGGTATTGCGGCGTTTCAAACGGGAAACCCAATTGCTGAGGGCTGATGCCAAAAAGCAAAATGGTCTTTGCTTGAAAATAGCTTAAAATATCGGTGTACCCTATGTCTTTATAATTGCCGAGATTAATAAGCGCTACATCGTTCAGGCTGAGCTGGCAGGCTTTCAGAAGCTGCATAAGAAAGTCCAGCTGGGGATCGGGCAGGTGGGCAATATTTTCATACGTAACTGCAATCAATATGTTTTTTTGGTTATTTCCCAGTAATTTCCATTGGGTATCAGACTTCACCGGCTCTGTCTTCGGGGCCGGAACTTTTTGAGCCGGTCCTGTTCTTTCAGGATCGCCTGTTAAGCTGTCCGGGTAGAGTTGTGTCACCAGGAAAGGAGAGAGATTCATTTCATTCAGGCTCATATATGCTGCATTTTACGGTAGTGTTCGTATCTTCGCAAGAACAATAATAGTCAAAAATAGTATTTTATGGTAGAGGCGATGCAAATACCTGTGCAGCGGATAAAAGAAAGTAAATTAGAGCAGGTTGACTTTAATAATTTAGGTTTTGGAAAGTATTTTTCGGATCATATGCTGGAGGCAGACTGGGAAAATGGGGTGTGGAAAAATGTAAACATTCGTCCTTATCAGGAACTTGGTTTTTTACCGGCCCTTTCTGTGCTGCATTATTCTCAAACCATTTTTGAAGGCCAGAAAGCACATAAAGATGAGAATGGCAATATTCATATTTTCCGCCCGTATGAGAACTGGAAACGTATGAACCGCTCGGCGGCGCGTATGGCTATGCCCGAAATTCCGGAAGAAATATTTATAGAGGGCATGAAGCAGCTGATAGAGCTGGATAAGGAGTTTATTCCTTCGGGCTACGATGAGTCGCTGTATATCCGTCCCTTTTTATTTGCTACAGAAGAAACACTGGGTGTAAAAGAATCTTCTGCCTATAAATTCCTGATCCTTACAGGGCCGGTTGGTTCTTACTTTTCGGCTCCTGCCCGTATTTACGTGGAAGAAAAATTTACCCGTGCGGCTCCTGGCGGTACCGGGGCTGCCAAAACCGGCGGAAACTATGCGGCATCCCTGCTTTCTTCTGCCGAAGCTAAAAAACAGGGCTATGACCAGGTATTGTGGATGGATGCTTTAGAGCATAAATATGTACAGGAAGTAGGCGCCATGAATATTATGTTCATTATTGGGGATACCATTGTAACGCCTGACCTTACCGACGGCACTATTTTAAACGGTATTACCCGTATGAGCCTGATCGATTTATTTAAAGAAAAGGGGTACCAGGTAGAGGAGCGCCGGGTATCTATTGATGAGCTGGTAGCAGCATATGAAGCCGGGCAGTTAAAAGAGGTATTTGGCTGTGGAACAGCAGCTACTATTTCTCATGTAAAGGAGCTTAAATATAAAGATCTTGTGATGAAGTTTAATGTAGATAATATGAAAATTTCAGCCGATATGAAAAAGTACCTGCTGGATTATAAAGAAAACCTGCATGGCGACCCGCATGGGTGGCTGGAGAAGGTATAAAAAATTCTTACAATGAGGTAGTTAAATAAATATTTTCCCGAAAATTAATTTTTCGGGATTTTTTTTGAATGTTACAGAATCTTACCTTACCTTTGCCGTCCAAAATTTAAAGGATAAGGAATGCCTACAATTAACCAGTTAGTACGTAAAGGAAGACAAATAATTAAAGCAAAGAGCAAATCAAGGGCTTTAGATCAGTGCCCTCAGCGTCGCGGGGTTTGTACCCGTGTATATACTACTACACCTAAAAAACCAAACTCAGCGCTTCGTAAAGTAGCTAAGGTTCGTTTAACTAATAAAATTGAGGTAATTGCCTATATCCCCGGGGAAGGGCACAACCTGCAGGAGCACTCTATTGTGCTGATACGTGGGGGAAGGGTAAAGGATTTACCAGGTGTGCGTTATCATATTGTACGTGGTAGCCTTGATACTGCCGGTGTAAAAGACCGTAAGCAAAGCCGTTCTAAATACGGTACTAAGAAAGCAAAAAAATAATCTTAAACGTTTAGACGTTAGATATTAGACAACAGACTATTTAAAAAATTAAGATAAAATGCGTAAAGCACAAGCCAAGAAACTCCCTTTAGCGCCAGATCCTAAGTTCAATGATAAACTGGTTACCCGTTTTGTTAATAACCTGATGTGGGAAGGTAAAAAAAGTGGTGCATTCACTATTTTTTATGATGCATTAGATAAAGTAGCCAAACAAACCAATGAAGATGGTTATGAGATCTGGAAAAAAGCATTGGCGAATGTAACTCCTGCCGTTGAAGTGCGCAGCCGCCGTATAGGGGGTGCTACTTTCCAGATTCCTTCGGAAGTACGTCCCGACAGGAAAATTTCTTTAAGCATTAAATGGTTGATCCGCTACAGCCGTGACCGGAACGGACGCAGCATGGCAGATAAGCTGGCTAACGAAATTGTAGCGGCCAGCAAGGGTGAAGGCGCTGCATTTAAAAAGAAAGAAGATACGCATCGTATGGCGGAAGCCAACAAAGCGTTTGCTCACTTCAGAGTATAACCTTTAGTAATCATCCCTTTAGGGGAGAAAATAAAATAGCTTTAAAAAGCCTGTTCCGGAAGGAATGGGCTTTTTTTTATACAATGAGCTTACAGGCTTTAGCGAATTAAGGTGCTTTGCATTGACCATTGGGCCGTTCGAGAAGAAAAGCGAATCGAACGAAGATCAGCGATAAAAACCTGGTCACGTTAAAGCTGGCTTAGATAGAAGACATCAGCAAAAAATATACAAATACCTTTAAATAGGAATTAAACTTTGGCTGCCGGGTGCTGACTGGCAAAAATTTTGCTTCTATCTCCAAAACAGAAAGCTATGAAAATCAGCAATCATCATACAGTTACAGTTTTTGTATTTCTTATGTCAACATTATTTGTAGGATGTGAAAAAAAAGATGCGCTGCCTGCTGAAGAGAATAAATTATATACACTGGGTAGGTCGGAGCTGAACGTGGCATATGGCAGTCATGCTTTACAGGAAATGGATATTTATTTTCCCGAAGGCTATAACGCAGGAACACCTGTTGTATTTGTTATCCATGGCGGTGGATTTATAGCCGGTACTAAGGAAGACTTTACCGAAAGAGCAAAATTATTTATGACTAAAGGTTTTGTAACGGTTAATCTTAGCCACAGGCTCGTTGACGCTACCGGACTGGATCAGGCGCCTCCGCCTCGCATTCATTCGCCGGTAAAAGTAGCAGATGAAGTGGCAGACATCGCCGCTGCAGTTGAAAAATACAAATCACTGGCGGGTGGATATGGTTCAGGCACCACTAAAATGTACATGGCCGGTCATAGTGCCGGAGGTACTTTAGCAATGCTGTATGTACAGGGCGACAAAAATATGAACAAACAGGTAAGGGTATCGGGGAACCTGGCGGGATTAGCTAACCTCTCGCTTGCCGATGAACAATACAGCAGCTTACAGCAGCATGAGCACGGGCCTGCTGTAAGAGAACTATTATATCGAATGACCGGTGTGGAACCCACTAAGGAAACGGCGTTGTATTTAATGGCTATTTCTCCTAACTGGGTGTCATCGGCGAACCCTCCGGGTATGCCCAATATAACAGTAATGTCTAACACAAATGATACCGACCTGCGATTTGACCCTTATTTCAGCACCATCGGGGATGCACAGAAATATGATGCCCAGCTAAGATCAAAAGGTGTAAAAAGTGAATTTGTAATGATGGATACAGATCACGGATTTGGCCGGCATCCTGATGATTGGGAAAAGGCGATCGCTGCTACGGTATCATTTTTTAAACAGGTAAACTAAAACAGTTGTCAGCCTTCAGCTTATTTACCAGGTCGATATTTCTGTATGGCGGTCCTCGGCCTTGCCTTTGAGTATGCTCCAGGCATTATATTTTGTTTTTTAACGCAGAATCTAAAAGGTATCAGACAGAGCAGGAAACCGTTTTTACGATGCGGATAAAAAGATGTATTTACCGTCAATAAAAAGCCAGGTTGTAGATTTTCATACAACCTGGCTTAATAAAGACATGCTGCAAAAGGCTATTGCGTTACTTCAGCAATGGCTTTGCCTGTACAGCCATTAGGCATCTGGATATGAAGAAGGGCTGCTACTGTAGGTGCAATATCGGTCATGTATACTTCCCGGTTACTTTTGCCGGGTTTAATGCCCCAACCCATCCAAACCAGTGGAATATGCGTATCGTGTGGGTTCCAGGTGCCATGGGTAGTACCTGTACCGCCGGGGCTTCCTTCAAACCATGCCGGGTAAGGGATTACCTGTATGGTGCCCGAACGCTTATTATTATAACCATTAATGGTCATTTGCTTAATGGGTTCAGGTACCGGTTCGGCACCTATATTTTCTATATCAATAACAAACTGTATTTCAGGTATTTCTCTCAGAAATTTTAATGATGCTTTTTTAACAGACTCGTAATCCAGCTTTTTGTCTTTAATTAATTTTTTGTTGAAATGGATCTGATAATTCATGTTCGATAAAACTAATTTTTCTGCGCCAAACTCGTCTTTTAGAGCCTGGTTCAGGCTGCTGGTGATCTTTTTCAGTTCTAAAAACTCTGCAGGCATTTGATATTCTCTCATAAAGTTGACAGCATGAGCAGCGCCATGATCAGCTGTTAAGAAAACGAGGTAATTGCCTTTACCTATTTTTTGGTCAAGATACCGGTAAAATGCACCCAGCTCTTTATCGAGGCGCAGGTATACATCTTCTATTTCGATAGAGTTAGGGCCGTATTTATGTCCTACATAATCAGTAGAAGCGCAATTGATGGTAAGGAAGTCTGTTGTAGTGCCGCTGCCTAAATTATTACCATCTATGGCTGCTTTGGCAAAATTCAGGGTCAATGTATTTCCATAAGGAGAACTACGGATCACATCTTTATCTGTTTTATATAATTCTGCCAGGTTATGAGGGAAGGCCGTAGTTGTTTCTCCTTTAAATTTACCTTCCCATTTTACGTCGTCTGCAGTACTTTGTTTATAGGTATTAATCGGGTAAAGTGTGGCCCATGGTACAGCCGTGAGCTTGGCCGGTTCGTTCCTGGCATTAAAATCACTCGCCCATTTAGGCAATTCACTCATATACCAGCTGCTGGTAATGAAATTGCCCGTGGCATCGTCAAACCAGTAAGCACCGGTAGGGTGGTGGCCTGCCGGTAAAATAGAAGCCCTGTCTTTAAGAGAAACGCCAATTACTTTTGATTGAAAGTTGGTGGCTAATCGTAATTCATCGGTAACTGTAGTTGCCAGCAGGTTGCGCGGTGACATTTTCCCGGCTGCAGAGGTGCTGCCTACTCCCTGAACAGTGGAATCATCGGTACAGTAAACATTTTTTCCACTGGCCTGGTCGATCCAGTTATTGCCGGCAATACCATGAATGGCAGGAACCGATCCTGTAAATACTGTAGTGTGGCCTATGGCTGTATAAGAAGGTATGTAATTAATAAAAGTGTTTTCGCAGCTGAATCCTTCATGCAGCATACGCTTAAATCCGCCATTATTATCGTACCGGTCATAGTAGCGGTATAAATAATCCCAGCGCATCTGGTCTACAACAATACCTACTACAAGTTTTGGACGTTTAACAGGTTGAGCAAACCCTGGTAAAACAATCTGGAAGAACAGGAAAAAAAATAATAAACGTTTCATTACTAGTACTTTTTTCCCAAAAATAGGAATTGAGCAATAGAAACGCTAAATAAATTTATGATCTTAAGGTTAAGTATGATCAGATTTGACGCTAAGGCAGACCAAGTTCCAAACCCAGGTTTAATCCAGTTCGGGTATATTCTTTTACCATAACCCCATCTTTAAATATCTGCGCAGTTAATGTTGAGGCGGCACTGGTGCCGGTAGCAAATGCTAAAATATATGCGCTTTTGATGCGAAGCGTATAGGTTGGACTTTCAAAAGAGCTTACTGCTGCATCTTCATTTACATTCAGTATTTCAAAACCTCCGTCGTCGTTGGTGTGATATTTTATGGTTTTAATTTTTACATCCTCAGATCCTGTTAATTTATAACTGATCACATACGAATTCTCATCTATTTTCTCTTTAGAACAGGAGCCGCAGATGAAAAGAGCTGATAATATTACTGCCAGGAATCGAAAATTAATTTTCATAAAAGTTAATTTTGAATGGCAAAGATAAAAAAGATATTTGGCATTCAGTACAATGTTCTGTTATCTAACAATATATAACTGAAACGCACCGATTTTGGTAATGGTAAAAAAACAGCAATGACCAATACCGGTTGTGATGGTCTGCTGCTATTCCGATCAGGAGTTAAACCGTGAAAAGCAAGGATAGCCCGTTAACGAAAACAGGTTTTTCTTAAGGCGGATGATTGAATATTAGCTGTTTATGATAGCTTTGAATATTTACGACGCAATAGGTGTATACACTTATATATTATTGCATCACTTTGGGCTCCCAATACCGGAGTGAAGACTGAAAGGATTAAAAGTACAGGTAAACATACTCAACACTCAGCCGGCGAGCATATGAGCATAAAAATTAGATGCGTTTGCCCTGTATGCTACAGGCTTCCCCGTTTTAAGCGGATAAAAAGTATATCTTTGGATTAGCCCTTCAGAAATCTTTTATTTTCGATACAGTAATTTGAAAATTCTTTTTTAAAAATTAGATTATTCCAAATCTTCGTCCTACATTTGCACTCCCAATTCAAAAGGGTATCTAACAATGTCGCAAAGAATCAGAATAAAATTACAATCTTACGATCACAACCTGGTTGACAAGTCAGCTGAAAAGATCGTAAAAACAGTACGTAGCACCGGCGCTGTAGTAACAGGTCCTATTCCTCTGCCTACACACCGTAAAATATTCACTGTTCTTCGCTCTCCTCACGTAAATAAAAAGAGCCGTGAGCAATTTCAGTTAGCTACTCACAAAAGGTTGTTGGATATATATACTTCTTCTTCCCGTACGGTAGATGCATTGTCTAAATTAGACCTGCCCAGCGGTGTTGAAGTGGAAATCAAAGCATAAGCTTTCCGAATCTGCAGAGATTCGAACATTTAGTTCTTACAATACATTGTCATCTCTCAACTCCGTCAAGGAATAAAAGAGCTCTGATTAAAAATATTCTCAGCGATAAATAGTTGGGAGCCAACATAAAACAAGCCGTTCAGGGTTTGTTTACTATCAGTACTTCCCCAGAAAGGAAAAGGTTGATAGCAAACGGGGATCGATTAAGGTATTTCATGCCTCCAAGTCCCAATAATCCTGTAAGGCGTAAACTTTAAAAAGATGAAAGGTATTATTGGAAAAAAATTAGGGATGACCAGCATCTACGATCCTACGGGCAAACAAACTGCCTGCACGATCATTGAAGCAGGTCCTTGTGTTGTTACACAGGTTAAGACTAAAGAAACAGACGGATACAGTGCATTGCAGGTATCATTTGGAGACAAAAAAGAAAGCCGCACTAACCAGGCAGAAAAAAACCACTTCGCAAAAGCTAACACTACAGCAAAAAAGTTTTCAACAGAATTTCGTGATTTTTCGATAGAAAAGGCCCTTGGTGAAACCATTGGCGTTGACATTTTCTCTGAAGGAGAAAAAGTTAGCGTTGTTGGCACAACTAAGGGTAAGGGTTTTCAGGGCGTTGTTAAGCGTCATGGTTTCCACGGTGTGGGTGAGCAATCGCACGGGCAGCACGACCGTCAAAGAGCACCTGGTTCTTTGGGTAACTCATCTGATGCCAGCCGTGTAATGAAAGGTATGCGTATGGCAGGCCGTATGGGTGGCGACAAGGTTAAAATGAAAGGATTGAAAGTGGTAAAAATATTTCCTGAAAAGAACTATATACTGGTGAGCGGCTCTGTTCCCGGTCATATTGGTTCGATCGTTTTAGTTCAAAATTAATCATCATTAAACGTCATCCTGTCCCGATAGCTATCGGGAGTCGAAGGATAAAATTATAGAAAATGCAAGTTGAAGTTTTAAATATACAAGGTAAGGGTACCGGTCGTTCGGTTGAATTGCCCGATGATATCTTTGCAATTGAGCCAAACGATCACGTTATCTATCTTGCAGTTAAGCAATACTTAGCTGCGCAACGCCAGGGTACTAACAAAGTAAAGACCCGTGCCGAGGTAAAAGGATCCAGTAAAAAGCTGCACAAGCAAAAAGGAACCGGTGGTAGCCGTAAAGGTAATATCCGTAACCCTTTATACAAAGGGGGTGGTACTATCTTTGGCCCCAAGCCACGCGATTACAGCTTTAAGCTGAATAAGAAAGTGAAGGATCTTGCCAAGATCTCTGCTCTTTCCTACAAGGCAAAGGAAAATGCTATTGTTATTGTTGAAGATCTGAATTTTGAAGCTCCTAAAACAAAAACATTTACCGGTGTATTGAATGCCCTGAATGTAGGAGATAAAAAGCTGATGTTTGTTTCTGCAGAGCCTAATGATCATGTGGAATTGTCTTTGCGTAATATACCTACTGTATTGGGTGTAACATTAAGCGATCTGAATACTTATGATATTGTTAATTCAGAAGTATTGGTGCTTACAGAAAGTGCTGCAAAGATCTTCACAGAAGAGGAAATCGAAGAATTAGCCGTTTAGCCAATGAGCTAATATGCTAATTAAGAAGAAGCGGGTAAATCATTAGCAAATTATCACATTATCAAATTATAAAGAAGATGAATCCTTCTCAAGTTTTAATAAAACCGATTTTAACCGAAAAAGCCAATGCCCAGCAAGAAAAATTGCGCCGCTATGCTTTTAAGGTGGATAAAAGATCAAACAAGCTGGAGATTAAAAAAGCCATTGAAAGCTTTTACGGTGTTACTGTAACAAGTGTAAATACTGTTGTAGCTCCTGCCAAAAACAAAACCCGCTATACCAAAGCCGGTTTCATAAAAGGTCGTAAGCCTTCGTTCAAAAAAGCTTATGTAACAGTAGCTGAAGGTGAAGAGATTGATTTGTACGCAAATTTATAAGCTCATCGTAATGGCATATAGTTCATAGCACTTACACCATGAACTTTGACTATACCCGATAAGCGAAACAGAAAGGCAAACAACCGCCGCGAAGTGTTGAATAAAGTAAAAATGTTGTGGTAATGGTTGAAAAACCTGGAACCAGCAACCTGAAACAAGAAAAATGGCAGTAAAGAAATTTAAACCGATGACAGCCGGAACCCGTTGGAGAATCGGGAACGCTTACGCTGAAATCACAACTAACCAGCCTGAAAAGAGCTTGTTAGAAGCTAAAAAAAGTACTGGTGGACGTAACTCTTCTGGTCATCTTACTATGAGATACAGGGGGGGCGGACACAAAAAGAAATATCGTGTTGTAGATTTTAAAAGAGATAAACATAACATTGAAGCTACTGTAGCTTCTATTGAGTACGATCCGAACCGTACGGCTTTTATCGCTTTAGTTGAATATACTGATGGTGAGAAGCGTTATATCATTGCTCCCCAGGGTTTAACCGTGGGAACCAAGATCATCAGCGGTGATGCGGTGGCACCTGAAATTGGTAATGCGCTTAAATTAAAGAACACGCCTTTAGGTACCAACGTTCACAATATTGAGTTAAATCCTGGCCAGGGTGGTAAATTGTCCCGCAGTGCCGGTTCTTCTGCGCAGCTTACGAACAAGGAAGAAAAATACGCAATATTGAAAATGCCTTCAGGCGAGCTGAGAAAAGTATTAATTAATTGTTTTGCTACGGTAGGTGTTGTAAGTAACAGCGACCATAGCCTGCAAAGCATGGGTAAAGCCGGTAGAAACAGATGGAAAGGCATTAAGCCAAGAAATCGTGGTGTAGCTATGAACCCGGTAGATCACCCGATGGGTGGTGGTGAAGGCCGCGCTTCCGGTGGTCAGCCTCGCAGCCGCAATGGACAATACTCAAGAGGTTTGAAAACGAGGACGAAAGGAAAGGGTAGCGACAAGTTGATCATCCAACGTAAAAACGGAAAGAAGCTTTCGAAATAATTAAAAATTAATAATTAGTAATTAAGATATGGCTCGTTCAATTAAAAAAGGTCCTTATGTAGCTACGCACTTAGAAAAAAAAGTGCTGGCCATCAACGAAGGGAAAAATAAAAAATCGGTGATCAAAACCTGGAGCCGCCGCTCTACCATTACTCCCGATTTTGTAGGCCACACGTTTGCTGTACATAACGGTAACAAATTCATCCCGGTTTATGTAACAGAGTTCATGGTGGGCCACAAGTTAGGTGAGTTTGCACCTACCCGCCAGTTCAAAGGACATGCCGGTGGTAAGTAGTGAATAGTGAGTAAGATTGATATTTAAAAAAACAGAAGGTGAGGTGAGGGCTAAGGGTTACAAAACCTGAAACCTGAAACCCGGAACCTGAAACTTAAAAAAAATGGAAGCAGTAGCAAAACTTAGAAATTATCCGACATCGCCCCGTAAAATGAGGCTGCTTGCAGACCTGATACGTGGTCAAAGGGTGGATCTGGTATTGGCTGAATTAGAGCACAATCCCAAGCATCCTGCAGTACCTCTCCGTAAGCTGGTTTTAAGCGCTATCAGCAACTGGAAGCAGGCTAACGAAGGTGGCGACGAAACCGGATTGGTTGTAAAAACAATATATGTTGACGGTGGCAGAACGCTAAAGCGTATGCGCCCGGCCCCGCAAGGGCGTGGTTATCGCGTACGTAAGCGCAGCAACCACGTTACATTGGTGGTTGATGTAAAAGCGGAGGAAGATAAAAAAGCTGCAAAAAAAGCTAAAGCTGCTACTAAAAAGACAAAAGAAACTAAAAACGCATAACCAGTAAATATGGGTCAAAAAGCAAATCCAATTGGTAACAGGTTAGGTATCATCCGCGGATGGGAATCTAATTGGTACGGAAGCAAAAGAGATTTCGCTTCTAAGTTAATTGAAGATAACAAGATCAGGACTTACCTTAATGCCCGCATCAACAAGGGCGGTATCTCTAAAATTGTTATTGAAAGAACTTTAGGAAAGTTAATCATCACTATCCATACATCTAAACCAGGTATTATCATTGGTAAAGGTGGTGGAGAGGTAGACCGGATCAAGGAAGAGCTGAAGAAGCTTACAGGCAATGATGATGTACAGATCAATATCCTGGAGATCCGCCGCCCTGAAACGGATGCTATGATCGTAGGGGATACTATTGCCCGCCAGATCGAAAACCGTATCAATTTTAAGCGGGCTACCAAAATGGCGATAGCTTCTGCGCTCCGTATGGGTGCCGAAGGTATTAAAGTAAAATTAAGCGGCCGTTTAAATGGTGCTGAAATCGCCCGTAGCGAAGAGTTCAAGCAAGGCCGTGTTCCTTTGCATACTTTCCGTATGGATATTGATTATGCGAATGTATTTGCTCAAACAGTATACGGTAAAATCGGTATCAAAGTATGGATTTGTAAGGGAGAGGTGTTATCGAAAAGAGATCTGAACCCGAACTTTATTTCCGGTAATGATAAGAGTACCGGTGCCGGTGGAGAGCGCAGGGACCGTCGTGATGATAGGAGGGGTGACCGTCGCGGTGCAAGAGAAAGAAAAAATTAATAATTGAATGAGTAAATATGGAAATGTGAAAATAGTATTTCCTGTTTATAAAAGATAAAAAGAATTTTGATAGTGGGAGTTCATTTTCACATTCTCACATTTTCAAATTTTCAAATTAAATAGCAATGTTACAACCGAAGAGAACCAAGCACAGGAAAATGCAGAAGGGTCGCATGAAAGGCGATGCTAAAAGAGGTACTACAATATCTTTTGGTTCCTATGCTTTAAAAGCGTTAGACTCTCATTGGATTACCGACCGCCAGATAGAAGCTGCCCGCCAGGCGCTTACACGTAGCATGAAAAGGGAAGGTAATGTATGGATCCGTATTTTTCCAGACAAGCCCATTACTAACAAACCTGCAGAGGTACGTATGGGTAAAGGTAAAGGTAACCTTGAGTACTGGGCTGCGGTAGTACAGCCGGGCCGTATTATATTCGAAGTGGATGGTGTTAGTGAAGAAGTAGCGCGCAGGGCATTACAACTGGCTTCGGGCAAGCTGCCGATCAAGACCAGGTTTACCATGCGCAGGGATTTGATTACAAATTAATATGTTAAATGTGATAATGTGTAAGTGTGCAAATTAATAAATAACACACCGATTGATTTTTAGATAAAGAGATTTTCACATTTTCATACTCTCAAATTTTCAAATTAATATCATGTCAAAGAAGAAAGAATTTTTAGATAGCATTAAAGGATTAAGTGCAGAAGATCTTAAAGTGCAGCTGGAGCAATCTAAACAAAGGTTAAAAAAGCTGGAGTTTGCACACGCTATTACTCCGCTAGAGAACCCTATGTCTATCCGCAGCCTGCGCCAGGACATTGCCCGTATCCAAACTTTGATCAGCCAGAAATCTGCGGTTGAGCAAGCATAAATAACAAATAGTTTAAAATGTCTGAAAGAAATTTAAGAAAAACAAGAATAGGGGTAGTAACCAGCAATAAGATGGAGAAAACCATAACTGTTGCTGTAGAAAGAAAAGTAAAGCACCCTATCTACGGTAAGTTTTTGAAAAAAACAACTAAGTTTCATGCTCATGATGATAAAAATGAGTGCAGCATTGGAGATACCGTAAAAATTATGGAAACCCGTCCGCTTAGTAAATTGAAGCGCTGGAGGCTGGTTGAAGTAGTAGAAAAAGTTAAATAGGTTTTAGTATTTAGATATTAGTATTTAGACTTTTATCATTAAATACAAAAATTGTTAAGCTTAGTAAAATATTGTAAAGGGGATGATTTTGGACGAAAGAGCTTTTAATCTAACATCTGAAATCTAACATCTAAAATCTAAGAAATGATACAGCAAGAAAGCAGGTTAAATGTAGCAGATAACAGTGGCGCGAAGGAGGTACTTTGTATTCGTGTTCTGGGTAACAGCGGCCAGCGTTATGCAAAAATCGGCGATAAAATAGTAGTTACCGTTAAAGACGCAATGCCTGCAGGAGGTATTAAAAAAGGTACGGTTGCCAAAGCGGTAATTGTACGTACTACCAATAAACTGCGCCGTAAAGATGGTTCTTATATCAGGTTCGATGACAATGCGGTGGTAATTTTAAATGCTGCTGATGAGCCAAGAGGCACACGTATCTTTGGCCCCGTAGCCAGGGAACTGCGTGATAAAGGGTACATGAAAATTGTATCGTTAGCACCGGAAGTACTTTAATACAGGCTAAGGCTAAAAGCCGGAAGCTGAAAGCAATAAACGTTAAATAGCACCAAGCTTTAAGCATTGAGCTTTAAGCATTGAGCATTAAGCATAATAAAATGAGCAACAGATTTAAACCCAAGTACAACATTAAAAAAGGCGACCAGGTGGTTGTGATAACTGGTGCAGATAAGGACAAAACCAAACCACGCCTTGTAAAAGAAGTATTGGTAGAAGAAGGAAAAGTGTTGGTAGAAGGTGTTAACATTAAAACACGTCATACCAAACCTTCTGCGCAAAATACCAAAGGAGGTATTATAAAAAGCGAAGCTCCCATTAACATCAGTAATGTAATGTTATGGGATGCCAAAGCAAAAGCACCTTCTAAAGTAAAGCGCGAACGCGACAATGGTAAAACTGTACGCGTATTTAAAAAATCGGGTGAAAAAATTTAATCCCTTTGTCTGCCGACAGGCAGGTTTTTAAAGATTAAAACAACAAAAGATCATGAGCACAAATACATATATTCCAAGGTTGGCAGCAAAATATAAAAGCGAAGTAGTGCCTGCTTTGGTTAAGAAGTTTGCTTACAAAAGTGTAATGCAGGCACCCAGGCTTGAAAAAATTTGCGTGAACCGTGGTGTAAACGGTGCCGTTACCGATAAAAAGCTGGTGGATGTGGCGGTAGACGAGCTCTCAACCATCACTGGCCAGAAAGCGGTTGTAACACAGTCTAAAAAAGATATCTCTAACTTTAAGCTGCGTAAGCATATGCCGATTGGTGCAAGGGTTACTTTGCGTGGTGAAAAGATGTACGAGTTTTTAGACCGGCTGATCTCTGTTGCCCTGCCACGCGTACGTGATTTTAAAGGTATTAATGAAAAATCTTTTGATGGCCGTGGTAACTATACTATGGGAGTAACCGAGCAAATCATTTTTCCTGAAATTGATATCGACAAAGTGAACAAGATCACTGGTATGGATATTACTTTCGTTACCAGTGCCGGTACGGATGAAGAGGCTTATGAACTGTTGAAAGAGTTAGGTATGCCTTTCAAAAACATTAAAAGAAACGCTGAGTAATTAACAAAACTGAATAATATAAAATGGCAAAAACTTCAATAAAAGCCCGTCAGCTAAAAAGAGAAAAATTAGTTGAGCAGTATGCGGCTAAAAGAGAAGAATTAAAAAAAGCCGGTGATTATGCCGCTTTAGATAAGCTCCCTAAAAACTCATCTAAAGTTCGTCTTAAGAACCGTTGCCAGCTGACAGGTCGTCCTAAAGGGTATGTACGTTACTTTGGAATTTCCAGGGTTGCTTTAAGAGACATGGCTTTGAACGGTAAAATTCCCGGACTTAAAAAAGCAAGCTGGTAGTTCAAATGCGAGATGCAGGATACCTAATAAACTTAAGATCAGGCATCGGGCATCAAATGTCAATATTCAATTAACATCCTGATAACTTCGGGACAATATTAAATAAGATTATGGTAACAGATCCTATAGCAGATTTTTTAACAAGAATACGTAACGCCCAGATGGCGGGTCACCGTGTGGTTGATATTCCTGCATCTAACCTTAAAAAACGCATGACAGAGATCCTGTACAAACAAGGTTATATTCTTAAGTATAAATTTGAGGAAGATAACAAGCAAGGGGTTATTAAAATAGCGTTAAAGTATGATTCGGACACAAAACAGCCTGCTATTCAGAGCCTGGAAAGGGTAAGCCGCCCGGGTTTACGCCAGTATGCAAAACCTGCTGAGATCCGCAGGGTGAAAAATGGTTTGGGCGTAGCTATACTGTCTACTTCTAAAGGCGTAATGACTGATAAAGAAGCAAGGGCTCAGAATGTAGGAGGAGAAGTTCTTTGCTACATCTACTAAGCAGTATAATAAGTTGCCAATACATTAAGCCGGGCCTATGTAGGCTGATCGGTTGGCAAAGAATATACAATTTATAAACTTACCCTGCAAAACGGGGTTTTAAAATCGACAATTACAATGTCTCGTATAGGTAAAAAAATCATTACAGTTCCGGACGGGGTAACCGTACAGGTGAGCAGCGATAACGTAGTTACCGTGAAAGGAAAAAAGGGTGAATTAAAACAGGCTGTTAACCCCGATATTAAAGTAGAAGTAAAAGATGGCCAGGTAACTTTAAGCCGTTCTACAGACCAGATCGAACACCGTGCCCAGCATGGTTTGTACCGCGCCTTACTGGCTAACCTGGTACAGGGTGTTACCGATGGCTTTGAAAAGAAAATGGAACTTGTGGGTGTGGGTTATAAAGCCACCAACCAGGGTAACATTTTAGATCTTTCTTTAGGGTACTCTCATAATATTATCGTAGAGGTTCCCAAAGAACTGACTGTTGCCACAGAGCAGTTGAAAGGTCAAAACCCAATCATCACCATCGCGGGAAGCGATAAACAACTGGTAGGTGCGGTATGTGCCAAAATCCGCAGCCTGCGCAAGCCAGAGCCTTATAAAGGAAAAGGTGTTCGGTTTGTAGGTGAAATTGTAAGGAAGAAAGCAGGTAAATCAGCAGGTAAATAATTTCTGATCTTTAATTTCTAATTTGAAATTAAAGAGGTAAAATAAATATTAAGGAGACTCGGGATATTTTGGGGATAGCAATCTCAAATCTCAAATCTCAAATCTCAAATTAAAAAAATGGCAAACGCAAAATCATTAAGAAGAACCAAGATCCGCCACACTATCCGTAAAAAAATAAGCGGCACTGCAGAAAAGCCAAGATTAGCAGTATTCCGCAGCAATACTGATATTTATGCGCAGCTGATCGATGACAGCAAGGGTTTAACCATTGCTGCTGCTTCTTCAAAAGATAAAGATATTATGGCTCAAACCGGGAACAAGACCGATAAAAGCAAGCTGGTAGGCGCAGCTATTGCCCGGAAAGCCGGTGAGCTGAGCGTGAAAGAAGTGATTTTTGACCGCGGTGGTTATTTATACCACGGCCGTGTAAAAGCAGTGGCAGAAGGTGCAAGGGAAGGCGGTCTTCAATTTTAATAAATACTATAATTCTAAATAGAAATAATGTCAACAGTTACGTACAACAAAGTAAAAGCAAACGATCTTGAGTTAAAAGACAAGGTGGTAGCTATTAACCGGGTGGTAAAAACCACTAAAGGTGGCCGTGCTTTTAGTTTTTCAGCTTTAGTAGTAGTAGGTGATGGTAATGGTGTTGTAGGCCATGGTTTGGGTAAGGCCAAGGAAGTGCAGGAAGCTATTACAAAAGGCATTGAAGATGCCAAAAAGAACCTCATCAAAGTACCTATTTTAAAAGGCACTATTCCTCATGATCAATGGTGCAAGGAAGGCGCTGCCAAAGTAATGATTCTGCCTGCAACACCAGGTACCGGAGTTATTGCAGGGGGCTCTATGCGTGCAGTACTGGAAGCTGCCGGTATACAAAATGTGTTAGCAAAATCTTTAGGTTCTGCTAATCCCCATAACGTGGTTAAAGCTACGGTTAAAGCTTTGGCAATGTTGCGTGAGCCGGTAACCATTTCTAAAACACGTAACCTGGGTTTAAAGAAAGTATTTCAAGGTTAATACCGTTTGAAGTTAGACGTTTAAAGTTCAATATTTTGTAATAAGCTTTAAACTTTCAACTTTGAACCTCAAACATATTCGAAATGAAGAAAGTAAAAATAACATTGGTAAAAAGTCCGATTGATCGCCCTGAAAGGCAAAAATTAACCTTAAAGGCTTTAGGACTTAACAAAACCAACAGCAGTAAAGAAGTAGAAGCTACACCGCAGGTGCTGGGTATGATCCGTAAGGTAGAGCACATGCTGAAAGTAGAAGAAATCTAATTTTTTCGATACAGAATGTAGAATTTAATGTGTAAGTGTGTTACATTTGCAGCCTTAAATTCTACATTTATTTTTTATAAAGCGAGCCTCCGCTTTGAGGCGTAAGTAATAAAAAGCATATAATGAAATTGCATGAATTAAAACCTGCAAAAGGTTCTACACACAAGGAAAAAAGAATTGGCCGTGGTGAAGGAAGCGGTTATGGTGGCACATCTACAAAAGGTAATAAAGGTGGCCAAAGCCGTGCAGGTTATAAAAGCAAAATGGCACATGAGGGCGGACAGATGCCTATTCAGCGCCGTGTTCCTAAAAGAGGGTTTAAAAATCCAGGTAAAATAACCTATAAAGTATTTAACGTAGGCCAGTTCGATCACTATGCTGAAGTATATGGTTTAACTGAATTTACTTTTGAATCTTTATATTCAATAGGTGCAGCTGCCAAAACCGACAAGATCAAGATATTGGGTACTGGTGAACTGAAGGGCCAATTCAGCTTTAAGGTTCATGCAATAAGCGAGAAAGCTAAATCGCTGATTGAAGCTGCCGGTGGATCTGTAGAAGTTGTAAAGTAATTCTGAAAAATTTAAATGGGCTACCGGAGTGCTGCATCATTTAAATTCGACGATTGTTTAATCAAGAAGAAATCAGGTGAAAAAATTTATACAAACATTAAAGAATATCTGGAGCATTGAAGAGTTGAGAAGTAAAATTCTTTACACTTTATTGCTTGTTGCTGTTTACAGGATTGGGGCGCATATCACTTTACCGGGGATCAATCCGATTATTTTAGAGCAACTGAGCAAATCTCATTCTCAAAATGGTATCCTCGATCTCATTAATACCTTTGCCGGTGGTGCCTTTAATATGGCTTCCATTTTTGCCCTGGGTATTATGCCTTATATCACTGCCTCTATCTTTGTGCAGCTGATGACCGTATTAGTTCCTTCTTTCCAGAAAATGCAGAAAGAAGGTGAGAGCGGCCGTAAAAAGATCAATCAGATCACCCGTTATATAACCGTAATGGTTACCGTTGTACAGGCATTTGCTTATGTGGCTTACCTGCAGCAAACATCTGGCCCGGCAATTATAGCCGGTTATGGCGTTACTTATTTTACACTGACCACGGTGGTGGTATTAACTGCCGGTACTTTATTTGTAATGTGGCTGGGTGAAAAAATTACAGATAAAGGCCTCGGTAATGGTACCTCCCTGATCATTATGATAGGGATCCTTGCCCGTTTGCCACAGGCTTTTGCACAGGAACTGGCATTCCGCTCGGAGCGTACCGGTAATATACTCATTTTCATTATTGAGATCGCTTTATATATTGCTATCAATATGGGATGTATATTGCTGATACAGGCAGTAAGGAAAGTGCCGGTTAATTATGCCAAACAAATTGTAGGCAACCGGCAGTTTGGTGGCGCCCGCCAGTTTTTACCCTTAAAAGTAAACAGCGCAGGTGTAATGCCTATCATTTTTGCCCAGGCAATACTTTTTATTCCCACCTTATTTACGATGGGTAAAAGTGGCAGCGAATTAGGTAAGATGTTTACCGATCATACCAACGGCTGGTACATGCTTATTTACTCTGCAGTAGTAATTGGCTTTACCTTCTTATATACAGCCTTAATATTCAACCCCAAGCAGATTTCTGATAATCTTAAGCAGAATAACGGTTTTATACCCGGTGTAAAGCCAGGGCAGCCGACAACTGATTATATTGGTACTATTATGGACAGGATCACATTCCCCGGTGCAGTTATGCTGGCTTTAGTGGGCATCCTTCCCGGAATTATCCAATTGCTGTTTGGCATGACACAGGGCTTTGCGATGTTCTTCGGCGGTACATCGTTGCTGATCATGGTGGGCGTAATTCTTGATACACTTCAGCAAATCGAAACACAGCTGATGATGCGCCAGTATGACGGATTAATGAAAAGTGGCCGCATACAGGGGCGGCAAACTGCATCTGCAGTTCAGATTTAGCAATGATCTCATTTAATATCTCTTTAACCCGGTTAAAATACCGGGTTTTTTTATGAAATTTGCAGGTTATGATTATTATTAAAACAGATGAACAGGTAGAGCTGATGCGCAGGAGCGCTTTGCTGGTAAGTGAAACATTAAGCGAGGTTGCCAAAATTCTTACGCCAGGTATTACTACCTTATCCCTTGATGAGTTTATTGGTAAATATATACGAGATCGCAACGGAGTCCCTTCTTTTCTGAACTATCATGGTTATCCGTATAATTCATGTATTTCGGTGAACGATGTGGTGGTGCATGGATTTCCCAATAAAAACGAACTGAAGGATGGTGATGTCGTTTCTATTGATGTAGGAGTTATATTAAACAAATGGCATGGAGACCATGCCTATACATTCGTGATCGGGGAGGTGCCCAGAGAAGTACAGCAGCTTGTAAAGATCACTAAAGAATCATTATATAAAGGTATTGAAAAAGCCGTTGCAGGTAATCGTATGGGCGATATCGCTTTTGCCATCCAGGAGCATACAGAAAAGAAGAATGGCTACGGTGTGGTAAGAGAACTGGTTGGGCATGGTTTAGGGCAGAGTATGCACGAAGATCCGCAGGTGCCGAATTACGGCAAGCGTGGAAGCGGTGTAAAGCTTAAAGAGGGTATGGTACTGGCTATTGAGCCTATGATTAACATGGGAAGAAAAGAGGTATATACTGAAAAAGACGGCTGGACGGTGAAGACAAAGGATGGCACACCTTCTGTACATTTTGAACATGACGTGTGTGTGAGAAAAGACAGGGCTGATATACTTTCCAACTATGCACCTATTGAAGAGGCGGAGCGGGCAAACAGTAATTTGTTTGTCTGTTGAAGTGAGCCCATCGTTTATTGACCATCGGCTATGAAACATGAACCCCAATCCCTCATGGTAATTGGCGGCGGCGCTGCCGGGTTTTTCTGCGCAGTTAATGCAGCAAGAATGAACACTGCATTAAAAGTGACGATCGTTGAACGTTCCAGCAGGCTCCTTTCAAAGGTAAAAATAAGCGGTGGAGGCCGTTGTAATGTAACTCATGCCTGTTTTGATATTGTAGAAATGAGCAAACGGTATCCCCGCGGAAATAATTTTGTAAAAAAACTGTTTCATCACTTTTTTACAAAAGATACGATTGAGTGGTTTAAAGAACGTGGTGTACAACTTAAAACAGAACCGGATGGGCGCATGTTTCCTGTAACTGATTCTTCCCAGACTATTATTGATTGTTTATTGAAGGAAGCGGATAAATTCAATATACAAATAAAGATGCAATGTGATATAAAAGCTGTTAGCGCTGTTAACGGAAGCTTTGAATTAGAAACATCAACACATCAGAAGCTAACCGCTGATTTTGTCTGCATTGCTACAGGAGGCGCTCCAAAAGCTTCTATGTTCGACTGGCTGAAAAACACCGGCCATAGTTTCGCTGCCCCTGTTCCGTCTTTGTTCACATTCAATTTGCCTCAACATCCTGTAACGAAATTGATGGGAGTAAGTGTAACAGATGCGGTGGTAAAAATTATAGGAACCCGGATGCAACAGCAAGGATCGGTATTGATTACGCACTGGGGGTTGAGTGGTCCGGCCATACTAAAATTAAGTGCCTACGCTGCGCGTGAGCTGGCAGAAAAAAACTGGCAGTTTGATATTTTAGTGAGCTGGTTACCACAATACAATGAACAAACGCTTAAAGAACGGATGCTGCAATTAAGAACAGAGAATGGTTCTCAATTATTACATCATAAAAATCCTTTTGGATTGCCACAACGTTTATGGGAGTTCCTCCTGCATCAGAGCGGAGTGGCGGAAGGCTGCCGGAGAGCAGATCTGCAGGCTAAACCTCAGAATGAATTAATAAGGAATCTTACAGCTTATCCTTTTTCGGTTAATGGTAAAACCACATTTAAAGAGGAATTTGTAACTGCCGGTGGACTCTTCTTAAACGAGATAGATTCCGCCACAATGATGAGCAAAAAAATACCTCACCTGTTTTTTGCAGGCGAGGTGATTGATGTAGATGGTATTACCGGTGGGTATAATTTTCAAAACGCATGGAGCACCGGGTGGGTAGCCGCCAAAGCGATTGCTGATATCGGCCTGGCTGAAAACTAAACCGGAACTGTTGTAGCAGCCGTTTCTGGCTTTTTTACGATTACCTTTCTTTTGGTCTTTTTATTTCTTCTGCCCCACCAGATCAGGAAGCCGGTAATGGGTAATGAAGTAGCCACGATGCCGGCAAGGAAGGTCGAGAGTTTTCCAACCCAGCCCCACCATTGCCCCATATGCAGCTGCCAGACAATGTTTTCTGTTTTTTCATGCTGAAGATATTTTTTATCAACCGCTATTTTCTCTCCTGTATAACGGTCATAAATAGTAATATCGGCGTTTTCGGTGCTTTTCAGGTTGGCGTGGCCGGAGGTGAAAACAAAGGCACCCAGTTCCTGCTTGTCAAAATTCCAGATGCTGACCATTTTTTTCTCGGGATAGTCTTTTTCCAAAACCTGGTAAGCAAAATACACCATGTCTTTAGAAGCTTTGGTAGTATCCATTTTGGGCAGCACTTCATCCAGATGTGCCAGCGTTCCGCCGGTAGCTTTTATGGTTAGGTTCATCAATGGATGAAAGAATATAATCAATCCTGTTGTTCCCAATATCATGCATACCAGCAGCGAGTAAAATCCATACACATTATGCAGGTCATAATTAAGGCGTTTAAACCGGGCCTTCCATTTAATAGTAAAGCTGGCCTGCCGGGTAGCTCTGTTCCATTTCTTAGGCCACCACAGCACCAGGCCGGTAATGCAGCTTATCACAAATACGATGGTTGCAATGGCTACGGTCCATCCTCCAACCTTACCTGCCAGGAGCTCTGCATGTAAATGGGCTGTTACAAAAAAGAAGAAGACCGTATTATCCACTTTCAGTACTTCACCCGAATAGGGATTTACATATACCATTGACAGCTTTCTTTTCTTGGGATTGAAAGCTCGGATACGCATGCTTCTTGCAGGATCCTTAAAAAGGACAAATTCGGAAATAGCCAGATCCGGATCATAGGCGGTTACTTTTTTAACGATTTCATCATGGGCAATACGTTTGGCCTGATGAGGCACCGTTACATATTTGGCATCGCCGGCAGTATAATCCATGATTTCCTCGTTATACACTATAATGGTGCCGGTAAGGCATACAAAAACTACAATAATGCCCGATACAATGCTGGGCCAAAGGTGCAGCCATGCAATGATCCTGTTAAACAAACTTCCTTTTTTCTTTTTTGAAGGAACCCCGCTGGTTTTAATTACTGCCATTTATATAGATAGTTTGAGATGATAAATATTGTATACTATAGCTTTAGCGGTGCTGTTTCAGGATAAAGAAGCTGGTATTGTTTAAGCACTGCTTCTGCCGCTTCCATTTTATTTTGTTTTTTAAAATAGCTTACTATAAAATCAAGCATGGGCTCAGACGGCTGAAAAGTATAGTTTACTTTTTGAGAGAAAATTTTATAGTTTTCTGTTAAATGATTCTTATTGGAAGCGATTTTTTTAAAATCGGTCCGGAATCCATCAAAAATATACCTGAGCCCGTCGAAAGTAGCAGGCAGCGGAAGCGTACCATGATCTTCATATTCGTAAAACCTGTATTGTAATGTCAGTGTCTGATTATTTATTGAATCGCAAATGTGGCGAAAAGCTTTAATGCTTTCAAAATGGTCATCAAACGATCCTTTGTCTTCATTATTGGCCTGCGAAACATATACTCTTGTATTTTTAAATTGGATACCCGGCAGCAGTTGAGCGGTTTGCTTTAACATATATTGGTGATCCCACCAGAGGCTGGGATCATGTACCAGGTAGGCATTAAAAAGATGGGTGTGGTTCAATAAAGTATAGGTAGCAAGTAACCCTCCGAAAGAATGGCCGGCAAATAGCTGATAGCCATTCGTTCTGTAAGCGCTGTCAATAGCAGGCATTAATTCTGTACCGATGAACTGTATAAAATTTTCTCCGCCGCCGCTATCGGTAAATAATATTTTGGAAGCATCATCGGGCGAACGCTTGGATGCTGGTGTAGGGGTAAGGTCTCTGGTCCTATCTGTATTATCAATACCTACCACTATCATTTCGGGGATGCTGGCATATACGCCCTTGCTTAAAAACCGAACAATGGCGGTGTAGTATTCAAAAGCCATTTCTCCGTCCAGCACATATAAAACAGGATAGCTTGCGGGGGTATATTTTTTATCGGTATAGCTTTTAGGAAGCGCTACGCGATAAGGTCTTTCTTCTTTTAAGACTTTGGAATATAGCTGGTGCTTTGTTCCGGTAAACAAAGAGTCCTGGGCTATACAGGCTGCACTTACAAAAAAAACGAGTATAGTAAAAACTGACCGTATCATTATTGATTTAAAATCAAATGTTGGACTGCTTTGTAACAGTCCAACATTTATAATTACAAATGACTAATTTAGAACCTGTAAGTAACATTAAACAGCAACATTCTCGTTGGTCCGGCATTCAGCCATGCATTGTACGTAAAATATTTCTTGTTGGCAATATTATCTATTTTAGTCGTAACCCTGAATTTCGGGGCATCGTAGAAAGCACTTGCACCAAAAACGGTATACCCGTCCAAAGTAATCTTATTAGTGTTGATGGTAAAGCTGCTGCTTTGTCCATTACCCCCTGCACCCAAACCGAAGCCTTTGAGCGGGCCGGAAGTGATTCCATAGTTCACCCACATATTACCGGCATGATAGGGTGCGCCCGGCACCCGGTTACCTTCGATGCTTGTTTGCGTGGGACCATAGTATTTTTCATACCGGATATCGTTGTAACCATAACCCATTGCAATGTTCAGGCCCGGAACGGGATTGGCCAGTATATCCACGTCTACTCCACGGCTTCTCTGCTCGTTATCCTGTATAAAATAGGTGCCCACCGCCCTGGGAACATTGGACACTTTAATATCATAAACACTAACAGTACCCGTAAGGCGATGGTGGAAGGCGTCAAATTTCACTCCTCCTTCTAATTGGTTGGCGTAAGTAGGTTTTAGGGAATTGCCAAGGGAATCCTGCCCTGCAACGTTGGAGTACCCGTTGTTATAGTTGGCATATACAGAAAGGGCATTGTCAATAATTTGATAGGAAATACCCAGCTTGGGGGAGTAGGAGGTTTGCTGGTATTGGTTTACTGCCGTGTACCTGTTAATACGCAGGCTTGCCATCAGCAACAACTTGTCTGTAACGTTCAGCACTTCAGAAACATATAAGCCGTAGCTGTTTTGGATACTTCTGTTACCGCCATAATTGGCATTGGGGAACAGCGCATCAACTTTTGCTTCTTTAATAAACAGTTGTGCGGTTGTGGCAGTAGTAGGTATGGAGTCGTATAAGGCGCTGGCCCTGGCTCCAAGCACATTGCTTCTGAAATAATCCAGTCCAACTAACAAACGGTTGCGCATATTACCGATGTTGAAATCGCCGATAAAATTCTGTTGAAATTGCTGTGTGTACAATTGGCTGCTGGGGATATCTAATACGCTTCTGCGAATCCAGGTGGTATCCGTTGCGCTTTTCTTTTTTGCAAGCAGCGAAATATAATGCGTTACATTATTATTCCGGGCCATTGAAAAGTTGGTCTGGGAGGTCCACTTGTCAGATAGTTTATATTCTGCCATACCACTTATGGCTATGGTCTGCTGGGTACTGTTAAAATCGGGATAAGCGTAAGCGTTTTTAGGGTCCAATCCAAGAGCTGATACATTTCCCTGATAATCAGTAGTACCTCCTCCTCCTCCGGGAGGCGCTTCAAAGCCGAAAAGTATGATGGGGCGGGCACTGCGGAAGTAATATCCATCAAAATGCAGCGTCAGCCGGTCAGTTGCTTTTATCAAAAGCGAAGGCGCCAGTCCTACTGTATTTTGAGAAATCTGCTGGAAAGTATTCCTGCTATCGTACACCCCGTTTAATCTTAGCAAAGCGGTTTTATCTTCATTTAATGGCGTATTATAATCAACCGTAGTCCTGGCCATATCGTAGCTGCCGGTGGTAAAGGAAATCTCACCACGTTTCACATCCAGCGGCTGCTTGGTGATCATATTATATACACCACCGTAAGACGCACCCTGGTTACCGCCAAACAAGGTAGCAGAAGGGCCTTTGATCGCTTCTATTCTTTCTACATTGAACAGGTCTGTTAGCGTTACATACCCGGTAGATACACCGTTGCGGTACATAATAGAACCGTTGGTGAAACCGCGCGACATGAACTGCAGCGTAGAGCCGCCGCTTCCGCCTGCTATGGATAAATTGCTTACACCAGGAATATTCAGCAATGCCTGCTCGGTGGTGGTTACTAACTGGTTTTTTAACAATTCACTGGGGATCACCGCATAGTTCTGCGGGTTTTCGGTGTAAGTCATCGGCATCCTGGCCACCTGTGTGCTGTTTTTGTTAACATGCCTGTAAGAAGAAGATACAATCACACGGTCCAGCACACTGGCCACTTCTGCCAACCGGATATCTTCAACAGATATCTTTGGAGTGTTAAGCTCAACAGCAACAGGCTGCGCCGTTACACCAAGGGATTTAACAGCAATAGTATATTGCCCGTAATGAATATTTCTGAATTCAAAATAACCGTTATCATCCGACATAGTTTGTCTTTGCAAAGGCTCCAACACCAGGATCACATTTTGTTGTGGCTTATTATCAGCGCTTAATATCCTGCCTTCGATAATGCCCGCTTGCTTTGTTTGAGCAAAAATGCTCGCTGTGAATGCGGTTAAAATCATCACGGTGCAAAATAGAAGGATAGAAAATTTGATTAATTTTTGTTTAAACATTGCAACTTCTTTTGGTGAATAAAACCTTAATACTTTGTTAAGGGAGTGCAAAGCTAAAAGCAGGTTGATCTTTAGTGTTTACGAGATCGGGAAATTATTTTTCGCAACAGGTAATCTTTTTAAGTTTCTCTACCAATTTCATCGTTGAAATGTACAATCAGCACCAGTTGATGCTACTGCCTCCGGATCTTGACGGCTTGGATTTAGGCAAAAGTTCTTAATGAAAAGCTGGTAAGGGTGTGCAGAAAGTCTTTCAAAAATTTGAAAGTATGGAACGTTCTTTTATTTCGCAACTATGAAACCTGTAAAACAATCAAGAAAAGTCAATGTTACCGGCATCAGCTTTTCTGTATTTTTGTAATTATTGCAATTATCAATGTGTAGCGTGAAAATGCAGGAAATATCTGAAACATTCAAGCCCCAAAAATCAATCATAAAAAAATATGTTGACTACTATTATTTATACATGAAGCCTGATAATATAAGGAAACGTTGAAAAAGAAAAACAATGAGCACCGTTACCCGATTGTTACCTGACTTTTTGGATAATCTCTATAAAAGCTTTGTATTCAACTGATACGGCTTTCCCCTGAAAACTTTAAAATAAAGTATTACGATTAATAGTTTTATGGCCGATGCGTACTTCATTAACGAGTAAATGGGCCAGGCGCGTAGGCTCGGGAATGCGGTGTTTCCTGGTACAGTGCTTAATAATATCCACACTTTGTTCAATGCTAATCTTATGGCCGGGAGACACAAATACAGGATTACAATTTACCTTCGTCCTGAGCGCTACACCTACCTGTTCCGATTTATGCATCAGGGGTGATGAGCCAAATACTGTATCAGGTGGATCTTCAAAAGTGCCGGTAAGCCTGGATTTGGCACAACCAATAGAAGGTACATCTGTAAGCAATCCAAAATGCGTTGCGATGCCCATGCGTCTTTCATGAGCAATTCCCTGACCGTCAAGTACCATCAGGTCAGGCTTTATATCCAGTTTGTTCCAGGCCATTAACAATGCAGGTACTTCTCTGAATGCCAATAATCCGGATATATAAGGAAATTTGGTTTGTGCAACAACTGATACATTTTTAACTATTGTCATTTCGGGATATTTCAGTATTACAATACCTCCGTAAACAGTGTCTTCAAATTTGTTAAAAGATATATCTGCGCCTCCGATATAATGAATTGCACCTTTAAAAGGCCGGAGATTGATCTGTTCCCGCATTTTTTTCTGAATTTGTATGGCTTCAGCAGCAGAAAGCAGCTCGTAAGAGCCGGGATGAATTATTTCCATTATTTTTATTTGAAAAATGCGAATCTGGTATCATTCTGTGAAGGCTACGGGAATTTTTTAGCTATAATTGCCTGGTCCATACCAGTTCTGAAATATCGAAGCCTGCTTTTTCCGCAATGGCCAGGTATTCATTTTTTACCGTTTCAGGCATTGTTTTTTCTCTTGATAGCAGCCATAAATAATCCCTGCTTCTGCCGCATATTAAAGCATACTGGTAATTATCGTCAATAGCAATTACATTATAACCTGCGTAAAAGGGTCCAAAGAAAGACACTTTAAGCATAGCTACTTCTTCATTACCGGCGAATTTTGCTTTCCCTATAGATTGCTCCTGTTTATATGTTTTATAATTATAACCGGTATTGGTAACTTTTATAGTACCATCTTCATTTGGGGTATAGGCAGCTGTAACATGGCTCATGTTTTTTTCAAACCGATAATCAAGCCGGGCAATTTCATACCACTTCCCGGCAAACCGCTCCTTTTTAAAGTGATTAATTGCTTTAATTCCTGTGGGTATGGTTTTACGGCAGGCAAAATAAGCAGCTGTTCCTGCTGCGATAAATAATCCGGCTCCGGTTAATAGATAAGCTTTCTTCATGATATCTGTATTAAAATAATAAAGCATAATACAAGATTTAAGCCGAAAACTGCAGCGACGGATATAATGAAAGTAACGGGCTAATAAGAATTCCTGATGCTGTTCTTTTTGTTGGTCTTTAAATCTTTTAAAGCATGCTCCCTGGCTTTAGATTTTTCTTGAGGCGAAAGTTCGGCATCCTTATTTATTTTTTCAACAAGCTTTGTATAGATGATATTCAGTCTTTTCAAATATTCTTGCTGTCCACCCGTATATATATTCAATAAGCTCATGACACCAGTATTTTCCTTTTTAAAATTATATAATAATGTGTATCAATTATAATTCATCCGTTTTATAAAGGCTGTCCGGCAAAATTGAAGATAGCTGAAGGCTATTCAGGAACTTTGACGGCCCGTTATCAATTGTGTAAGCACTTTAACGGTTACCAGCAATTGTCCTGTATGGCGCATGGTATGTTCGGCTGCATGCGTGCAAAGCCCTATTACTGTCGATGGCAGGGCAGCCCGTCCAACTCCTCTGTATGATGCTAAATCTTGTACGGTAAATTGTTTCAGGCGTTCGATGGTTATGATAACCTGATTATTAAAATGTTGCAATAAATGTTTTACTGTTGTAGCTGCCGGCACAGATTCCTGTTTCAGGTATTGCAACTGCGCATCCGTAAGGCTTTTTCCTGCTGCATAACAAAGCAGCCGGTCTAATACACCTGCAATATGTAAAAGGTGAAAAGCCGGCGGGGCACAGCCTGCAGGTTGATTCCAGAGCAATTCATCAGGGAAATCTTCCATCAGCGTGTTAATCTCTTCCTGTGCCTGCAGCATCGCATGGGCAACAGGCTGCAGCAATGGTGTAACACCATCTACTATTTCGCCTCTCAGCCAAACTTCTTTATCTTGTTTCAATGTAGTAGCTTTATATCCTGAACTAAATTACATAATCCATATAAATAAACAGTATGAATAAAATTATAGCAGCGTTAGACCTGCAGGAAAAAACAGAAATTGTTTTAAACAAGGCCGTTGAGATAGCCCGTAAGCTAAATGCTGAATTGCATCTTGTGCATGTCATACCACCTATTGGCTCTTATACAGGAGTGAATGTCATGGATCCGCTGGGTGCTATTGAACCGGCTATTTTACCTAATGAAATGGAATTGATCGATACTTATAAGAAAACTGCAGCAGAGCAATTAGAGAAACTGGTTGAACCGCTTCCGGTAAAACCTGCCGCTATCAATATCCTGCTTGGGTCTGTGGAAGATGAAGTGGTAAACTATGCACGGGAAGCGGGCGCGGAAATGATTGTAGTAGGTATGCGTCACCATGGGGCACTATCCCGTTTATTAAATGGTGAAACTTCTGTAAGGATTTTACATGAGGCACAGATCCCTATTCTTGTTGTACCCACTGTTGAAAATTAATTGTAATTACTTTATGAATCAAAAAAGTATCCTGCCTGTTTTTTTAATATTACTTATTTATAGTTTTTCAGCTGCGGCGCAGCAACAGCCTAAACAGCCCAATATCATTTTCATACTGGCCGATGATTTAGGCATTGGTGATATAGGAGTGTACGGCCAACAGAAAATAAAAACACCTAATATTGATCTCCTGGCACACCAGGGGATGAAGTTTAGCCAGTTCTATTCCGGCACTTCTGTTTGTGCGCCATCCCGCTCATCGCTGATGACCGGCCAGCATACGGGCCATACGCCTGTCCGGGGTAATAAAGCCACCTCACCGGAGGGGCAATGGCCATTACCGGCAGATGCGGTTACGGTTGCTGAAGTTCTAAAAGATGCAGGCTATGCAACCGGCTGCTTTGGAAAGTGGGGCCTGGGTTACATCGAAACCCCTGGAAATCCTGTCAGGCAGGGCTTTGACGAGTTTTATGGATATAATTGTCAATCGCTGGCGCACGACTATTTTCCCGATCATTTATGGCACAACAATACAAGGGTAGATCTGCCCAACTCACCGCAGGATCAGCAGGTGTATTCCGCACAGCTCATTCATGATAAGGCAAAAGCTTTTATTGAAAGCAACAGCAGCGAGCCGTTTTTTCTTTTTCTGTCGTACACTTTGCCGCACGCGGCATTGCAGTTACCACAGAATGATTCCTTATTTACTTTTTATAAAAAAATGTTTAACGAGCAGCCTGTAGCTGTTGCAAGCGGCTGGGCTGGCAAAGGGTATCAGCCGCAGGCTTATCCCCGTGCAGCTTATGCGGCAATGGTCAGCCGGTTGGATCTGTACGTAGGAGAAGTCAAACAGCAATTGGAACAATTAGGTATCGACAAAAATACCTTGATCATTTTTGCAAGTGATAACGGTGTGCATAAGGAAGGGGGCAATGACCCTGCTTTTTTCAGCAGCAATGGCGGCTTCCGGGGTTTTAAAAGAGATCTGTATGAAGGCGGTATCCGAACGCCTTTTATTGCATACTGGCCTGGTACAATAAAACCCCGTTCACAGTCTAAGTACATTGGCGCCTTTTGGGATGTATTGCCCACATGCGCACAGCTGGCAGGAACCAAAGCTCCGGCCGGTATTGATGGTATATCTTTTGTGCAGGAACTGCTGGGGCGCAAACAAAAGCAGCATGATCATTTGTATTGGGAGTTTCATGAGCAGGGAGGCAAACAGGCAGTACGCATGGGCCGCTGGAAAGCCGTACGGTTAAAGGCAATGGAAACCGCTACTCCGATAGAATTATATGATCTTGATACAGACCCTGCTGAAAAAAATAATGTAGCCGCCGCTCATCCCGGCATTGTATCTGAAATCGCTACGATCATGCAGAAGGAGCATATAGAAAATACAGACTTTCCTTTCCGGCCCTAGGAGGCGGTAAAGTGGTGCATTGATGGCATAACATTTTTCTGATTCATAAAGGCACGAATCAGGCGGCCGTAATAATTCGCCGATGTTGGCGTTATCATCAAAATATTTATGTGAGCGGTGTAAATTAATTGACCTGTAAAGAAAATCTATACATGACTATTGCTTGTTTTTCTCTTTTATGGGCTTACAGGTATTCTCATCTGCAGGTCTGATCCTGGTTAGAGATAACTCGGGTCAAAGCAAAAAATACAGTATATCTGGACTTAGCTGCTGCATCCTTCAGCGCAAACCCCTCTGATATTGGAGGCTTTTATGCTTCCTGTCACTCCCTGAATTTTCAGCAGGCTTATTTGCCCGGTTATTAAGCTCCTAAGTGGTGCAAGGATTATAAAGAATGTATTGTACCCCGTTAACCCATGAAAGGGGAATATTTATTTAACCCTATGCATAGTTTTAGGATTGAATTTAAAATGCGTTTGCCCCATTCCATCCTTTTTTTCAGGACAGATCAGGATGCCCCGGAATAAGAAACCTATTATCTTGAGGAATGATTGTAAGCATTGGGCGGTTATTATAGCTGCTTTTGTAATGATCTTAACTCAATAACCTGTTACATGCAACGACTTGCTTTTAAAATGAAACTATTCAAAGGCTATGAAGCCGAGTATAAGAAAAGACATGATGCGCTATGGCCCGAGTTATCGGTCCTGCTGAAGGAAACCGGGGTGAGCGATTATGCTATCTTCCTGGACAGCGATACCAATGACCTGCTGGGTGTGCTGAAGCTGGAAGAGGGTAAATCAATGGACGATCTTCCTTCGCATCCTGTAATGAAAAAATGGTGGGCCTATATGGCCGATATTATGGAAACCAACCCTGACCATTCGCCTGTATCGGTGCCGCTTAAAGAAGTGTTTTACATGCCTTAATACTTATCAGCCTAACTCCTAAATGGAGATGATGCTTATCAGGATCAGTAAAGCGTTCTTACTTGTAATTGCTTTAATGCCAGCCGGTATGGCTGCAGCACAGTATGTTACCGGTAAAGGCAATGATGCTACCATGCCGTTGCATCTTATGAAGCCGGATTATGATATTCCTTACGGGGAAACCACTACCGAAAAAGTGAAGCAGGTACTGGACCGTGTGTATCATTATCTTCATACTGTAACGCCTGCGCAATTAGTGCATAAACAAACTGGAGCAGATATGCCACTGGCAAAGGCCGATGGGGACGCTATATTAAGAAGGGCGATTTCAGGCTGACCAGTTGAACCCTATCCAGGGATTTATTTTCCCGGATATTTGTCAATATTGCAAATATTTTTTTGAGGCTAAACCTTATCTGGTGCGCCTTTCTGCTACTTGCAGCAGTGATTTCAGGATAGAACAGGATGCCTGAATTTTACCAACACTTTACCTTAGATAAGGATTGTAAGCCAGTATTGTTATTGCCCCGGTTTTATTTCAATGGCTTTATGTTGTAGTATAAAGGAAGAAGCTTTTTTATGAAAAACCTGTTTTTTATTTTTATCTGTATAGAAGAACCCTTAAATAAAATGAACATGAAACGAAAGACGTATGCTTGCTGCAGGCTGTTCTTAACAGTAGCCATTTTTTGTTTGCCTTTGTTTTTATTAGGCCAACAGCCAGTCACGGTTACCGGCACTGTTCTGGATGAAACGGCTAAACCGGTTGTGAAGGCCAGTGTTAAACTGAAAGGAAGTGAGATGACGGTTGTGACAGATGATAATGGTGTCTTTAAGATCAACGCACCGTTACATTCAACATTGGTAATTTCCAATGTAGGATTTGAAACACAGGAGGTAGTGGTGAATGATAAGACGCCTACTATTATTTTAAAAACCATGATTTCTGAAATGGATCAGGTTGTAGTTGTCGGTTATGGAACTCAGAAAAAATCGGATGTTACAGGCGCTGTGGCGAGCGTTAGTGCCGAAGCTTTAACAAACCGTCCTGTAAACAACGCTATAGAAGCTCTACAGGGAAAAGCTGCAGGTGTTGATATTAAATCAAGCGAACGGCCGGGAACTATTGGAAGTGTTCGTATTCGTGGAAATCGTTCCTTATCGGCAAGTAATTCGCCGTTGTATGTGGTAGATGGAGTGCCTTTGATGTCTGCTTCGTCGATTGAAACATTAAACCCCAGAGACATTGAATCTATCGATATCCTTAAAGATGCCTCTGCCACTGCGATCTATGGTTCACGTGGTGCAAACGGCGTTATTATTGTTACCACCAAACAGGGAAAATCAGGTCGCTTCAATTTGAATTATGATGGAACAATAACAACATCTAAAATAGTAGATCGTTCACCTTCAATGAGCGCTGCTGACTTTATTGAATTCCGGCGCTGGGCTGCGTACAACCTTAATCCAACGCTTTATGCAAACCCCAATGCCCCAACAGAGGCAAATGATAAATTGATTTTTGATAGCCCGTTAGACCGTCAGACATCCAGGGATAATGTGCTGAAAGGATGGGCCGGAGGTACCTGGGATCCTTCAAAAGTAACCAATACCGACTGGACTAAATTTGTGACGCAAACCGGTATTACTTCCGAGCATGTTTTAAGCGCAAGCGGCGGTTCGGATAAAATGAATGCCTACGGATCATTTGGATATTTAAATAATAAAGGTACTCAAAGAGGACAGTCATACGAACGTTATACCACTAAACTCAGTATCAATATTACTCCGGTTGACTGGTTCAAGCTGGCCGCATCTTTAAATGTTTCGTGGGGCGAGCAGGACTATGGTATGTCTACATTGGGCGCCCGTAGTGGAACAGCGCCTAATGCTATTTACGGAGCAGCTAAGTCGCTCTACAATATGTCAGTACCTTTTGATAATGATGGGAACCTGGTTATTAATCCGGGTGGAGAAAGCGCCATTTACAGCATAATGAATGAATGGGAAAAAAGCACACAGCTATCACAAACATTACGTGCCCTGGGTAATTTTTCCGCTACGCTGGAAGCTGGAAAAATATGGGACCCTTTAAAGGGATTGAGTTATAAACTGAATTTTGGACCTGATTTCCGCCACTGGAGGGAAGGTGTTTATATTGACGGCACTTCTTCTTTAAGAGTAAACGCGAACGGAAGTGCCGGCGTTAACTATGCACGCCTGCAGAACCGCCGTGATTTTTCATGGACTTTGGATAATATGATCACTTACGACCGCACTTTTGCCAGCATACATAAGGTAGGGGCTACGTTATTACAGACAGCTTCTTCCTGGAATATCGAAAACTCATCAATGACGGCCAGCAACATCTCTAAACCTTCCTTTCTATGGAATGCCATGGGATCGGTTGATATAACTAACCCTAACAATAAAGCAGGGATGAGTTCAGGGATTAATCAGCGCCAGCTGAGCTCTTATATGGTTCGCTTAAACTATGGTTTTGATAACCGTTATTTATTAACCGTATCGGGCCGTTGGGATGGGGCCTCACAATTAGGAGACAGTACAAGTAAAATAGACTTTTTCCCTTCCGCAGCACTGGCCTGGCGTTTGGATAATGAAGAATTTATTAAAAATATTAGCTGGATTGATAACCTGAAACTACGTTTAGGTTTTGGTACAACCGGTAATGCTGCTGTGGACCCGTATGGTACAAGAGGACTTATTTCTTCTATCTATCTTCCATTTAACGGTATGAGCAACCAGATTGGTTTTACTACTAACGAACCTTATTACTCAGCCAGCCAGACTACTTTGGCCAATCCTAGATTAGGATGGGAAAAAACCACCCAGTATAACCTGGGCTTAGATTTTAATTTTCTTAAAGGCAGAGTGGGGGGGAGTATTGATGTCTACAAATCCAATACCTCTGACCTGTTGATGCTGGTAAACATCCCTACATTAACGGGTTTTCCTAACATCTACAGCAATATAGGTAAAACAAAGAATCACGGCGTAGAAGTTACCTTAAACTTTGTTCCTGTAGAAACAAAAAGTGGCTTTTTATGGGAGTCCAGTTTTAATGCAGCATGGCAACAGGATGAAATAGTGGAGTTGGCTTACGGAAAAAATGATATGGTGGATAATGCCTGGTTTATTGGAAGATCGATCAATGTGCTATATGGGTATGATAACCTGGGATTGTGGCAAGACACACCGGAAGATCTGGCAGAAATGGCTTTATGGAATGCTAATGGATATAAATTTACACCTGGAAATGTTCGACCCAAAGATCAGAATGGCGATCACAAAATGACTATCGATGATAGAGTGGTACTTGGTAACAACAATCCGAAGTGGACCCTGGGCTGGAACAACTCCTTTAGCTTTAAAAATATTGAGTTGGCAATGAGTCTTTACGGTCGTATGGGGTATACTGCTAATGTGGGAGGCGAAGCGTTAACAGCGCATAGTAATCAACGCGAAGTAGATTACTGGACTCCTGATAATCCCGGTGCCGAGTTCCAGAAACCTATTTTAGGACAGGCATCTTCGGGGTCTCAGGACCAGTTTTCTGGACTTCTCGGATTTAAGAAAGCTTCATTTATTAAAATTCGCAATATCTCTTTAGGTTATAACGTACCTAAAAACCTGTGTTCAAAAATCGGGCTCAATAATGTAAAATTATACGGCCAGGCATTAAATCCAGGTAATATTTATCAATCGTTAAGCTGGTATGATTTTGATACAGATGCCACCTACTTCAACCGCGGTTTTGTTGTAGGGCTTTCGGTTGGCTTTTAGCGAATGTAGCATATAGCGAAATAGCAGTAAAGGAATAATATAAAAACAAAGAAAATGAATACGATTAAAAATATAAAATTGGGTCTTTTATTCATTACGGCCTTGTCACTCGGCGCTTGTAAAAAAAGCTTTCTTGATGAGGTATTGGACCATCAATACTCAACAGATTATTTAAAAACACCTGAAGGTATTGAGGCATTAACGATATCCCTTTATGGTAATATCCGATGGCACTTTGGTTTTGAATGGGCTTATGGCACTACTCTTTACGGAACAGATGAGTTTACGAATGCCAATGATTTAACCAACGAAATGTGGAACACCTATGACAACCGTTTCGGCCCTATACATGCAACTACCGCCATGGGCGCCGCCAATGGAAATGCAACCTCTCCGGCAGCGCTTTGGGATGAAATGTATTATGGCATTGCATCTGCCAATACTATTATTGCCTATGCGCCACTTTATATTACCGATGAGAAAATACGTAACCGTTGTTTAGCCCATGCACATTTTTTACGCGGATATAACTATTACCGCCTTACGGCGCAGTATGGTGGTGTAGTGCTTCAAACAGAACCTGTACAAAGTGTTGTACGCAATTTTACCCGTTCTACCGAAGAGCAATCCTGGGCCCAGGTCATTTCAGATTTTCGTAAAGCGTATGAACTTTTTGAAGGGGAAGTATATACATATGGCAAAGGAATTACCTGGACTAAAGCTACTGCAGCACATTTCCTGGCTAAAGCCTTATTATTCCGTGCCTCAGAACGTTGCAGTAGCTGGAACAGCCAGTATAAGCAGGCAGATCTTACGGAAGCAATTGCTGCCTGTACTTACGCAATAAATGCAAGAGGGGCTTTAACCCCTAATTATAGCGATTTGTACGCTAACTGGACGGGTGTTGATTGTCCTAACGAGCAACTGGATGAAATATTAATGGCCGCAGGCCATAATGCAGATGCGAGCACAGTGGGACGTTTTGGAAACCGTACCTATAACTATTTCTCTCCCCAGTTTTCCAGTTTCTCAGGAGGTTGGGTGAGACGTGGCGTATGGATAGGCAGCATGGACTTTCAGCGTTGCCGTCCTACCGAGTATAGTTATGCCGTTTACGATCATGTAAACGATGCGCGTATGTGGAAAACCTTTAAAACGGTTTATGGAATAAATACCATTGTAGGTACCAATGAAAAAGGACTTCAATTAGGCGATCCGGCTGTTGTTATGATTTTAAATACAAAGGATGATCGCACTTATGATGGGTATAAGTTTGGCGCAGCGATACAGGTGCCTAACTGGAAAGATGACAATAGCCGTTTGCCTGAGTGGAAGGTAGGATCTCGTCAAACTGCAACAGCAGGATCGCTGACCACTAAAGTGGGGCAATATGCGCCCAACTCATTGGTACTTTATCAAAACGGTCAATATGTTGCTCCAACATTTAAAAATCAGCCTATTTGTAATTTTTTTGCCGGTATCAATAAAACAGATGATGGTTCCAGAACTGCCGAAAGAGGAGATGCGCATCGTGATGTAACAATGGCCCGTTTGGCAGAAACTTACCTGGTACGCGCCGAATGTTACGCACGCCAGGAAAAATATGGTGAGGCCATGGCTGACATCAATGTTGTTCGGGCACGGGCACAATGGAAAAGTGGTGAAAACAGGTCTTTTTATAGCGATGGCTCGCAGGCTTTTAAAGTAAATTCTTTAAATACAGGATCAGCTGCAACAAATTTTATTAATTCTAACTTGGATATGAATACGTATTATTTGTCTAATCCCACAATTCCGGTAACTACAGCAGCATCCAACTTATTGCTAACATCTTTTCCTGCAAATTTGCCGGCAGAGGATGAAGCAGTTCTTGCAAAAATCGGCGCTTCAGGTAATTTCGACCGTGCTTTAAACTTTATTCTTAACGAGCGCACCCGCGAATTATTAGGAGAGTGGCAACGTTGGGAAACTTTATCCCGTACGGGAACTTTGATCAAGCGTGCCAAAGCCTTTAATCCTGAAGCGGCACCTAATATCACAACGAACAAACACGAATTGCGTCCTGTTCCACAATCCTTTATTGATGGCTTATTAAATGAAGACGGAAGTAATTTATCGGCTGATCAGAAAAAAGCCTGGCAAAACCCGGGCTATTAAACTGGTAAACTCAATAAAAAGTGCCGCTTTAAAAGGCGGCATTTTTCATATTAAAAGAAACAGGACAGTTCAGGATTGCTGTTTTGACAGGAACTTTAATTTTACGTACAGGCAACAGTTTAAAATGTTGTATAGATGATATTGAAGTAAAACGATTATTGCTGTTGTTTCCCCGGGAGTATTGATATAGGATAAACGTACTTTCAAGTGTAATGAATTGTTTTGCAGATGCAGCGCTGAAAAATTAAATCTATTGAGTAATGGCTGATATAAGATCAAAACCCGGCACGCATATCCTGATCCTGAAAGCGGGCTGGTGTTTATTCTTGTTTTTTATGCTGGTACAGGGCAATGCGCAAATAGAATGGCCTGCTGTTACGCAGCAGAATAAACCCTGGACACGCTGGTGGTGGGAAGGCAGTGCGGTAAACGAAGCCGGCCTCAGCTGGAACCTGCAACAATACCAGGATGCGGGGCTTGGCGGGGTGGAAATAACACCTATCTATGGTATTTATGGCCAGGAAAAAAACTTTGTACCGTTTCTGTCACCACGCTGGATGCAGCTTTTTGCTTATACGCTTAAAGAAAGTAAGCGGCTTGGTTTGGGTGTAGACCTGGCCAATGGAACCGGTTGGCCTTTTGGTGGCCCCTGGGTAAAAGATGCTGATGCCAGTAAGAGTATCTTTAATAAAGTGTCCACTGTAGACGCAGGACAGCAGCTAAAAGAACCGGTGGTGTTTGAACGGGAAGGATTTGTTCGAACGGCTAATGGAAGGCGCGTGAATGTTGAAACGGTAAAAAATCCGCTTACTGAAAATACAAATTTACAGGAGCTGGCGCTGGACCAGGTTCAGTTCCCGGGCAGGCTGCCGCTTGTGGCTTTAATGGCTTATGATAAGTGCGGCAAAGCGATCAATCTTACGGATAAGGTAGATGCTGCGGGGAAACTGCAGTGGGTGGCTCCTGCTACTTCGCCGGAATGGACATTGTATGCTTTATTTGAAGGATTACATGGTAAAATGGTAGAACGTGCAGCGCCGGGCGGAGAGGGCTATGCCATCGACCATTTTTCCAGGGAGGCAGCGCAGCATTATTTTAAGCGCTTCGATGAAGCTTTTAAAGGATATGACATCAGCTACCTGCGATCTTTCTTTAATGATTCTTACGAAGTGGATGATGCCCGCGGCGATGCGAACTGGACCCCTGCTTTTTTTGAGGAGTTTGAAAACCGCAGGGGCTACGATTTACGGAACGAATTGCCGGCTTTATTCGGGCGTTCCGATGCCGAAAGGAACAGCCGTGTTATTTACGATTATCGTTCTGTAATTGACGAGCTGCTGTTGGAACATTTTACAATTGAATGGAAAAAATGGGCCGGAGGTAAAGGTAAAATGCTGCGCAATCAAAGTCATGGGTCACCTGCTAATACTTTAGATTTGTATAGCGTGGTCGATATTCCCGAAACAGAAGGCAATGATGTGCTGCGTTTTAAGTTTGCCACATCTGCCGCCAATGTTACCGGCAAGCAGTTGGTCTCGTCAGAATCGGCAACATGGCTGAACGAACATTTCTTGTCATCCTGGGGCGATGTAAAAAAGGCATTGGATCTTTTCTTTCTGGGAGGTGTTAACCATATCTTTTATCACGGTACGGAATATTCGCCCAAAGAGGCCGCATGGCCCGGCTGGTTGTTTTATGCCGCAGTTCATTTTCAGCCCGAAAACCCTCAATGGCGTCACTTTCATGCGCTGAATAAATATGTGGCAAGGGTGCAGTCTTTTTTACAAAGCGGGAAACCTGATAATGATATCCTTTTGTATTATCCCATTACCGATCGGTATGCCCGGCCGGGCAAAGACCTCCTGCAGCACTTTGATGGTATGGAGAAGAATTTTGAACAGACAGGTTTTGAGCACGTATCCCGGGAAATGACAGAGAAAGAATATAGCTTCGATTTCTTTTCAGACAGGCAACTGCAGCAATTTAATTTTTCTGGTGGTAAAATAATTACTGGCGGCAATGCGTACAAGGCTATACTGTTGCCGGGTAATCAACTGATCAATGACGCATCTCTCGACAAAATAATAAAGCTGGTGCAGGCCGGCGCTACCTTGCTGGTGTATAAAAATTTTCCTGCTGATGTTCCGGGGTTGAATAACGTGCCCGAACGGCGGAAAAAGCTGACCACATTTTTAGCTCAGCTGAATCTTCAAAAAGAAGGTATCGCCACTAAAGCTGCTTTTGGAAAAGGAAAAATATTTATAAGTGGAGATACCGAAGCATTAATGCGCTATGCGAATGCAAGGGCTGAAAAACCCGGTGACAGATCCGTATATGTATTGCGCCGCAAAAACCAGCAGGGACATTTCTATTTTATCAATAACCGTACGGATCATAAGGTTGAAGAGTGGATAAGGCTGGCGGATCATGCGGCTTCCGTGGCTTTATTCGATCCTGCAAGTGATCAGAAAGGAATAGCAAAAACCAGGAAAGCAGCTAACGGAGGTATAGAAGTATGGGTGCAATTAGAACCTTACGCATCGTTAATTGTGCAGGCCTATCATGCCAGGAAAACAGGTTCGCTTTATCCTTACCAGTCTCCTGCTGGGGAAGCGGTGGTTTTAAATGGTAAATGGAAGCTTGACTTTATGGAAGGAGGCCCGGCATTACCTCCTTCAGTATTGCTTGACAAACCCGGCCCGTGGACAGCGCTGGAAGGGGAAGCGGTTAAGAACTTTTCAGGTATAGCTAAATATACATATGAATTTGATAAGCCGCATCCGGCTAAAGCGTACCTGCTAAACCTCGGTAATGTGCATGAAACGGCTGAAATAGTATTAAATGGTAAAAAGGCAGGTATACTGATCGGTCCGTCGTTTACGGTTACTATTCCTGCTTCAGCCTTTCAGCCAAAGAATAAGCTGGAAATCGTAGTGGCTAATTTAATGGCCAACAGGATATCCTATATGGACAGGAATCATATCCCCTGGAAAATATTTTACAATACCAATATGCCGGCACGAAAGCCGGAGAATGTGAAGAATGGCTTATTTGATGCATCGCACTGGAAACCGGTCGCATCAGGGCTTTCGGGGCCTGTTACTTTAACGCCCCTGCAATAAATAATAATGATAAACAAAATTATATATTATTTTTTTTCTTTCAGGCTGATGATATTTAGCCTGGTAGCAGCATGTGTCGTTTATACTGCAGGTGCACAGATGCAAAATATAAAGAATGATCAGTTCTGGAACACGAAAGACGGGCAGCCTGTTTACAGCCAGGGCGGTGGCATTTCCAGGTTTAAAGATCCTGTTACAGGTATTGAAAAATATTACTGGTATGGCGCTTATTATAAAGAAGCGGAGGCATATCGTGCTGATCCTTCTGTAACTTACGCGCACGATACTTTTCAATCCGTAACCTGTTATACTTCTACCGATCTGGTTAACTGGACTTTTGAGGGAGATGTATTGACAAGAGCTGATCTTGAAAAGAGTATGCGTGTAACCTGGGTAGGACGTTTGGGTGTGGCTTATATAAAGAAGCTGAAGCAATATGCTATGTTTGTACAGTTCGGCAACCAGGTGTTGGTAGCCTTGTCCGATGCGCCGGCCGCAACATTTACATGGCACCAGCGTATCAATATGCAGCCGATGATTGGTACCACCAATACCGGCGATCAGACCGTATTTACAGACGAAGATACGGGCAGGTCCTACCTGGTGTATTCTTACGGGAAAGGCAGGAACAGGATCTATGTTTCTGAAATCGGGGTAAAAGACGGAAAGGTGGGATTGCTGGACTGTACCCAGGTTTTTAAAGGAGCCAGCCGCGAAGGCAATTGCATGTTTAAATATAAGGGCAGGTATTATATGGCGGCTTCCAATATTTATGGCTGGGATGCGTCTTATGCTTATTATATGGTGGCAGACAATATCCGCGGGCCTTATCGCCCGGCTGATGATATGCTGGTCATGCAGGGAACTGAAAATGATTATGCGCATGTCACGCAAACCGGCTTTTTTGTGAATGTAAAAGGGATCCGCCGGGAGACGGTTATCTATTGCGGAGACAGGTGGGCCAATTTTGCCGGAAATGGATGGGGTTATAACCAGTGGCTCCCTTTATCATTTGACGGAGATATACCTTATTTTAATTCGTTAAGCTCCTGGAACCTGGATGCAGTAACCGGTGAATGGGAAGTGGCTGATGATAATAACTATGCAAGGAACGGCAGCTTTGAAGCAGATCGTAATCATATTCCAAGTCATATAAAGCCTGTGCAAACAAAACTGCTGGGGTGGAATACAGAAGTGCTGGAAGGAAACGCAGTTTCTTTAGACAGCGCTACATCTCCTGTGCTGAATCACTTTAATACTGAAGCTGACAGGAAATGGGTAGTAGGCGAGAAAAGCCTGTATATAACAGATAAGATCCCTTTCAAAAGAAAAGTATCACAGGTGATCTGTTCATCGCCGTATGTAGCGTTAAAAGACGGGTATTATGCATTAACGGCAATGGTAAAGAACAGCAGCCGCTTTTCCCGGCTTAGCCTGTATGCAGAGAGCAATGGTAAAACATCCTGTATAGATGTGATCGGGGAAAATTATAATTGGCGTCCTGTTAAAATACAAAAGATATATATAACAAAAGGTAAAGTGGAAATTGGTTTTAATGCCGAAGGAAAGGCGGATGCTTTTTGTTATATAGATGATGTAACACTGGTAAGAGAATAATAAAGATATGTTTAGAAAGATGAGATATTTGAAAGCAATGGTGCTGCTGGCAGCGGCAACCGGTATTGCTGTAACTGCCGGCGCGCAAAAGAAGGCAGCGCCTAAGCCTTTGTTTGACGATCCGGTTTATCATGGGGCAGCCGATCCGGTAATTGTCTACAACAACCAAAAAAAATGCTGGTGGATGTTGTACACCAACAGGCGTGCGGCTGTAAATGATACTACGGTAGAATGGGTGCATGGAACCCGCATTGGTATTGCAGAAAGCAGCGATGGACAAAGCTGGAAATATGTAGACACGGCAAATATCAGTTATCGTCCTGATGAGGGATATACTTTCTGGGCGCCGGATGTAATAGAAGAAAAAGGACTCTATCACATGTACCTGACGTATGTGCCGGGAACCTTCAAAGACTGGAATCATCCACGGTCTATCGTGCATTTAACTAGTAGTAACCTGAAAGACTGGCAATACCAGTCTGTGCTAAAGCTGGTAAATGATAAAGTAATAGACGCTGCTGTGTACAAGGTCACTGATACACTCTGGCGTATGTGGTATAATAATGAGCGGGATGGCAAAAGTATTTATTATGCCGATAGCAAGGATCTGTATCACTGGGAAGATAAAGGAAAAGCCCTTGCAACAAGAGGCGAGGGACCTAAAGTTTTTTACTGGAAAAATAAATATTTTATGATTGTAGATGCCTGGAAGGGAATGGAGGTTTTTTCAGGCGATGATTTGCTGCATTGGAAAAAACAGGCGAATCGTATTTTGGAGTATCCGGGCAAAGGAACCGATGATCAGGCTATTGGCGGACATTGCGATGTAGTGGTAAACGGGGACAGGGCATATATTTATTATTTTACACATCCCGGCAGAGACAAAGATAAACCAGCTGCTCCGGGTTCTTTCGGACATAAAAGAAGTGTGATACAGATAGCTGAATTAAAGCATGAAAACGGTGAGATAATCTGCAACAGGGATCAGCCGGTATATCTGAAGCTAAAGCGTCCAAAAACTAAAAAATAAAAGATGAGCAGGAAGGTGAATTATTGGATTGGCGTATTAATAGTTGTATGTATCAGCTGCGATGTCTTTGCGCAAAGCGAGGCGCCTGTTTACATGTTTAGTTATTTTAAAAATAACGGGCAGGATGGGCTGCACCTGGCCTATAGCAACGATGGGCTGAAATGGCAGGCGTTAAAAAATGATGGTTCATTCCTTACGCCCGCAGCAGGTAAGGATAAGCTGATGCGCGATCCCTGTATTATTAAAGGACCCGATGGACTGTTCCACATGGTATGGACGGTAAGCTGGAATGAAAAGGGTATTGGCTATGCCTCGTCAAAAGACCTGGTGAGCTGGAGCGAACAGCAATATATCCCGTTAATGGAGCATGAAAATGCCCTGAACTGCTGGGCACCTGAAATAAATTATGATGCCCGGAAAAAAAGGTATATGATTTACTGGGCCTCTACCATCCCCGGGAAATTTCCCGGAACGGATGCTTCAGGCGATGGGAATTACAACCACCGGATGTATTATGTATTTACAAAAGATTTTAAAACTTTCACCAGGCCGAGAATCCTGTACGATAAAGGCTTTATCGTAATTGATGCTACTATAAAACAGGATGGCAGGCGGTATGTTATGTTCCTGAAAGACGAGACCAAATTGCCCAGGCCCGAAAAAAATCTGAAGATTGCTACCAGTAAATTTATGAATAAAAAATATACGGATGCTTCAGCGCCTATAACCGGTAATTATTGGGCAGAAGGCCCTACGGTGCTGCAAAAAGGAAAAGAGTGGATTGTGTATTTTGATAAATACCGCGACCATAAATACGGCGCCCTCTCGTCCACCGATCTTAAATCATGGGTAGATATTTCTGAAAAGATCAGTATGCCCCCAGGCTTACGGCATGGCACTGTTTTTACCATTACACAAAAAGAATTGGATCAGTTACAATAATCTTAAATCAAAAAATAGAATGAAAAAAATCACTTATACGCTTTTGTTTGTTTCTGTAGTGCTCTTTTCTTTCAGCTACTTAAAGCAAAAGCCGGTACTGTATATTATCGGTGATTCCACCGTTAAGAACGGAAGCGGAAACGGCGCCGACCAGCTATGGGGCTGGGGTAGTTTGATCGATGCTTATTTTGATACCACAAAGATCAGTATCCGCAATCATGCTATCGGGGGACGCAGCAGCCGCACTTTTATTACAGAAGGAAGATGGGATGCTATATTAAAAACGCTGAAAAAAGGTGATTATGTGATCATGCAGTTTGGTCATAATGATGGAGGGCCGTTAGATGATACCGCACGGGCACGGGGCACTATAAAAGGCATAGGAAGCGAAAGCCGGAACATTTACAATCCGATCAGGAAAATAAATGAAACCGTGTATACCTATGGTTACTATATGCGCAAATATGTAAACGATGCGAAGGCCAGAGGAGCAATACCTGTTATATGTTCACCTGTTCCAAGAAATAATTTCAGGAATGGTAGCGTAGCCAGAGAAGATAAAAGCTATGGTCTTTGGGCAAAGCAGGTAGCACAGCAAACAGGAGCTTACTTTATTGATTTGAATGCACTGGTTGCAGATGCGTATGATAAAATGGGCGAAGATGCGGTGAAGACATTCTTTCCTAAAGATCATACACATCCCAACCTGGAAGGGTCTCAATTAAATGCAGGTAAAGTAGCAGCAGGTATTAAAAGCCTTCGAAAATGCCAGTTAAAGTCTTTTCTGAAAAAGGGACAGCCGGATTTATCAGGAGTGGCAGATGCATTTGCCAGATAAAAATAATGACAGGAATAATGAAATATAGCGCGAACCTTTTGTATTTGTTGCTTATACTGCTACTGTGCAGCTTTAGCAGGGAGAAGATTTCGCTGGCAGGTGAATGGCGGTTTGCTATTGACAGGAACAATGAAGGGGTTACTCAAAGATGGTTCTTAAAGCGCCTGGATGAAACTATTATGCTGCCGGGTTCTATGAACAGCAACGGGAAAGGGGATCAGCCTGGTATGCATACGCAATGGACGGCCAGTATTTACGACAGCTCTTATTTTTTTCAGCCCCGCTTTGAGCGCTTCCGGCAGCCGGGTAATTTTAAAGTGCCTTTCTGGCTCATGCCCGATAAGCACTACGTAGGAACAGCATGGTATCAGAAAGAGGTGGTTTTGCCTGCTGGCTGGGAAAATAAGATGATCGAAATTTTCCTGGAGCGGGTGCATATTAAGAGCCGCGTATGGATTGATGGTATAGAAGCAGGCACACAGCAAAACTCACTGGTAGCGCCGCATGTTTATGTGGTAAAAGGCTTAAAACCGGGCAAGCATACAATCACAGTACGTATAGATAACAGTATTAAGGATACCGATGTAGGCGCTAATGCGCATAGTGTGTCAGATCACACCCAGGGTAACTGGAATGGTATTATCGGCCGTATAGCGCTTACGGCTTTGCCAGATGCTCATATCGGCAATATAAAAGTTTATCCTGATGTTCAGCAAAAATGCGCCCGTGTAAAAGTGGCTGTAGTTAACAGTGGTCAAAAATTATATAGAGGTACAATAAGGCTCGACGCGGCTTCGTTTAATACCCCTTTGTCGCATATTGTAAATCCCGTTACCGCGAATATTGCAGTAGCCGCCTGTGATACATCCTGGGTAGATGTAAAGGTGCCTGTAGGCGATAAGATGCAGTTGTGGAGCGAATTTACTCCCGCGCTGTATAGATTGACCGCAAGATTGGGCAACGGTCGTGCTTCAGCCGATGAGCAGGTAACTACTTTCGGAATGAGAGCAATCGGGGTGTACGGCAGGCAGATTTTGGTGAATGGACAACCTGTATTTCTCCGCGGGAACCTCAATAATTGTGAGTTTCCGCTAACCGGCTTCCCTCCCATGGAGGTGGAGCACTGGGAAAAGATATTCCTGAAAATGAAATCGTATGGATTTAATCATGTACGCTTTCACTCCTGGTGCCCGCCCGAAGCGGCTTTTACCGCTGCTGATAGAACGGGGTTTTACCTCCAGCCCGAAGGCCCTACATGGCCTAACCACTCTACCTCTCTGGGTGAAGGAAAGTTCATTGACGGGTATATTTATGAGGAAACCAATCGTATGGAGCACTGGTATGGTAATCATGCCTCTTATGCTATGCTGGCAGCGGGCAATGAGCCTCGCAGCAGCAAGCAGGTGCCTTATCTTACAGGGTTTATTAATTATTGGAAAGAAAAAGACCCGAGGCGTATTTACACTGGAGCTGCTGTAGCTATGAGCTGGCCCCTGATCCCTGCCAATGAGTATATGATCAAGTCTGGTGCGCGTAATTTGAACTGGAACGACAGGCCGCCATCCTCCGATGATGATTATGCTGATGCTATAAAAAACTTCACCGTACCTTATATTACTCACGAGCAGGGGCAATGGTGCGTATTTCCCAATTTTAAAGAAATAAAGAAGTACACAGGAGCTTACAGGGCTACCAATTTTGAAATCTTTAAAGCTGATCTGGAATCGCAGGGCATGGGTACATTAGCCGATAGTTTTATGCTGGCTTCCGGTAAGCTGCAATGGCTTTGTTATAAATATGAAATAGAACGGTCGCTCAGAACACCAGGTCTTGGCGGGTTCCAGTTGTTAGGCCTGCAGGACTTTCCCGGTCAGGGGACGGCACTGGTAGGGGTGCTGGATGCTTTTTATGAAGAGAAAGGCTATGGCAATGCCCGGGAATTTAGCCGGTTTAATAACCGGGTGGTACCTCTGGCAAGGTTTAAAAAATTTGTTTATACCAATAATGAGTTGCTTTCTGTTGCCGTTGAATTATTTAATTATGGGCCGTATAAGCTGAATGTTCCCGTAAGCTGGCAGATCGTTACGAATGGTCATAACGTTATAGCAGGAGGCAAATTTGATAAAAGAATATATGGAACAGGAAGTCTGCATAAAGCAGGGGGGATAAATTATGATCTGGCTTCTATCAAATATCCGGCCCAACTTACTTTAAAAGTTTGGGTTGAAGGAACAGCGTATAACAATGAATGGGACTTTTGGGTATACCCGTCGGTTCTGCCTGCTGTTCCTGAAAATGATATTTATGAAACGGATACGCTGGATGCAAAAGCTGTTGATATATTGAATAACGGGGGCAAGGTTTTTTTGCAGGCTGCGGACAAAGTAGTGAAAGGGCAGGAAGTGGTACAAAGATTTTTGCCGGTATTCTGGAACACCTCCTGGTTTAAAATGAGACCCCCTCATACATTAGGGTTTTTGGCAGATCCCCGGCATCCGGCATTTCACGATTTTCCTACGGCTTACCACAGCGATCTGCAATGGTGGGAAATTGTTAACAATGCCCGGGTGATGCACCTGGAAGATTTTCCGAAAGGATTCAGGCCATTGGTACAACCCATAGACACCTGGTTTATGAACCGCAGGCTGGCGCTGGTTTTTGAGGCAAAGGTGGGCAAAGGAAAGCTGATGGTAACAAGCGCTGATCTTAATAGAGACCTGGATAAAAGAATAGCAGCGAGGCAGTTCCGGCACAGCTTAATAAATTATATGCGATCAGACGCGTTCAACCCACAACAGCAAATAGATCTTGGTGTGATAAACGATATTTTTGTTTCGCCGTCTAAGTTTATTTTTGATGCTTATACAAAAGACAGCCCTGATGAGCTGAAGCCGGGAGGACAAAGATTGTAAGATATAATGAGCTGCCGCTGTTCGGGTCAGGCCCGCCTCGAACTATTGTGCGATTAATAAAATAAATGGGAGGGCCGATTTGTAACAGCACACATAACATTTAAGAACCGCAGGGTTCACTGAGGCTATACTGTAATACTGTGATCTTTCGTATAATCTGTGAGAGCCAAAGGAATTGGGAATATCCTGAATGGTGCTCACTGAAGCCACAGAATACACACAGATTTTTTTAGTCGGAGATGGCCCTGGCATACGCTGCGTATTGCTCCGCTTTTTCTGTGGTAAAATATACATCCTCAAAAATGCTATGCAGTATCACAGTTGGCTATTAACTTTTATCTTTGAGGAGATGACCCTTAACTTATTTTTTATGAGACCTGTTTTTTTAATACTACTTGTTACTATTACATTTTCTTTGTTTGGTCAGAAAACGGATTATAAACTGGAAACAGCTATAAAAAAAGAAATAGCAGGCTTTAACGGGGATATAGGTATTTATGTACACCATCTCCGCAAAAACAAAATGGTTGCTATTCATGCCGATACGGTTTTTCCTACAGCCAGCATAGTGAAAGTACCTATACTGGTGGGTGTATTTGATAAAATTTCCAGGGGTGAATTAAAGCTTTCCCAGGAGTTGGTGTATGATACAGGCCGGGTATATGGCGGTTCAGGATTGATGCAGTTTTACAGGGACAGTGCAAAAACAGATCTTTCCACTATGATCTCCCTGATGTTGACTTACAGCGATAACGTGGCTTCCATCTGGCTGCAGGAGCTAAGTGGCGGCGGTGCTGCCATTAACCGGTTGATGGATGAGTTTGGGTTGGTAAATACAAAAGTAAATTCGCGTACAGAAGGACGCCGGCAGATATGGGAAAAATATGGCTGGGGGCAGACTACGCCCCGCGAAATGGCCAAACTGTTTACATTGATCCGCCGGGGACAAGTAATTGACGCGCGTTACTCCGACAAAATGTATCGTTATCTCAAAAACCAGTTTTATAATGGACGTTCCTTATCTCAGCTTCCGCCCACTGTAGCCACTATTTCCAAAACAGGGTCGGTAGACGCTGCCCGTGGAGAAGTAGTGCTCGTAAATGCTCCGGGAGGCGATATCGTATTTTGTATCCTTACCAAAAATAATAAAGATCAAAGCTGGACCGATAATAACGAAGCCGAAGTGCTTACGAGAAAAATTGCAGGGCTGATCTGGAATCATTATGAGCACAGGCATCCGTTTGTGGCTTATCCTGCTATTAATTAATTTTTGTCTGAATCTGTTATCTGTTTTCTGCCAATGCAACCGTATAAAAAAAGTATCAGTAGTGTATTATTATTATCTGCATTTTGTATTATTTCTTCTATGTCTTTCGCTCAAACCAGAACAGTGGATGTATTAACTGACGGATGGAAATTCGCCCGTGGTGAGCAGCCGGGTGCCTTTGAAACAGCGTTTGATGACAGTAAGTGGCAGATGGTTGCTGTGCCGCACGACTGGGCCATATACGGACCTTTTGACAAAGAGATCGATAAACAGGTAATAGCCATAGAGCAGAACGGGGAAAAAATTCCCACCGAAAAAACCGGGCGTACCGGGGCTTTGCCTTATACGGGCGATGGCTGGTACAGAAAGGAATTTGCATTACCTGGTTTTAAGCCAGGCAAAAAAGCCATCCTGCTGTTTGAAGGCGCTATGAGCGAACCTAAAGTGTATCTGAATGGTAATAAGATCGGGGAATGGAATTATGGCTACAGCTATTTTTATTTTGATATAACAGACGCATTGTTAGCCGGGCAAAAGAATCTGCTGGCAGTACATCTTAATAATAGGGAGGCTTCCTCAAGGTGGTACCCCGGGGCTGGTTTGTACCGTAAGGTGAGTATTATTGTAAAAGACAGGGAAAGCATTGAGCAATGGGGCACTACGATCACAACGCCGTTTATTACCGATGAAATAGCAAAAGTAAATGTGAAGACCAAAGTGTCTGCATCTGATGCTATGCTGGTTACAGACATATTCGATAATACAGGTAAAAGAGTAGCTGCTGATTCCATACAGGAGATGTTTGGCAATGAGTTCGATCAGAACATTGCGGTAACCGATCCCAAATTGTGGAGTCCCGAAACCCCTCATCTTTATAAAGCGGTGTCGCGGCTGTATGTAGGTGGGCAGCTGAAGGATGAAGTCATCACGCGTTTTGGTATCAGGCAGATCCATTATAGTGCTGAAAATGGGTTCCGGTTGAACGGGCATACACGGAAATTTAAAGGTGTTTGCCTGCATCATGACCTCGGGCCTTTGGGCGCCGCTGTTAACGTAGCGGCATTACGTCGTCAGTTACAGATATTAAAGGATATGGGATGCGATGCGATCCGCAGCTCACATAATATGCCTTCTATGGAACAGCTGGAGCTATGCGATGAAATGGGCTTCATGTTTCTGGCAGAAAGCTTTGATGAATGGGCACGGCCCAAAGTAAAAAATGGGTATAACCGCTATTTTGCCGGCGATATGGAGAAAGATGTGACAAACCTGGTACGTGCCACACGTAATCATCCCTGTATTGTAATGTGGAGCGCCGGTAATGAAGTGCCCGACCAGTGGGGTTTTGAAGGCGCTAAAAGAGCAAAGCGCATACAGGACATCTTTCACAGGGAAGATCCGACCCGGCCGGTTACGGTAGGGATGGACCAGGTGCAGAATGCCATGAAATATGGCTTTGGGGCTGTACTGGATATTCCGGGCCTTAATTACAGGCTGCCTTTATATGAAGAGGCTTATAAAACATTTCCCCAGGGATTTCTTTTGGGATCAGAAACGGCATCCACTGTAAGTTCGAGGGGCGTTTATAAATTCCCGGTTATAAAAGCTGCTCAAAAGCAATACGACGATCATCAGTCTTCTTCTTACGATCTGGAGTATTGCAGCTGGTCTAATTTGCCGGATGATGATTTTGTTTGGCAGGATGACAAGCCGTGGGTGATAGGAGAATTTGTATGGACAGGATTTGATTACCTGGGCGAACCAACACCCTATGACGAAAAATGGCCTTCCCGCAGCTCCTATTTCGGTATTAACGACCTGGCAGGGCTGCCAAAAGACCGGTATTACCTGTACCGGAGCAGGTGGAACACGCAGGAGCCTACATTGCATATATTGCCGCACTGGAACTGGCAGGGCCGTGAAGGCGCAATTACACCCGTATTTGTTTACACCAGCTACGATAGCGCCGAACTGTTTATAAACGGAAAAAGTATGGGCGTGCAAAAAAAACATAAGGAATCCAATCTGAACCGGTACCGGCTGATGTGGATGGATGTGAAATACGAGCCCGGCACTGTAAAAGTAATAGCCTACGATAAAGAAGGAAAACCTGCGGCTGTAAAGACGGTGGTAACTGCCGGTAAACCTTATGCGCTGCAGTTAGAAGCGGACAGAGCTACTATCAAGGCAGATGGAAAAGATATCAGTTTTGTTACCGTTTCTGTAGTTGATAAAAACGGTAATCTTTGTCCCACAGCCGCTGAACAATTAAAATTCAGTGTTAAGGGAAATGGTATTTTCAGGGCGGCCTGCAATGGCGATGCCACTTCGTTAGATCGGTTTCACCTGCCCACGATGAAAACCTTTAGCGGAAAGCTGGTCGTATTGGTACAATCCGATACAGCAGAAGGCTCTGTTGAATTGAGCGTTACAGGCAAAGGACTGAAGGCCGGCAAGATCGCTTTGAAAACAGTAACGCTTTTATAGACTTTCAAGACCTATAAGGGCGGTAATATTTAACGCTACCTTTGATTATGAAAAACACAGAACAGAGTACCGCTCTGTCAATTGGCCGGTATATTGACCTGCTAACCGATTTTGGGTTTAAAAGGACTTTCGGAACAGAACCCAATAAAGATTTGCTTATTGCATTCCTTAATGAGCTTTTCAAAGGCCGTAAAGTGATCCGCGATCTGGTATATAATCCACAGGAAAATAATGGCCCCGTGAAGCATTATCGAAAAGCTATTTTTGATCTTACGTGTACTGGGGCTGATGGCGAAACCTTTATTATAGAGATGCAACGCGCTGATCAAAAATATTTTACCGAGAGGGCGATCTATTATACTTCCGGTAAATTGTATGAACAAGGGCCGAAGGGTAAAAGAGATTGGGATTTTCGTTTGAAAGAAACCTATTTTATTGGGTTGATGGACTTTAATTTCGATGATACACAGCCTGGTAAATACCTGCATTGGGTACAGCTGATGGAAGAGGAAACCGGTCGCGTATTTTATGATAAATTGGGTTTCATCTTTTTAGAACTGCCGAACTTTAAGCTGGAAGAAAAAGATATCAAAACCGATCTTGAACGTTGGCTATACGTATTGCGTAATATGGGGGAATTGGAGAAAATTCCTGTAATTTTGAATAAGAGGATTTTTCAAAAACTATTTAAAATAGCTGAAGTAGCGAATTTAAAAAAGGAAGAATATATGTTATACGAGAAAAACCTTTTGGATAAGTGGACAGAGTACTCCGTATTAAAAACTGCGGAGGAAAGGGGTATGGAAAAAGGCAGGGAAGAAATGCAGGAGCAAATAGTAAAAAACCTGATCATTGAACTTGGACTTGAAGATCAGGAGGTGGCCCGTATTGCCGAAACTCCTGTAAGTTTTGTAAAGAAGATCCGCGCTTCACTAAAGAAGAAAAAATAAAATCCGCTTTTTCCCGTTTTCGAACGTTCTCCTTATAGACTTTATAGGTTCTCAAAATCTATAAATCTTTATTTTACATGAAATACCAAAACCGGCAACGTGCTGTGCCAGGCAATTTGTTTGGTCATGCTTTTATGAAAAAGGCCCGAAAAGAATCCCCTTGTTTTATGAATGGTAATAATTAAAGAAGCATTGCTTCTCTTTGCATGATCGTTGATAGCGTTAGGCAAATATGTATCTTCATCAATGAGGTTCACTTCGCACTGATGATCTTTAAAATAAGATTCCAGGTCTTCGGCATGTTTGCGGGTACGCCCGGCATTGCCGCTATCAGCAATTTTGTGTATTGCTGCCAGTTTTTGAGTTTTAAATCCTTCCAAAAAAGATTTAACCTTTTGCATGGTAGTGCTGCTGCCCAGGTTATCAAAGTCAGCTGCCAGTAATACATTTTCAGGCGATTGGATAGCAGCCTGTGCCGGAACCACCAAAACAGGGGTATGGATATGTTCGATAGCCTTATAAGTATGGCTGCCAAAAAACACCTCTTCCAGCATTTCTTTAGCTTTTACGCCTATAACCACAAGGTCTATGTTTTTTTCTTTACAGATCTCGTTTACTGTATCGATCAGGTCGCCGGTAGCTATTAAGCTTATGATATGGGTAGTATGCAGCCAAAGCGCCACTTCCTTTTTTAGCTGTTTAAGATTTTCAAGGCGGCTTTCTTCCACCTGTTCGGTTTGTTCGGCGTTTAAAGCAAGTACTCCTGCTTCGCTGGCATCGTATAAAGGAATGGCTTCGAACGTATTGAGCAGGTATAGATTTTCTATACGTACATCATTGCATAAATGGCAGGCATAATCGATAGCGTGCCGGGCAACTGCTCCAAAATCTGTCAGAACCATTATATTTTTCATATTGGATGGTTGTATTATACCCTAAAGATATTTGATTTTTAGCCAGAAAGAGCTGATTTTGGTCAGGATAAGATGCTGCTGCAGCTGATATTGCGATACGTGTTATCGAAAAAAGCAGGCCATCTTTTTCAGTGCCGCTTTTACAGCAGTTAGTTACCCCTTTAGCGCTCTTATATATTCAAAAGACTCGTAAAAAAGGGATGCTGCATCAAATCTTAAACGATAAATAGTCAATCATAAATTTCCATACCTTATCTTCGCAACTTAATGAACATCATCATTAAGCAGGCAAAAATTATTGACCCTACATCGCCTTACAACGGTCAGATTGCTGATATACATATTGCCGGCGGCAAAATTATTTCAATTGGTAAAAATATTTCGGCTAAAGGTGTAAAAAGCCTTGAAGCAGAAGGGCTGCATGTATCTCCCGGCTGGATAGATATCTTTGCAGATTTTGCCGATCCGGGCTTTGAGTTCAGGGAAACCCTTGAGTCCGGTGCAAACGCGGCTGCGGCCGGTGGCTTTACCGATGTGTGCATTGTACCCAATACCATGCCGGCCATTGACCAAAAATCGGTAGTTGAATATATCGTGCAAAAATCCAGGCAATTGCCTGTAACAATCCATCCGTTAGGAAGCATTACCCGTGGTTCGGAAGGTAAGGAGCTGGCCGAAATGTACGATATGAGGCTTAGCGGGGCAGTAGCTTTCAGCGATGGTAAAAGCCCCTTGCAGTCTGCCGGTATTTTAGTAAAAGCGCTGCAATATATCAAGTCATTTAACGGGGTATTGATACAGGTGCCTGATGATAAAAGTATTAGTCCGAATGGTCTGGTGAATGAAGGCATTACTTCAACCCAAATGGGACTGCCCGGCCGTCCGGAAATTGCCGAAGAGATCGCTGTAGCCTCAAACATTAAGCTGGCGGCTTATGCAGAATCGAAGCTGCATCTTACAGGAGTGAGCACAGAGGCTTCTTTAAAATTAATTAAAGAGGCAAGGCAGAAAAAAACCACAGTAACCTGTTCTGTAACCCCCTATAACCTCGTTTTTTGTGATGAGGATGTTACCGCTTACGATACGAACCTGAAGGTAAATCCTCCTTTGCGAAACAAAAAAGACCGGAAGGCCTTGCAGAAGGCGGTGGCAGAGGGAGCAGTAGATTGTATAGCGTCACACCACATACCACAGGACAAAGACCATAAAATGGTGGAGTTTGAATATGCCAAAAATGGTATGATCAGCCTGCAAACCACTTATGCTGCGGTCAATAGTACCTTGCCCGGAGTGCCGCAGGAACGTTGGGTAGAGCTATTATGTGTGAACCCCAGGCGTATTTTAAACATGGATGTTCCAACAATTGCAGAAGGTAATGAAGCTTCGCTTACCCTGTTCCTGCCGGGGCAGGAATGGACTTTTGGAAGAAAGAACATTTTATCGGTAAGTAAAAATTCACCGTTTATTGATAAGCCATTTACCGGCAGGCCTTTAGGGATTTATCATAAAAACACCCTCACGTTAAATAAACATTAATTGAAAGTATCATCTACAATAAAAGGATTAATAACCGGGCTGCTGATGGTTGCTGTGGGGTTGGGCCTGTTTTGGGGTAAGGCGGATGAGCGGTCTGCGATACAATATGCGGGGTACCTTGTTTACGGCATTGGTATCGTATGGAGCATAGCGGCCTTTGCAGCACAGAAAAAAGGGGCGCTTACGTTTAGCCAATTGTTCAACCAGGGCTTCAGGTGCTTTATGGTAGTAACGCTTATTATGGCATTGTACACCTTTATTTTTTATAAAGCCAATACCGGCCTCATTGAACAAAAAGCAGCCCTCACCAGGCAGGAGCTTTTAAAAACCGAAACCAGCCGTACACCGCAGGAAATAGATGCTATGATTGAAACCGGCAAAAAGAACTTTCCTTTAATGGCCGCTTCAGGAGCCATCTTTCAGTACCTATTTATCGGGGTGGTTGTTACAATGGCAACGGCAGGGTCTTTATATTTGCGTAACAAAAAATCATAATGGACATATCTGTTGTTATACCCTTGCTAAATGAAGAAGAATCTTTACCCGAACTTACAGAGTGGATAGAGCGCGTGATGAGGGATAACAGATTCAGCTACGAGGTTATTTATGTAGATGATGGCAGTACCGATGGCTCATGGAGTGTTATACAGCAGCTCAGGGCTAAAAATGAAAACGTAAAGGGCATCCGGTTCCAGCGTAATTATGGTAAATCTGCTGCTTTAAATGAGGCATTCAGAGCGGCGCAGGGTGATGTTGTGATCACTATGGATGCCGATTTACAGGACAGCCCCGATGAAATACCCGAATTGAGAAGGCTGATCACAGAAGATAAATACGACCTGGTAAGCGGCTGGAAAAAAGTACGCTACGATAATGCGCTCACCAAGAACATTCCTTCCAAATTTTTTAACGCGGTCACCCGCCGTATATCAAAGATAAAGCTGCATGATTTCAACTGTGGCCTAAAGTCTTACAACAAAAAGGTAGTGAAGAGCATAGAAGTGTATGGGGAAATGCACCGCTACATTCCTGTAATTGCCAAATGGGCAGGGTTCAGGAAAATAGGAGAGAAGGTGGTAGAGCATCGTAAGCGTAAATATGGCGTTACCAAATTTGGCTGGGACCGTTTTATTAACGGGTTCTTGGATCTGATGTCCATAACTTTTGTAGGAAAGTTCTCCAAAAAACCGATGCATTTCTTTGGTTTGATGGGCATGATATTTTTCTTGGTCGGGTTTATTACCTCTGTGATACTGATTGTTTCCAAAATCATTGTTCCCGAGTATGCTATTACCAATCGCCCTACTTTCTATATAGCGCTTACTGCTATTATAATTGGGGTGCAATTATTCCTGGCTGGTTTCCTCAGCGAGCTTATTTCACGCAACTCAGTCAACCGCAATGCCTATCTGGTAGAAGACCGTATAGGTTTGGAGTAGTGGCTGTAACGGCGAGGAAGTAAAAATGGTCAAGGATAAAGTCGGAGTATAACAGGTTCTGGCACCGGCAGGTGTTTCATAAAGTACAAAAATATAACGTGTATGGGTTGCTCGCTGTCTTTATTCAATAAAATGCTGTAACTTTAAAGGGTTGTCAAAACTGTTTAAAATCATTTCCTTTAATGAAAATATACAAGCTCGCGTTTCTATGCTGTTTGCTTTTAAGTGGCCATTTATTGTTCGCCCAGTTGAGGGCAAAAGAAGGAAAAGGCTACTTTAATATAACCAATATAGCCGAACCCCAATACCTTCAGTCCATAGATTCATCCGATTTGCAATTTGCCACCGCGTATATAAAAACGGCTGGCTTCTCGTTAAGCACTATTAACGGATATTTTTTAAATCCCAGTTTATCTGTAGGTTTAGGCGTGGGTATACAGTTTACCGGCTACAAAGCGCGTCCGGCCTCATTTACACCCGACAGTACCTTTCCCGCAGGTTATTTTGAAGACCGCCATAGCATGACCTTACTGCCCATATTTGCAGATTTCAGGTACTACCCCAACGGGTCTAACAATAGTCTCATGTTTATTCTGGATGTGGGTTATGCACCACTTCTTAAAATTAAAAATGAGTTTGATAAGGTAAGCTTCAACGGGGGCGCTTTGGTAAAACTTGGGGCAGCTTACCGGGTTCCTTTAGGTTCTACCGTTTCCTTTTTGCCTTCGCTTAATTTTAATGCCCAGCGTTTTGGTGATAATACGGCTCTCGGAGCTAATGTGGGCCTGGGTTTTATGTTTTGATGAGTGAAAAAACAGGAATAAAAAAACTATTCCGGCGGCGCACTTTTTCGAAGCTGCTCTGCTTTTTTCCCTATCAGCCAAAAGGATAGTGCCAGTAATGCAAAGAACAAACCCTTGTTGGTCCTGTCCCAGAAATATTCGAAATAACGGGTATAAATATTGAGTAAGAAAAAAACAATAGCAATATCTCTCAGGGCCTCATCTTTTTGTTTTATTGCATAGATCAGAATGACTATTAACAACAGCGTATAAGCTATAGCCCACATCAATAATTTGCCCTGCTTTATAGCAGCCCATACATCATAGCTGAGGTTACCTGACACTGATAAAAAAAGCCCGGATAACAGAAAAAATATCCAGCTGCTGTACCATGATAACGGATAAAATTTTTGAGTGGCCGGACATCGTTGTAAACAATAAGAAGCTGCTACCATTACTGCCCCAAATAACACCATACGCAGCGGATAGTTCATTCCCAGAAAGTAAGATTGCGACGCATCGCCCGACCAGGCGTATGTTTGAGTGGCCCAGCTGCTGATAAGTGCCAGTATCATACAGGTCCACAGCAGCCTCGAGCTTAAGTAAAAACCGAGTAAGCCATAAATGCAGGCCGTAATAAATATACCCAGGCCGTAATAATGATAGTCTGTAGTAAAACTCCTGGTAAAATATGCGATGGAAATACCTGTGGCCAGCGCAATTAGGATGGTAAAGCTCTCGTTAGCCAGTAAGGCATAAGGAAATTTCTTTTTTCTTCTTTTAGCGATCCATGTTAGAAAAACAGCCACTGCTCCAAAAATAAAACCAATAACAAATTCAGAAAAAGCAAAAAGCTTTCTTAGCCGCTCAATCCATTTTTCATCCAGTACCAGGGCCCCAAAGGCCAGCAACGCGCAGGATACAGCTGCTATAGCAGCATAAAAAGCCACAGAATCAAATTCATTCCTGTAAGAAGAAACCGATCTTTTAAGCTGATCCGCCTTCTGTTCATCCAGCAGCTCATCCTTTTGCCATTGTTCAATAGCTTCTTCCAGTAACCGGGCTTCTTTTTTGTTAACTCGCATGAATATTCAAGATACTACATAAATAATGCTTATCCAAGCAATCATTACATTTTTCAGGCCAAAATTACACAAACAGAAGGGGAATTCTACAGGCAGAATATCAAAAGTCCCTGCCGGCCGGGCAATAATACATATTCAGGAAAAATGAACGAAATCCCCGAAGCCGAAGGTAGATGTATGATGCATAAAAAACCAGCTCAAGTCCTGGAACAGGTATCCGGTCTTTTGTATTTGGCTTCCGGCCTTTGCATCATTAAAATCTAATATTCTATATTCAATATTTTACCTGTAACGTAAAAGCTGCAAATCAGCCAATCATGGTTATATTTGCAGCCCGTAAAATGAATTCCAAATTCTAAAGTTCAAATTTTTTTATGTTTCGTACGCATACCTGTGGCGAGTTAAGAATCTCGGATGTTAATAAAGAAGTAACCCTGGCGGGTTGGGTACAAACCGTCCGTAAATTCGGAAGCATCACTTTTGTGGACCTGCGCGACCGTTATGGCATTACCCAATTATTGTTTTCAGAATCTTTAAATGCACAGCTGGATCAAAACCCGCTGGGCCGTGAGTTCGTATTGCAGGCTACCGGTAAGGTAAACGAGCGCAGTAATAAAAATAAAAATATTCCGACCGGTGAAGTAGAGCTGTTGGTAGAAAGCTTTAGCATCTTAAATAAAAGTATTACGCCCCCTTTCACCATTCAGGATGATACAGACGGAGGAGATGACCTGCGCATGAAATACCGTTTCCTGGATCTGCGCCGTAATGCTGTTAAAAAGAACCTGGAGCTGCGCTATGCAGTAAACCGTGCTACGCGCGATTACCTGCACCAGCAAAATTTCATGGACATAGAAACTCCTTTCCTGATAAAATCAACTCCTGAAGGGGCAAGGGATTTTGTAGTGCCCAGCCGCATGAACCCCGGTGAATTTTATGCGTTGCCGCAATCGCCACAAACCTTTAAACAATTGCTGATGGTGAGCGGCTATGACCGTTATTACCAGATCGTAAAATGTTTCAGGGATGAAGACCTGCGTGCCGACCGCCAGCCGGAGTTCACACAAATAGATTGCGAAATGGCTTTTGTACAGCAGGAAGATGTGCTGGCTATGTTCGAGGGCATGATCAAGTATATTTTCACGGCGGTTAAGGGCATAGATTATAATGAGCCTGTAGAACGTATGAGCTGGCAGGAAGCCATGTGGCAATATGGCAACGATAAGCCGGATATCCGTTTTGGGATAAAATTGCTCAATATCAAATATCCTAAACATGTTTTTGCCGAGAGAGAAGAGAATGCGCACCTGGTAGGTGGCGCTGATTTCCAGGTATTTGATAGCGCCGAAACAATAGTGGCCATTGCAGTTCCCGGCTGCAGCGAGTACAGCCGCAAGCAAACCGATGAGCTGACAGAGTGGGTAAAACGCCCGCAAATAGGTATGAAGGGTCTTGTGTTTATCAAGTGTAACGCAGATGGATCGTACAAAAGCAGTGTAGATAAATTTTACAGCGAAGAAAGATTAAAAGCTATTGCAGATGCAGCAGGCGCAAAAGCCGGCGATTTAGTGCTCATACTGGCGGGTGCAGAAGAACGCACCCGTAAAGCTGCCAGCGAGCTGCGCTTGGAAATGGGCAAGCGTTTAGGCTTAAGAAAAGATGATGAGTTTAAACTGTTATGGGTATTAGATTTCCCGTTATTTGAATATGCGGAAGAAGAGAATCGCTGGGTAGCAAGGCATCACCCTTTTACATCGCCCAAACCGTCGGATATTGATACGATGATCAATAATAACCCGGTTATTGAAAACGCTGCCGAATACCTGAAGCATCCGTATGCTAATATCAAAGCTAATGCGTATGATATGGTGCTGAACGGTAACGAAATCGGCGGTGGCAGCATCCGTATCTATCAAAAAGAGCTGCAGCAAAAAATGTTTGAAGCACTGGGAATGGATGAGCAGGAGCAGCAGCACAAATTTGGTTTCCTGTTAGGGGCATTTGAATATGGCGCGCCGCCTCACGGGGGTATTGCGTTTGGCTTAGACCGGCTTTGCTCTATTTTAGGTGGCAGCGAAAGCATCCGCGATTTTATTGCCTTCCCCAAAAACAATAGTGGCCGTGATGTAATGTTAGATGCACCTGCTGTAATTGATGAAAAACAATTTGCAGAGCTGCAGATAAAGCTGGACCTGAAGTAGCGCTTATAGTTCATAGTAGTGGATTTATTAGTTGGGGCAGCTGAACTATAAATGCCCGGCAAGGAACTACCATATACGGTCCGGAATGGAGTACCGGCGCCACGGCTATTTAAATATTTTTGTAAACGATTTGTCAGGACAATATGAAACAAATAGCTGTAATCCTTTCTCTCTTAATTCTGCCGGTTATCTGCATGGCACAAGACCAATCTGATTTAATTCCGGTTAAGTTAAAAGTAGAATACCGGGTTGACCCGAAGGGGCTGGATGTTAAAATACCGCGTTTTAGCTGGGTATTGGAAGCGAAGCATAAAGGAGCCTTTGCCCAAAGTCAGACGGCATATAGAATTATGGTAGCAAGCACTCAGAGCCTGATCAGTAAAGAGGTTGGCGATGTGTGGGATTCACGCTGGGTGAGTGCAGCTGATATGAACCAGATTTTGTTTGCCGGAGCACCTTTGCTTTCAGATCGTACCTATTACTGGAAAGTGGCCATCAAAGACCAGGACAATAAGGTGTCGGACTGGAGCACTGTGGCAAGATGGAGTACTGGAATCTTCAATCAATGGAAAGGCCTGTGGATTGGCGGGAACGAGCTTTTTAACCCGGTTTCAGGAGATAATAACATTTGGGACCCCTGGCTGAGAAAAGAATTTGATTTAAAGTCGGTGCCGAAGAAAGCTACCCTGTTTGTGGCTTCTATCGGGTATCATGAGCTGTATGTTAATGGTAAACGTGTTGGGGATGAAGTGCTGGCACCGGTAGCCACAGATCATACCAAAAGAGCCAGATACATAGCCTATGATATTGAGAAATTGCTGAAAAAGGGAAAAAATGTAATCGGCATCTGGCTGGGAGCCTCCTGGTCCATTTTTGCAGGATATGATGTAAACGGTTCACGACCTTTAACTCCTATGGTTACAGCACAGGTAGATATGTACCGTGAAGAAAACCCAGCGCTATCCAGGCCTTTCTTGTCGCTGGTAACCGATGGTTCATGGAAATATTATGCAAGTCCCAATAAGCTCATAGGTACATGGGATTTCAGAAATATGGGCGGGGAGTTGTGGGATGATAATAAGGCAATGGATAATTGGGCAAGTCCATTATTGGATGACGGCCATTGGCAGCATGCGGCCATTTATCCTGCTGAATTACGTTTGTCTGCGCAAAATATACAAGGCAACAGGCTGATCAAAGAAATTAATCCTGTGCGTATAGAAGAGCGGCCGGATGGCTCATTCCGGGTGGATATGGGAGTGAACTTTGCCGGATGGACAGAAGTGAAATTGACGGGAAACCCCGGCGATCGCGTTGAGTTTTATTATTCCGAAAGAGCGCAGGACGAAATGACCTTTAATCTTCGCAGTGCTTTTATTATAGGCAAAACCGGGAAAGGGACTTTTAAAAACAGGTTCAATTATAGCTCAGGCAGGTGGATCACCATCAAAGGTTTGAAAACAAAGCCTGCTCTCAGCGATATTAAAGGCTGGATGGTACGCACGGCTTATGAGAATGCCAGCCACTTCAGGAGTTCTGATACGCTGCAAAACTGGATATATAATAAGGTGAAGTGGACGTTTGAAAATCTTTCCATTGGTGGTATGATCGTTGACTGCCCGCAACGGGAGCGTATGGGATATGGTGGAGATGCACATGCTACCAGTGAAACAGGATTGCTCAATTATCACATGGGGGCTTTTTACACCAAATGGATGCAGGATTGGCGGGACGTGCAGGGAACCGAACCGATGGTGGGTAATATGCGCGATACCAATTACGCCCGCAAAGTGGTAACAAGCGGCAGGATATTTAATAACGGTATCCTGCCTCATACAGCGCCTACCTATTGGGGCGGGGGAGGCCCTGCATGGGGAGGTATTGTGATTACTTTGCCCTGGTTCATGTACCAGCACTATGGCGATAAAAATGTACTGGCCGATAATTATCAAATGATGAAAGACTGGTTAACCTTCCTGGATTCCCATGTGGAAAATGACCTGATGAAACGATTTGGAGGTACCTGGGATTTCCTGGGAGACTGGCTGTGGCCTAATGCCACTGCCGAAGGTATGAACAATGATCAGCCAGAAACATTATGCCTGAATAATGCTTACCGGGTCTTTAACCTGAGAACAGCAGCCAGGATAGCCGGAGTTTTGGGAGATATGGAACAGGCAGAAAAATGGAACGGCCAGGCCGACCGGTCTGCTGCTGCGATCAACAGAACTTTTTATAATAAGGAAACTGGTATATATGCAGATGGATCTATGGCAAACCTGGCAACCGCTTTATTAGCAGATGTAGTGCCGGCTGCTGACCGGGGAAAAGTAATGAAAAGCCTGGAAACCGAAATCCTGGTGAACCGGAAAGGACATATCCATGCCGGTATAACCGGTGGGGCATTACTATTCAGGTGGCTCAGAGAGCAGGGCAGGAATGACCTGATATATAGTATGACCTCAAAGACCACTTATCCGGGCTGGGGGTTCATGAAAGAGAACGGCGCTACCACATTATGGGAAATGTGGGAGAAAGACCTTCCCGGGCATTCTATGCTGCATAGCTCTTTTTTATACCCGGGAGCATGGTATATGGATGGGCTTGCCGGGATAAAACCGGATAAGCCGGGATATACGCGGTTCATTATTGAGCCTCCCGCAGCAAAGGAAACGGGTGTTGAATGGGTAGATGCCGGTTTGGATGCTCCCGTTGGCCTTATAAAAAATAACTGGAAAAGAAATAATGGCCGGTTATCGTTATCTATAACCGTTCCTCCTAATAGTGTATGCCTGTTAAAATTGCCGCCGGAAGATTCCGGGATCGTGACAGAGCAGCAGGGAGTAATAAAGAAGCGGGCCACTGAGCATGGAAAGATAGTATATGAACTTCAGCCAGGGCACTATGTATTGGGAGCGCATCCTTAATCTGTTTGTCTTGCAGTCTCCAAAGGTCATTGAGGTCGTTGTTTTTGGGCCTGCCGAATGACTGTTGAATGAAAATGGAGATTATTTTCCGGTCTCAACCATAGCCCGGATTTTATGCAAAAAGCTCCTTATTCCCTGAATTGCTGTATAATTTTGGTTATGTGGAAGAAGCATAGTATATTTTGCCAAATGAATATAGTTGGCCATGGTTAACGTTTTTAGATCGCTAAAAAAAAGCTGGAAGTATATACAAAGGAAGCATAAGAAATCCCCCTTAAGACGAAATATCTACAATCTTGCTAAAATAAGCCTGTTTGCAGCGCTTGCCATTTTTTTGCTGAATCTTACCGATCTGCCCCTGCAAACCCGAAACGCCTTGTTTCTTTTAATACTGGCCACAGGGCTGTGGGTTACGGAAGCTATTCCTCCGTTTGCTGTAAGCCTGCTGATAATGGGTTTTGCTGTAGCTTTTGTAGCGGATAAAAATACAGAAGGCCACTGGCAGGAATATGTGAACACCTGGGCCAGCCCTATGATGTGGCTTTTTATGGGTGGCTTTTTCCTGGCCCAGGGCGCTGCCAATACCGGGCTTGATAAGCTCTTTGCCCGGAATGTATTAAAACGCTTTGGGGAAAAGCCCGACAGGGTATTGTTCAGCGTAATGCTTATTACCTTGATTCTTTCCCTGTTTATGTCCAATACGGCAACAGCCGCACTTATGTTAATGACCGTAACTCCTTTAACCGATAAGCTGGGAAAGTCAGATCCCCTCTCCAGGTCGTTGGTTTTAGGGGTGGCTATTACGGCAGCCATTGGCGGTATGGGTACGGTTATTTCTACTCCCGCCAATCTTATTGCTGCAGGTGTCATTGAGTCTAAAGGGCTGAACATGGGTTTTTCGGAATGGCTGTATTTTGGAATACCACTCAGTGTAGGCTTTGTGTACCTGCTCTGGGTATTTCTGAAATATATGTACCGTTCAGACCGCGAGTATGTAAATATTGATGAGCTGCTGGCAGTGAATAAAGAAAAACCGCTTGATAGTGAAGGCGTTTTAAGGCAAAGCGTTGCGATTCTTACAACACTTGCCACAATTGTTCTGTGGATCTTTTCCAGCTACATCAATATACCGTTGGCAGTGATATCTTTCCTGCCTATTGTTTGCTATACCGCTACAGGTATTATTGTTGCCGAAGATATACCCAAGCTTCCCTGGGATACTTTGATACTGGTAGCCGGTAGTCTTACGCTGGGTATGGCAGTAACCAATACCGGACTGGCAGAATATTTTGTAAAATCTATTAATTTCGGATCCGCTTCGGTGCTGGTTATTTTTATTATCCTGGCTTATATCTGCAGTGTGGTATCTAATTTTATGAGCACTACAGCTGCTGCCAGCATTCTTATTCCTATCGGGGCTACGTTGTTGCCGGAGCATACCGTTGCCGTTTGTACATTAATAGCGCTGTCCGTTTCTACAGCAGTGATATTGCCCATTTCCACTCCGCCCAATGCAATGGCTTATGGAACCGGTATTTTGCACGCTTCCGACTTCAGGCCCATAGGCTTTTTGCTGGGGGGAATTGCGCCTTTAATTATAGCGGTACTGATGTTCATTATTTTTTAGAAAAATATTACGGCTGTAATTATCAGGCCCTCTCCTTCAAACAAGAGGTGCCGGCCGGCCTATTGGTGATATTACCGGAGAAGCTCCTTATTCTCCTTCCGGAGAAACGTTATTCATAGGGTTTTTATGTGTTGAACATACGAATTATATATTCATAAATAATTGTTTTTAAACAGTTTTTAACAATAACTCGGGTTTTGGGTAACATATAAATAACAAAACATTGGCTTTATAACAGTATAAATTACAATTATCTTTGTGTAACAAAACAGGCTGGAGAGCATGTTTAAGTAAAAGAGGCACAGGATCAGAAGCGTTGAATAAAAATAGTTTTTAAGTTTTTTCATATGGCAAGCAATCGTTAGAGGTCAGTCCGTTTCTACGGAAGGACCTTTTTTATTTTGAGCTTGTCTTAAAAAGGAGAAAGACGACGAGTTATCTGTAAAAACAGGCAAAAGTAAGCTTACTTCCATTTAAAGGGTTTAAAACCGGTTATAGAAACCTTCCGTTAACTTTTTCTAATTCCACTTGGTTATTTTCCAGTTGTTCGAGCAGCAAACTGCTGTCAGCATCGGCATAGTTGGCAGAGCTAAACAATGATTTGTAGTAAGCAATACCATTCAGCATGTTGTTTTTAAAAGTATTCCATTTTTTTATTTGAGAAGCGGACGGGTGTTCCTGTAATTCAGCAACGCCTTTTCTGAAATAATCGATGTACATTTTCAGCTCGTTTATAAACATATGCGGCCTGTTCTTTACAGTCAATACATTGGTATTGCCGTAAATATGCCTGGTCATGGTAGCTAAGGATACCTGTTTGTCGAAGTAGGCGAGATTGGGCCCCGGACAAATAACCACTCCCTGTGCCTGTCCTTTGATATCTATATTGTTCTCCATATAAGCGGCGTTAGCCAACCCAACGCAAAGGCAGGCTTTGTCCGTAACGGCTTTCCTTCTTTTCTGGTATTCAGTGGCTGGGATCAGGTTCTTCTCAGTTTCCAGCTCTGCCAGTTTGATGTCCTGGTATTTTTTAGATGCCGTGCAGATTCCCTGGTTTCCATATTCTTTACTTAAGGACAGGAATTTTTTAGGGCAGGCACTTCCTGCTTTATTGTCATCGATGCGCTTTTGTTTCCAAAAATCATTGCTAACGCCTTTTACAGAATTAAAAGGTACGCCCAGGGGCGAAATATTGCTTAAATAAAAAGCATCTTCCCGGGCGTTACAAAGAAGTTCGCGGGTTGCTGCATCTACCGTGGTCGCTTCCGGTACCAGTAAAAACGGGGAACCCCATCCTATGCTGTCCAGCTTATAGTGTTCCAGTAAAAATGAATGTTCTGCCGCAGTACCCACCCCGCCTTGTGCAGTGATCTTTAATGGTAACGGTGAAGTGGGTACCGGCAGACCTTTATCTTTTAAGGCGCTTGTCATTAAACGGTGAGCAGATAAGATCAGCTCTTCCTTTTTCTCCCGGAACTCTTTTAATATAGGCCCCATCAGCAATCCTTCCGTAGCAAAGGCATGACCGCCACAATTCAACCCTGATTCAATGCGGTACTCCGAAACCCAAAGCCCTTTCTTTGCTAAAAAGCTGCTCTGGATAAAGGCCGACCTGTAATCGCTTACCTTTAAAGTGATCTTCTTTTTGAGGTGGTCATTTTGATCCGGATAGAAATCCCCGAAATTTTCGAAATAGCTGTATAGCCGTGGATTCATGCCTGCAGAAAGTACAACAGATGCGTCTAAAGTACTATTGGCAAAGCCGCGAAGTGATGCATGAGCATCATTATAGATGATTGGTAATTGTTTATCATTTTCAAAATTATCCTTATCTACCTTGGTCATGATATTTACGTCGATCTTACCGGGACATAAATGCTCCTCGATATAGTTTTCAATCTGCTCCTTAAGCGTTTTGCTGTCTTTAATAAAGTTCTGAATGCATTTTTTAAATTCAGATTTGTTAGATAGCATAGCAATATAATGCTCCAATGCCTTTCTGCTTTCTGTTAATTCCTTTTTAAAAATCTGGAATTTTTTCTTTACAATGATGTCTACCATGTTCAGATACTGTGTAATTCGCTTTGCACGATAATCATGTATCTTCCGGGAAATCTCCTCATACGGTAATTCAAACTTACTGCTATAAAAAGCCCTCATCTTTTCTATTAATTCGTCGTCACAAATGGATAATACTGAGGAAATGCCGAACGGCGCTACTTTGATAGGAGTATCAATTGTATAGGCCAATCCCATAACGGGTATATGAAAGGAATGCATCGGATGCTTTGTATGTATCATGATATTTTCGGTAACTATGCGTTAAAGTGCCTGCGAATATGGGGTTTTAAATTTATAAAGTATATGATTAAAATCAAGTATCCGCATATTTATGAATATTTACATTATCCGGCTTGTGAATTCAGATGGAAAAAGTATACCTGAATGGATACTATATAACTATAAAAAATAACCTGTTTTAGGGAAGATCGGCAATTATGTGATTTTGTAGCAATAATCCCTTTTTATTCCCGTCATACTGCCCGGTGGTAAGGTAATTTGCAGCTCAAAGTCATCAAAATGACGTCTTTAATATTTTTTGCTTCAAAATAAATGAGATATGAAATCTACTTTAATGTAGACGTTAATGAGCTCTTTATAGCGTATAATTTTAAGTATTTATTGCTCTGATATGATCAGGTCATTTACTTATTCCTTACATAAAAAGGATGATTTTTATATGTGATATTCCCATTTTAGCATATTCCTGCTGTTCCGTTTCTTGTAGGCTGCAGTATAACTAAAGCTACGTTGTTAAGATAGTACAATGGTTTGGAAAAATTTCATAACCAGGTTTCTGAAGGATGATATAGGTTTGTTTTTTCATAATACCAGGTATCGTTTATAAAAAAAGTAATAATGAATGCTTTGCCACTAATAGATGTTGTTGTTATTATATTCTATCTGATAGCAATGGTATATGTAGGCTACTTTTTCTCCAGGAAAAATAAAAGTGAGGACCAGTTTACAAAAGCCTCCGGGCGTATACCGGGCTGGGCTATCGGTCTGTCTATCTACGCTACCTTTTTAAGCAGCAATACTTTTCTGGGTGTGCCGGGAAAAGCCTTTGGTTCTAACTGGAACGCATTTGCATTCAGTCTTTCCATGCCACTGGCTGCTTGGGTGGCCGCGAAATATTTTGTTCCGTTTTACCGGAGTACGGGCGAAGTTTCGGCTTATACCAACCTCGAAAAACGTTTTGGCCCCTGGGCCAGGACCTATGCGGTTGTATGTTTTATTTTAACCCAGATTGCCCGTATGGGCTCTATATTCTTTGGGCTTTCGCTCACCATTCAGGCGCTCACCGGTTATGATATGAAAATGATCATGTTTATTACAGGTGCCTGTATTATACTGTATACTGTAATGGGTGGCATCGAAGCGGTGATATGGACAGAAGTAGTGCAGGGTATTTTAAAAACTGTAGGTGCTGTATTGATTGTATACCTCGTAGTATCACATGTAGATGGTGGCTTTGGAAAGATTATCGATATTGGCATAAAGGATAACAAATTCAGCCTGGGCGACCTGGCGCCAGATTTTACGGCATCGACATTTTGGGTGGTATTGCTGTATGGATTTTTTATCAACCTGAATAACTTTGGTATGGACCAGAACTATGTGCAGCGGTATCATACGGCCACTTCACCCAGGCAGGCGGCCAAATCCATCTGGCTCTGTGTGTGGATATACATTCCCGCATCCTTTTTGTTTTTTGTTATCGGCTCCTGCCTGTATGCGTATTACCAGCTCAACCCCGAGCTGTTAGAGCCCGTTCGCATGCAGGCTGCTGTAGAGCGACTGGGAAGCAGTGCTCCTGTAGCTGAACTGAACGCGCTCGCGGCTTCGTTAAAACCCGAGGATTTTGGTGATAAAGTGATGCCTCACTTTATGGTAACCATGATACCTGCCGGTATTTTAGGTCTTATTATATCTGCTATACTGTCTGCCGGAATGAGTACCATCAGTTCGGGCATGAATGCATCTGCTACGGTGTTTGCAGAGGATGTATATAAACGTTATATAAATAACCACCTGAACAACAGGCAGGGTCTGCGCTTACTGCATACAGGCACTGTGGTATTTGGTTTGCTGGGAATGATCGCTGGTGTAATGATGATCGGTATCAAAAGCGTGCTGGATATCTGGTGGCAGCTTTCAGGCATTTTTGCAGGGGGCATGCTGGGACTGTTCCTGCTGGGGATCATTTCAAAAAGATCGGGCAATAATGCAGCCCTGACAGGGACCATTACAGGTATACTGGTAATTCTCTGGATGACCTTTTCTTACCTGATTCCCGAACAATATGCTTTCTTAAGAAATCCGCTTCATGCAAATATGATCATTGTGGTAGGCACTTTAGTGATCTTCCTGGTAGGGGTATTGTTTACAAAAAGTAAAAGCAGTGCGCCAGCCAAAAACTGATGGAACAAAATATCAATTATTTTCTTTTCAATAAAATATGCTGTACAATGGATGCAAATCAGTCAAAATATCCCCGTATTGGTATCAGGCCCATTATTGACGGGCGTTTAGGCGGTATCAGGGAGTCGCTGGAAGAAACAACAATGAATATGGCCATGGCGGTTGCAAAGCTGTATTCAGATACTTTAAAATATCCCGATGGAACACCAGTGATTTGCGTGATTGCGGATAGCTGTATCGGGGGTGTAAAAGAGGCAGCGGATTGCGCTTCAAAATTTGCCGGTTCAAATGTTGGTGTTTCACTTTCTGTTACTCCGTGCTGGTGTTATGGCTCGGAAACGATGGATATGAACCCCCAGCTTCCCAAAGCTATCTGGGGTTTTAACGGTACAGAACGACCGGGCGCTGTTTATCTGGCTGCAACCCTTGCCGCACATAATCAAAAGGGCTTGCCTGCTTTTGGCATTTATGGAAGAGAGGTGCAGGATATGGGAGATGAGGCTATACCCGGTGATGTAAAAGAAAGATTGCTGAGCTTTGCAAAAGCCGGGCTGGCCGTGGCCTTGATGAAAGGTAAATCGTACCTGGCTATTGGCTCTGTGTCGATGGGTATTGCAGGCTCTGTGGTGAATCCCGATTTCTTCCAGGAGTATCTGGGCATGCGTAATGAATACGTAGATTCCTCTGAAATACTGCGCCGTATAGAACAAAAGATCTATGATGAGGAAGAATATCAGAAAGCGATTGAATGGATAAGAAAAAATTGTAAGGAAGGTCCCGATTATAACCGCCCCGAAAAAATAAAATCAAGAGAAGACAAGGATAAAGACTGGGAGTTTGTAACAAAAATGACCCTGATATTCCGTGATATGATGGTGGGCAATCCCAGGCTGGCTCAAAAGGGATTTGCCGAAGAGGCTTTGGGGCATCATGCAATATTATCGGGCTTTCAGGGGCAAAGGCAATGGACTGATTTTTTACCCGATGGGGATTTTTCGGAAGCATTATTAAATTCTTCTTTCGACTGGAATGGAGTACGTGCCCCTTATATAGTAGCTACCGAAAACGATTGCCTGAATGGCGTTTCGATGTTGTTTAATTATCTGCTCACCAATACAGCCCAGATATTTGCTGATGTACGTACCTACTGGAGTGCAGAAGCCACAGAAAGAGTATCCGGCTGGAAACCGGAAGGTATGGCAAAAGAGGGGTTCATACACCTTATCAATTCCGGTTCAGCAACATTGGATGGTACGGGAAGACAAACCAGAGAGGGCCATCCGGTTATGAAACCTTACTGGGAGATAACAGGGGAGGAAGCCGCTGCATGCCTGGAGGCTACCACCTTTCATCCCTCTAACCGCGATTATATGCGGGGCGGAGGCTATTCCTCCACCTTTCTCACCAAAGGTGGAATGCCGGTAACCATGTGCCGGGTGAACCTTGTAAAAGGGCAGGGACCGGTGCTGCAGATCGCGGAAGGCTATACTATTGATCTCCCTGAAAACGTGCATAAGATATTAGATGAACGTACCGATAAGATATGGCCTACTACCTGGTTTGCACCCAGGCTTACAGGCAACGGGCCATTCCGGGATGTATATAGTGTGATGGCTAACTGGGGCTCTAACCACGGCGCTATCAGTTACGGACATATTGGCGCCGATCTTATTTCCCTGGCTGCCATGCTCCGTATTCCCGTATGTATGCACAACGTGGATGAAAGCAATATATTCAGGCCTTCTGCCTGGGATGCTTATGGTATGGATAAAGAAGGGGCTGATTACAGGGCCTGTATGGCTTATGGGCCATTGTATAAATGATGTGACTGTTTAAGACGAAAGCATACAAATATATTATCTCCCGGAAGATATAGAAACCACAGAATTTTTTATTTATAAGTCTGCGGTTTCTGTGAGGGCTGTTTTTATATGGCTTTGCTTCGTTGATAGTGTAAATGATGATGAAATAAAGCGATTCAGTTTTTGAAATGTATTAAAATAGTATAAAAGATGGGAGAGAAAAAAGGCTTTGTGCCCGTTATGTTAACACCGTTTCATGAAGACGGGAATATTGATTTTGGCGGATTAACCCTATTGACAAATTTTTACCTGGATGCCGGGGCAAAAGGTTTGTTTGCCAATTGTCAGTCCAGTGAAATGTTTGATCTGAGTCCTGAAGAACGTATCGGGATCATTGCTCATGTAATTAAGGTTGCAGAGGCCAAAGTGCCTGTTGTAGCAGCGGGTAATTTTGGAAATACGATCCGGGAGCAGGCAGGGTTTGTAAAGCAGGTGCATGATACTGGCGTGAGTGCCGTGATCATATTAACGGGGCTTCTGGCTAATGAGAGCGAAGGGGATGATATACTGGAACAGCGTATTAATGAGCTCCTTTCCCTTACAGGTGATATACCTTTGGGATTTTATGAGTGCCCCGTTCCTTATAAAAGAGTTTTACCGCCGCAGCTGCTGGGAAAATTAGTACAAACAGGCAGGGTTACCTATCATAAAGATACCTGCCTGGATATAGCACAGGTAAGAGAAAAGAACAGGCTTTGTGCCGGTATAAATGGTTTTGGCTTGTATGATGCTTACATGGTTCATGCTGTTGAGTCGTTAAGGTCAGGATCGGCAGGATTATCCTGTATCCAGGGTAATTACTTCCCCGAACTGGTGGTGTGGTTATGTGATCATTATAACAACGCTGCATTGCAGGAGCAGGTTCAAATGGTGCAGCAGTTCTTTATAGATGAGATGGAAGTGATGCACCGTTATTATCCGCAGTCAGCTAAATACTTTTTACAGGAAGCCGGGCTGCCTGTAGCCGCTTATGTAAGAGGTAAAAACAGCAATGAAGTGCCTGAGGCGGTAAAAAAGGCGATGGATGATCTTGCTTTAAGGTATCGCAGCATTGCTCAGATATTGAAATAATAATCTTATCTGCTGCATATATCTTTTGTGCATCAGTCCCGTTATTGCGGGACTGATTTTTTAGTGTATAGCTTTAAGTAAGATTTTATGACCATTCTGCCATCGGGAAGACAGATACCAGCACTTTCTGCTTATTTTTGCACAAACGATGTCGCAATTGAAGCATGTTACCATTAAAACGATCTCAGAAGTTACAAAACTGTCATTAACCACTGTTTCCAGGGTATTAAATGGTTCGGCAAAGAAGTACAGGATAAGCGCAGATACGCAGCGCGTGGTACTGGAAGCTGCTAAAAAACTTCACTATACTCCAAACCAGGCTGCTGTAAGCTTAAGATTGAGCCGCAGTTTTTCTATCGGGCTGGTTATTCCTACACTTTCCAACCCGTTTTTTGCTGATATAGCAAGTATTGTGAGCCGCTCGCTGAAAGCTAAAGGATATGCCGTGGTATTGATGGATTGTGATGAAAGCGAAACCATAGAGATTGAGGCTGCTAAGCTTTTGGCGGCACAGAACGTGGAAGGGGTTATTGTGATTCCTTCGGGAATGGAGAGCGCGCATATAAATATCCTGCTAAAAAGAGAGATCGCGGTTGTTTGTATTGACCGCTATTATGAGGATATACCGGTTTCTTATGTTGCCACAAACCATTATGCGGGGGCATTTAGCATGACTGAGTATCTTATTAAAGCAGGACACCGGAAAATAGCCTGTCTTCAGGGAAGCCATTCTGTTATAGCCAATAACTTGCGGGTGAAAGGATATAAAGATGCGATGGCGTTGAATAAAAAAGCAGTGGTTAAGATAGTGGGCAATAGTTTTACGCAGGAGAACGGGTATGTAGAGACAAAATTGCTGATACAGAAAAAAGAAAGGCCCAGCGCCATTTTTGCTTTAAGCGATACTATTATGTTGGGCGCCTTGAAAGCACTCGCAGAAGAAAATCTGGTAATCCCTTCTGATATTTCCCTGGTTACATTTGACAACTCTTCTTATCTTGACTTTTTAGCGTGTCCTGTGACAAGCATAGCGCAGCCTGTAAATGATATAGCTAATATTTCCATCAAATTATTGCTTGACACTATAAAGGCCCGTAGTAACGGAACAAAACTACAGCAAATGAAGCTATTGATCAATCCCAGCACAGTTTACAGGCAATCGGTGCGTGTTTTGAATTAGCGAAAGACCCCAGGCGCATTATACAAAATTTTCAAATGTTTATAGGATATTGACAATGTTGATATATTAAGATTTTGGTAATCAATCAGTTGGATTATTGATTTTAACTACAGGGGTATGCTCCTTTATTTTTTGTGATAAATATTACTAATTTGCGCTAACGTTATCGCAATTACAAAATCACTTTTTAAAATATAGCTTTTATCATGAGTAAAACGATTGTTATAATTGGCAGCTCCAATACCGATATGGTGATCCGTACACCGCGTTTTCCTGCACGCGGAGAAACGGTTATTGGTAGCGATTTTTTAATGAATGCTGGCGGGAAAGGTGCTAACCAGGCGGTTGCTGTGGCACGGCTGGGGGGAAAGGCGGTTTTCGTTTGCAGAACAGGGAATGATGTTTTTGGGGAAGATGCCGTACGGTTATTAACTAAAGAGGGCATCGATACCTCTTATATAAAAACGGAGTGCGAAGGAGCTTCAGGAGTAGCGATTATTACCGTGAATAATGCCGGAGAGAATACTATCGTTGTCGCACCAGGTAGCAATGCACAGCTAAGTGAGGCGCAAATTGACGAAGCCCGTGAACCCATTTTATCTGCAGGATATGTATTAATGCAATTGGAAATTCCCCTGAACACAGTAATGTACGCCACAAAGATTGCTTTTGAAAGCAAAGTGCCTGTAGTGCTGAATCCTGCTCCTGCTGCAGCACTTCCGGATGAACTTTACAAAATGGTTGCTATTATCACCCCCAATGAGAAAGAGGCCGCTGTGCTTACCGGCATAGCGGTTACTGACCCCGTTAGTGCCAGAAAGGCTGCAAAGGCGTTGGCCGATAAAGGAGTTGCTGTTGTTATTATTACTATGGGAAGAGAAGGTGCCTTGCTTTATGATGGGCTTACTTTTACACATATTAAGGCTCCTGTTGTAAACGCAGTAGATACTACTGCCGCAGGTGATGTATTTAACGGTGCATTGGTGGTAGCGCTGAGCGAGGGTATGGACCTTGTGGATGCGGTAACATTTGCCTGCCATGCATCCGCTGTTTCTGTAACAAAGCGTGGCGCCCAAAAATCTGTGCCTTACCGGAGTGAGCTTGATGTGTTAGCGTAAACGCTTTTTCTTAAAACTACAAATTATAAAATTGACTTGCCATGTTTATTGTAAATAGTTATGCGCTTGCCGTACTGTTTTGTTGTATCACTATGCTGTGCTGGGGCTCATGGGGCAATACACAAAAGCTGGCTGCCAGGTCCTGGCGGTATGAATTGTTTTACTGGGATTATGTTATAGGTGTACTACTGTTCTCAACAGTTGCGGCTTTCACTTTAGGCAGTATCGGAAACGAAGGCCGAAGCTTCCTGGCCGATCTGGGTCAGGCCGATAGCAGCAATATCCTTAGCGCATTTATCGGCGGTATTGTATTCAATGCTTCTAATATATTGTTGTCTGCAGCCATAGCCATAGCCGGTATGTCGGTAGCTTTTCCTGTGGGCGTAGGTATAGCATTGGTATTGGGTGTTGTTGTGAATTATATAGGGGCACAAAAAGGCGATCCTTTGTTTTTATTCCTGGGCGTAGGGCTTATTGTTGTGGCCATTGTATTGAACGCCTTAGCTTATAAATCCAAAGGTGGTGCGCAAAAAAGTTCCGCGAAAGGAATTGTGATTTCGGTTGTTGCCGGCGTGCTGATGGCTTTCTTCTACCGGTTTATAGCAGCTTCCATGGACCTGGATAATTTTCAGTCTCCGGAAGCCGGTAAAATGACCCCATATACAGCAGTATTCATTTTTTCAACCGGGATATTCGTAAGCAATTTTGCTTTTAATACGCTGCTGATGAAGAAACCATTTGTAGGGGCACCCGTTTCATACAGGGATTATTTCAAAGGTGGTTTTTCCACACATCTTACCGGGATTTTAGGGGGGCTCTTCTGGGGATTGGGTAATTCGCTCAATTTAATAGCCGCCGGCAAAGCAGGCGCTGCCATTTCTTACGGATTGGGCCAGGGTGCTACAATGGTCGCCGCACTGTGGGGGGTGTTTATATGGAAGGAGTTTAAAGACAGTGGTGTCAACGTTAAAAATAAACTTGCCTTAATGTTTCTGTTATTTGTTACGGGATTAATACTTATCATCCTTTCCGGCCGGTAACATAAACAGTATAATCATTTTTAAATAATATACTTATGAGAGTATTAACGATTACTATTTTTATTTTACTATGTGCAGATTCTAAGGCACAGCTTTTTTCCAATAATTATATGGCACAGCCTTTTGATGCGCCGAGGCTTAACGTACAAAGAGCTTCGGTATATATGCCGGGACCTACAGATTATCACTACTCACATCATCCATCAATAGCTTATTTTAACGGCAGATTTATTTGTATATTTAGTAATGGAATCGAAGGAGAGGATGAACCAGGACAAAGAGTGGCAATTTCAGCATCAACAGATTTTCTGAACTGGACTACTTCTGCTGCATTGAGAGATCTGGGTATCGCTTATGAATTAACTCCTGGAGGTTTGCTGGTAGCTAACAGCAACTTGCTTGTCGCATATTATACACAGCATGATTCGACTGCAGACTTTTCGCATCCAAACTCGAGGCTACATGCGATTAGCTCAACAGACGGTCTTAACTGGTCAACACCAATAGATTTTGGCATCTCAATTTTTCCCTGTCATCGCCCCAGCATTTTATCATCGGGCAGGCTACTGTTGACCGGTAATAGAAATTTCTATTACAGCGATGATCCTACAGGACTTTCGGGCTGGACATTGGCAACAAATTCGCCCTTTCTGCCTGGGCAGTCCGCAAGTCTGGTAGAAGGTGCTATCTTGGAGCATAATGATAGCATTTATACACTTTTCAGAGATGCCGGCAAAAGGTGGATGTGGCAGGAATCAAGTAAGAACGGATCGGCCTGGTCGAGCCCCATTAAGTCTGCGTTTACAAATGATGATACTAAGGCACACTTTGGAAAGCTCCCAAATGGGAAATATTACTATGTAGGTACACCCGATACGCTGGCCTTTGGCAATCGTACGCCACTTGTTCTTTCTACTTCGCATGATGGCTTTAATTTTAATAAGAACTACATTATCGCCAACGATTTTTATCAAATACAATATAGCTCCGGCCGCGCCAAGGGTGGACAGTTTGGTTATCCTTATTCTATCATAAAGGACGATACCATGTATGTTGTTGTTTCAAGACGTAAAGAAAAAATTGAAGTTATAAGGTTTGCTTTATCTCAGTTAGATAGTAGTGTAGGAATGCAAGAAAGAGATCTTTCTTTAAGCCCCCAGCTGGACGGGACTAAGCTACCGTTAGACGCTGGCTGGCTGGAGGGCTTGATTAGTGACCCTGCGTCAGGAACACTTACAACTAACGGAGAGATCCGCATTAATTGTACTTCAGGACAATCCTACACCTTTCAGGCAACACCTTCCAGCCCTGCTGTTTTTAATCCTTCAGGAGATTATACCATAGAATTCCGTTTACGCGTAACACAAAATAATGGTCGTGGCATAGATATCTATACACGTGATGGGATATCGGCTCATACATTGCTTTGTATAGATACAAATAGAGTTTTTCTAAATGGGGGCAGCGCTTTTTACTATCTTGATGCAACCCAGTATCATACTTATAGGTTGGCAGTAAAACGCAGTGAAAAGCAGATGTATCTTTTTATTGATGGGAATTTTATTCGTACTATTAATCGTAGCGATAATCTGAATTCTGTTCAGCTTTTGTTCGGAAAGTCTAATGCAGCAGCAACAACAGAGGCCTATCTTGATTATTTATCTTATGATCTTACAGGCGCTTATCAGCCTTTGAATGCTAGTTTACCTGTTGAGTTTGGAAGCCTGGCGGCCGATATGTCTCAAAACCAGATAAATGTTCGCTGGGAAACTTTGACAGAGCAAAACTGCGCTTACTATGATATAGAATTATCTCAGGACGGTCGGAATTTTAAAAAGGCAGGCAGGGTGATCAGTAAAGCAGAAAATGGTTTTTCCGGTGTTAAGCTGAATTATGAGCTTATACTCCCGCTGAACAATATTCCGGCATTGTCGCTTTCCCTGTTAGGTTTTTCAGTGGCTGTAAGTTTTATATTCAAACGAAGAAAGATGCTGATGCTGCTATCGGTGCTATTGGTATGGAGTATGGTTCCTTTTTCCTGCCGGAAGAATATAGCGCCGGACATAGGGGATCGTGCAAAACTATACCTGCGAATGGTGCAGGTAGATAAAGATGGCACATCAAAAATATCTAAAACAGTGGTGGTAGTAAATAAATAAAAGTAAAAACAAAGCAAGTTATATGAAAAGAGATTATTTATTCATGCTCCTGGTGTTGATTTTGCATGGAACAGGTGCTTATGCGCAAACAGATGTAGTACGCTTAAAAGGTACAGTTACCAATCATTTGGGAGAAGTGCTGGCCAGGGCTACGGTTACAGTAAAAGATGGGGCTGTTTCTGCTGTTGCAGATAACAATGGCGCTTATTCTATCAGTGTGCAGCGTACAGATACGCTGATCTTTTCAGCGACGGGTTACCAGGAAAAAACCCTGCCGGTTATGGCCGGTGGCGTAATGGATGTTACCCTGCTTCCGGCCGATACAAAACTGGATGAGGTAGTGGTAATAGGTTATGGAAAGCAATCGAGAAAATTTGTAACCGGTGCCGTTACCAAAGCCGAAATTGTGAAGGATATACCCAATACAAGTATCACACAATCTCTTCGCGGAAGAGTGGCCGGTGTTCAGTTTACCGATAACGGCAGGCCGGGACAGAATGGAACGATATTGATCCGTGGCCCCAGATCGTTAAGCGCAGGGAATAACCCGCTTATTGTTGTAGATGGGATTATTTACAATGGGGTGCTGTCAGATATTAACCCGAATGATATTGAGTCGCTGGAGATCCTGAAAGATGCAAGCTCCTCGGCCATTTATGGATCACGGGCTGCAAATGGGGTTATATTGATCACTTCGAGGAAAGGTGTGTCGGAAAAGCCTGCCATTAACGTTAATACTTTTACCAGTACTTCTTCTCCCGCGTATAAAATTAAATTGCTGAGCCCCGAACGGTATGTTCAGAAAATATTAGATGCGAGGAGAGAGCTGGGACAGGAAGCAGATCCTGCAAAAGTAGCCAGCTATATGGCTCCTAACGAGGCGGAAAACTACCTGGCCGGCAGAACGGTAGACCCTTATGATATCGCTACCCAGAAAGATGCGGGCATCCGGTCAATTGACATCAATATGGCCGGTAAAACCCAAAGGACCAATTATTTTATATCTGCTTCATTTGCCGATGAAAAAGGGATTATTTTAAATGATCGCCAGAAGCGCACTACTTTCCGGATCAATCTTGAAAATAAAATTACCAGCTGGCTTACTGCCGGTACCCATACCATGTATGGAAGGAGGGATTTTTCTGGCGTATTGCCTAACCTGGATTATTTTTACCAGTTAAGCCCTTATGCCACCATTTATAAAGAAGACGGCTCACCGCGCCAGTTTGTTGTGGATGGAGAAAATGTAGCAGGTAATCCAATGTACAACCCTTATTACAGGTCTAACCAGCGGGTGCAGAATAATTTGTTTGCAAATTTTTATGCGGTGCTGCAGGCGCCCTTTTTAAAAGGGCTGTCGTACCGCATCAATGCCAGTCCTAATATAAGATGGGTGAATGCTTACGATGCTGTCAGGCAGGATACCAGCCTGGCTAACAATACCAGGTCAGCCAGTAAATCGGTCACCAATTATTATGATTGGATGATTGAGAATATCCTGAATTATAATAAACAGATCAATGCAGCCCACCACATAGATGTCACACTCCTTTATTCCCGTAATTCCCAGTTCTCAGAAGCTACAGGGGCTAATGCCTCGTTAATGTCTACCGATGTTTTAGGATGGAACAACCTGGGGCTGGGTGAAACGCAGACTGTATCGTCTTCAGCATCAAGGATCCAGGGTGTATCCTATATGGGGCGGTTAAATTACCGGTTGCTGGGCCGCTATTTGGCTACGTTTACGATCCGCAGAGATGGCAGTTCCGTATTCTCAGAAAATCACAAATATGCAACATTGCCTTCCGCGGCATTAAGCTGGATCGTTTCCGAGGAAAGCTTTTTAAAGAACAGTCCGTTTGTTAGCCTGTTAAAATTAAGAGCATCCTATGGTGCGGTAGGCAACCAGGCGATAAGCGCTTATCAATCCCTGAGCCGGATAGGAACACAACGATATGTTTTTGGTGATGGCGGAACCACCAGCCTGGCATATTATCCCGGCAATATGTCGAATAATAATTTGAAATGGGAAACTACTTACAGCTCTAATATCGGCCTCGATTTCGAGCTGTTAAAAGGCAGGATCGGAGGTGCGGTTGAGTATTATTATATGAAAACGAAAGACCTGCTGGTTACAAGAGATCTGCCCAGGATGACGGGCTTTACCAGTGTATGGACCAACCTGGGCCAGGTAGATAACAGCGGTATAGAAATAACGCTGAACACAACCAACATACGCTCCAGGAATTTTGAATGGAGATCATCGTTTACGTTTTCCAGTAATAAGAACAGGATCGTGCACCTGTATGGATCGGATACCAATGGTGATGGAAAGGAAGATGACGATATAGGGAATAAGTGGTTTATTGGTCAACCCATTTATTCATACTTCGATTATGTTTTCGACGGAATCTACCAGGAAGGCGATACCGATATTCCGGCAGGATATAAGCCCGGGTATGTGAGAATTAAGGATGTGAACGGGGATGGCGCTATTACCGCAGAAGACAGAACCATCATAGGCCAGGGGCAACAGCCAAAAGTAAGATGGGGCTTGCTGAACGAATTTGCTTATAAAGGGCTTACGCTATCGGTGTTTTTAAATGCTATGCAGGGGTGGATCTCTGATTTTGGATTAATAGGAAGGGGTCCCGTGGAACGTTCACTGAATTTTATCGACTATGGCTGGTGGACACCCGAAAATAAATCGCAAACACGCCCTTCCCTGTTTCATGAAAACAAATATGGCCACAATTACTATTTAAGCAGAGATTTTGTAAGGATACAGGACGTTGCCCTTACCTATAACTTTCCTAAAGCCATGTTAGACAGGCTTAGAATATCGAATTTGAAGTTGATTGTATCTGGTAAAAACCTGCACACTTTCACTAAATGGATAGGAGCTGATCCTGAAAGCGGAGAAACGGCAAGAACCAGCTTATACCCGATGCCACGAACTGTATCTGTTGGCCTTAATCTTGGATTTTAAAAATAAACGAGTTAAACTGATGAATATGAAAAGTTATATTACTATCTGTATAGGATGTTTATTACTCTTTTCCTGTAATAAAGATGCCTTTTTGAAAGAAACGCCATTATCGAACCTGAGCCCTGAAAACGTTTTAAAGGATTTTAGCGGTTACGAAAATTTAATTACGTCTTTACATTACTACACAAGAGACGAGCTCACCGGAGACGATGTATACCGCTATTTTGATATGTTTACCGGAACAGATCTCTGCACTTCAGGCCAGCTGGCAGTAACCCAATTTGTAAATTACGAAACCTATTTAACTCCTGCTACAGCCGCTGCATCGAGAACCTATAACTGGTGCTATACTTCTATTTTACCCTATGCAAACCTGATTATTGAGGAGGCTTCCAAGCCCGAAAATGCATCGGCTTTTGCATCAGAGGCGCAAAAAAGTGCAGTAATTGCCGAAGCTAAATTTTTCAGGGCTTATGGCCATAATATACTGGCCAATCTTTATGGTGATATTTGTATAATGGACCGGTTTTATAAAGAACCTAAAACTGATTTTGTAAGGTCGCCGCGTAAAGATGCTTATAAACTGATTGCGGAAGACCTGGAGTTTGCTTCAAAATGGCTACCGGTAACAGTTGCTAAAAATAAAGAAGGCCGTATAGTAAAAGGCGCTGCCGATCATTTGCTGGCTGAGGCTTACATAAGTCTTGGCGAATATGATAAGGCCATTGAGGCAGCAAACAGGGTCATTAATTCAGGTACTTACCGGCTGATGACAGAAAGATTTGGTGTAGATAAGAACAAGCCGGGCGATGTGTTTTCAGACCTGTTCATACAGGGAAATCAAAACAGGAGCACCGGGAATATGGAATCTATCTGGGTTTGGCAGTTTGAAGAATATACGCCTGGCGGTGGCGGAAGCCTGAATGGCAATCACCAGCCCAGGGGTTGGATGCCTTTCATGGTGCAGTTCACAGACCCTGCGGGAAAATTAGGTTTTTCATTAAATAAAGATAGTTTGCTTCGCGGGGTGGCTGTAATGAGACCCAATCCTTATTTCCTGTATGATCTGTGGTTAAGCGATTGGGACAATGATATGAGGAACTCCAGGTATAATATAAAAAGAGAGTTCTGGTATAATAACCCTGCTTCAGCTTATTTCGGTAAAAAGGTAGAAGCCAGGACAACGCCACTGGATACTATGCAGCGCCTTTATCCTTATGTAAGGAAAGTAGAAGGTAAGGCCTGGCAAAACGATATAAATAACGGGAGAAGCGGCAAGGATATGATCATATACCGTTTGGCCGAAACGTATTTGCTAAGGGCAGAAGCGTACCTGAGAAAGGGAGATAAAGCAAATGCTGCTGCGAGTATTAATGTAGTACGGGAACGGGCACATGCCAAACCGGTATTGCCGGCAGATGTTACGTTAGATTATATCCTGGATGAGCGGGGCCGTGAGTTAATGGCAGAAGAACCCAGGAAGCGTACACTATGCAGGATGGGTATGTTGGCAGAAAGAGTAAAGAAATATAACATGAAACCTGAAACCCGTAACAGCGTTTCCGAAAAGCATAATTTATATCCTATTCCCCAGGGCGCTATTGATGCTAATTTCTCCGTTAAGCTGGAACAGAACCTTGGCTATTAAAATCCAATATTTATGAAGTTTACAACAATCATTATTTTATTTTTCTTTACGTCTTTGGTGCAGGCCCAGCAAAAAGCCGTGCTAAAGCAGGAGTTTTTATTTGATAAAGCGCCATTTAAAGAATGTCATGCTTCAACAATAGCGTACACGCCTGCAGGTTTGGTTATTGCTTATTTTGGCGGCACCAAAGAACAGAACCCTGATGTGGAAATATGGGTGCAAAGAAGGGTGAACAATCGTTGGACCGCACCCGTGTCTGTGGCCAACGGGATACAGCATACCAAGAAAAGGTACCCCTGCTGGAACCCGGTTTTATACCAGGTTCCCGGTGGGCCGTTGTTGCTTTTTTATAAAGTAGGACCAAGCCCGCAAACATGGTGGGGTGAGCTGATCACCTCAAAGGATAATGGTAAAAGCTGGTCTGCACCGCGGCGCCTTCCGGAAGATATCCTGGGTCCCATCAAAAATAAACCTGTTTTATTAAAAGATGGTACGTTGTTATGTCCTTCAAGTACCGAAGTGACTTCCGGTAATGGATGGCGTATGCATTTTGAGATGACGAAAGATTGGGGTAAAACATGGAGCATTACCGAAAAAATCGATACAGCATCCGCAATCAATGCCATTCAGCCCAGTGTGCTGTTTCATAAAGGCGGCCGGTTACAATTGCTTGCCAGGAGCAAAGATGATGGCGTAGTAAGCAGCTGGTCCGATGATAACGGTGTATCGTGGTCAAAGTTAGAAAAAGAGGTTTTGCCCAATCCTAATTCGGGAACAGATGCTGTTACACTTAGAAACGGAACACAGCTGTTGATTTATAATCATGTAGGAAAAACAGGAAACCAATGGGGTGGCAAACGTTCGCCCCTGAATCTTGCTATAAGCAAAGATGGTGTAAACTGGAAAAACGTGCTTACACTTGAAAGTGAAAATGGAGAGTTCTCTTATCCTGCCATTATCCAGGGTAAAGACGGGTTGGTATATATCTCCTATACCTGGAACAGGAAGAATATTAAGTTTGCGATTGTTGATCCTGCTAAATTGTAAAAAGATATGAATGTCAAAGATCTTGCAAAGCATTGCATGGGGTTACTTTTTTTTATGGGAGGTTTGTTTTTTACAGGGAATACACAGGGGCCTGTTAAAGTTATACTCGACACAGATATGGGCCCGGATTATGATGATGTGGGTGCCATAGCTGTTTTACATGCTTTAGCAGATAAAGGCGAGGCAGAAATACTGGCTACGATGTCGTGCAATCATCATTATTTAACCGGCCCCACTATCCAGTTGCTGAATACTTATTTTAAGCGGCCCGGTATCCCGGTGGGTGTTCCCCGGTTGCTGGCTGTAAGTATGGGAGCGCCGCAAAAATGGCCCCAGCTATTAATGAATCGTTATCCGCATCGTTACAATTCCAACGATGAGTTGCCGGATGCCATCCAATTATATCGCGAGCTTCTTGCTAAGGCTGAAGATTCAAGTATTACAATCATAGCAATTGGCTTTTTGACCAACCTGTCAGATTTGTTGAATTCTCCGGCAGATAAAATAAGTTCAATGACCGGAACAGCGCTGGTTAAGAAAAAAGTAAAGAAACTGGTTTCGATGGCCGGGAGGTTTCCGGTTGGCCGGGAGTATAATGTTTACAAAGATGTTTTATCGGCAAGTCAGGTTATTAACCACTGGCCCACCCCGATTTATTTTAGCGGGTGGGAAATAGGCAATGAAATAAGAACCGGGTTGAACGTCATCCGTAATGCTCAATTAAAAAACAGCCCGGTGAAGGATGTTTATGCCCTGTGCATACCTATGGCCCCCATGGATTCTTTGGGACGAATGAGCTGGGATCAGACGGCAGTGTTAGCAGGCGTAAGAGGGAGCGCTTCCTATTTCGATTTGGTGGCAGGCAGGATGGTGATGCTGGAAAACGGCAGGAACGGATGGATCAATATGCCGGATGGAAGCCATTTTTATTTTACAATGAAAATGCCGCCGGGAAAGTTAAGTAAGGAAATTGAATCCTTAATGATGCGTTGAGCATGATTTGATGAATGAACTATAAGATTTTCAATACCCCGAGGATTACTGTAGCAATTTTATGTGGCCATAAATAATAAGCACGTCAAAACTTACATGAAATATACGCTATTTTTTTTACTGCTGCTATGCAACACTGCATTTGCGGCCGTTCGGCTGCCTTCCCTGGTTAATGATAATATGGTATTGCAGCAAAATACTACCATACGTTTATGGGGAATGGCCGATCCGGGATCCTGGGTGAAAATTCAAACAGGATGGGATAAAAAGCGGTACACTGTTTGGGCCGATCCATCAGGCAAATGGGAATCGCTGGTGCAAACAACAGCCGGCAGCTTTACTGCCTACGATATAAAGATCAGCGATGGTAAAGAAATAATTATTAAAAATGTGCTATTGGGTGAAGTATGGTTATGTGGAGGGCAATCGAACATGGAAATGAGCCCCCGGGGCTTTGCCAATCAGCCCCTGTATAACGCGGCAGAAGAAACCATCGATGCAGATTATCCTTACATCAGGTTCTTTGCTATACCCAGAATGTTCAGTGTTGCACCCCTGGCAGAAAGCAAGGGTAGCTGGAAAACCGTTACGCCTGAGTCTGTCGAAACCTTCAGCACCGTCGGTTTTAATTTCGGAAAAATAATCAGTAAGACTTTAAAAGTACCGGTTGGCTTGATCGGTTGTTATTGGGGTGGTTCTAAAGTGGAAGCCTGGATGAGTGAGCAGGCGCTTTCCCCGTTTCAACAGGTGGTGATAAAAGACGAATCTTTAAATTACATGCACGCCAATACGGCCTCAACGCTGTTGTATAATGGCATGCTGTTTCCATTGGCCAGGTATGTGTTCAAAGGTGCGCTGTTTTACCAGGGCGAGGCAAATGTACAAAAGCCCGAGGCATACGGGAACCTCTTCCCGGCAATGGTGGCTGACTGGAGAAAGTTATTTGATCATGATTTCCCTTTTTACTATGTGCAGCTGGCCCCCTGGGGTTATACAAACATGGGCTGGCATGCAGACGGAACAGAAGTAGCCAGGTTCCGGGAGGTTCAGGAAAAGTGCCTGGATAAAATACCCGGTTCGGCTATCGTTTCAACAGTTGATATAGGCTCCGAAACAACGATCCATCCTCCCGAAAAACGTACGGTGGCGAAAAGGCTGGCTTTTCTGGCCCTGTCCGATACATACGGTATACATGCTATAAAGGGGGCAGCTCCGAAGTTAGTTGGAGCGAGGGTAGATAATGAAAAAATGATCATTGCAATGTCCGACCCCGGCTTTGGCTTATCAGATTACGGAATGGGATTGAAAGGGTTTGAGATAGCGGGCAGCGATAAAAAATTTTATCCTGCCAGAGCAGCAATCATTAAAGGAAGTAAAAATGGTGAAGTGGCCATATGGAATGAAAATATTGCCCGGCCTGTAGCAGCCAGGTATTGCTTTAAGAATTACGCTTACGGAAACCTGTATAATAGCTATGGTATTGCAGCATTGCCATTCCGCACCGATGAGTGGTGATTGCACGAATAGTTGTTTTTGCCTGTTTGTATAACGGGGCATTGCCGGTTGCGGAGCTTAGGCTTATGCCGCATATTGCTTTTTATATTTCCGTTTATATTCCAAAGGTGTCATAAACATGATCCTTTTAAAATGCCGGTAGAAGTTAGAAACATTATTGAAGCCGCATTCGGCACAAATAAACGACAGGGAGAACTTATCTTCTATGATCATTCTGCACGCATTGCTGATACGCACTTCTGTTAAAAAATCAAAATAGGTTTTTTGTGTAATGCCTTTAAAATAACGGCAGAAAGAGGTTTCGCTGAAATTACATAAAGCAGCCACTTCTTCCAGTTTAATTTCCTTGTTGTAGTTGGAGAGTGTATAAGCGATTATCGTATTGAGGCGGTCTGTTTCAGATTCGTCGGCCTTATAGTAAGCGTATGCCTTGGCTATAGATGTTATTTCTTCCGATTCACTGATCACCTGTAGTATTTGAAGCAACGTTATTATTTTTTCAAATTTGCTGCAATTGACGATCGATCTCATTAAAGTTTTTACTTTTTCTGCAGTATAGCCATTTATAAGAATACCTTTTTTGGCCAGTTCAAATAATCTTGGCATGAGATAGGCCTCCGGTAATAGAAAAAAACCTTTTCCCAGGCATGATGGAGTAAACTGTATTACGATCGCTTCAATTTGAAACATCTCGCCTGGTGAATGTTCTTTTAATTCCTTCTCACGCCAGGCATGGGGCAGGTTTTCTCCCAGTAATACTACTTCGCCTGCATTAATATGAGAAACATTATCCCCGATAATGCGGATGCCATCGCCACGTATAATATAGTGCAATTCTAATTCAGGGTGATAATGCAGTAATTTTCCAAAGCCATTGATCTGGTCATGTCTAACCGAAAAAGAATCCTGAACAGGTACGGCAACCTTGTGAAAATGAGGCTTCATTCGTTTCTTTTAGAGAAAGGCAATGTACGATTTTATTGTCAATTTTTTTGCCTGAAAGGGACCTCTTTGAAAAATTATTTACATTATAAATCAGACTATGCCTGTATTTGGTAAGGAATGACATAAGCGGGAATGCATAAAGCGGAACATAAGGGCGTAGACTGCCCGGGATAATATCGTACAATAAATAAAGAACTGTTCACTTGTTTGAATGTATGCAGCGGATCAGTTTTTATGATTTAGGGTGATGTTGATCGAAGTCATATAATAAAATGGTGGTATAGCAATAGATGTATCAAATAACTACATTTGCATGCTAATGATTGGCGCTGGATTTATAAGGCCTGTTTACTTTTATGTTATTCTTTCTGTCAGCTTGTTTGTAATAGCCGGACTGATAAGCGTGCGTTGTATGCAGCCGGAAAAAGAGACGCCTGTTGCCGGTAATGAATACGCAGGAGACCAGGCCTGCACCAGTTGCCACGCAAAGGAGTACCGGGAGTGGAGTATCTCAGATCATTTTAAGGCGATGCAGGTGGCTAACGATTCTACGGTATTAGGTGATTTTAATAACAGCAGCTATACTGCGGATGGTATTACTTCCAGGTTTTTTAAGAAAGACGGGAAGTTCTATATCAATACCCAGGGCGGAGATGGTAAAAACCATGACTATGAGATCAAATATACATTCGGCTATTACCCGTTACAGCAATACCTGGTAGTGTTTGACAGGGGACGCATGCAGGTTACACGCCAGAGCTGGGACAGCCGGCTCAATAAATGGTTTCATCAGTATGCAGGTCAGAAAATTGCTGCAGGCGACTGGCTGCACTGGACAGGCAATGCCCAGAACTGGAATACGATGTGCGCCGAATGCCATAGCACCAATCTGCAAAAAAACTATGACTTTGAAACCGACAGCTATAAGACTACCTTCAGTAATTTAACAGTGAGCTGTGAAAGCTGCCATGGCCCGGCCAAAGCCCATATTGACTTTGTGAGCAGCAAAGCCTACGATCCCCAAAAGAAAAATCATAACGGGTCGTTCATGCTCCTGGCAAGGTATAGCACGCAGCAGGCTGAAATACAAGCCTGCTTTCCCTGTCATGCAAGGAAGGGTAATATTAGTGCACACATGATACAGTCCGGTGAAATTATGGATAATTTCATTCCTGAAATTCCCAGCACAGAATATTACCATGCCGATGGCCAGGTGGATGATGAAGATTATACTTATGCGTCATTTTTACAAAGCGAAATGTACAGGCATGGTGTAAAATGCAGCAACTGTCATAACCCGCATAGCGGTAAGCTGCTCATAACCGGGAACGGGGTTTGTGGCCAGTGCCATCAGAAGGAAAAATATGATGTTCCTGCTCATACTTTTCATGCCGTTAATACAGATGGCGCTGCCTGTAAAAACTGCCACATGCCTTCCAAGTATTATATGGGTAATGATTTGAGACATGATCATATTTTCCGGGTGCCGCGTCCTGATTTATCTGTAAAGAATGGAACTCCTAATGCGTGTAATGATTGTCATAAAGATAAAACAGCAGCCTGGGCAGCACAGGCTGTTGATCAATGGTATGGTCCCGGTCGTAAATACCATTTTGCAGAAGACCTGGTTCCGGGAAGCAGGATGGACGGGCAGGCACAGGCTCATCTGATTAAATTAATAAAAGACACCGCAACACCCGCTATTATACAGGCTACGGCGGTGCATTATATGGCTCGCATAAGCAATGATGCCAGCCTGCAAATATTATTAGGTGAGCTGGATCATGAAAATGCCCAGGTCAGGTACCGGGCTATTACAGGGCTGGTAAGCTTTGATCCCAATAAATGGCGGGGCAGTGTTATACCATTGCTGGGCGATAAAGTAAGGGCTGTTCGGATTGCGGCAGCCAATGCCTTAATTACTGCAGATGGTACCCAAATGCAGCAGGACTATGGCCCTGCTTACTCCAAAGTCTCGGCAGAGTTGAATGACTACATCATGTATCAAACCGATTTTGCAGCAGGTAATGTGATGGCTGCTGATTACTTTATGAAATTGAGGAACTATGAAAAAGCAGAAAGCTTTTACCTGCGCGGCCTGCAAAAAGATACAGTGATGAACTATGCCCGTTTGAACCTCGCAACCCTGTACAATATAATGGGAAGAAATAACGATGCCCTCAGGGTATTGCAGGATGCCCTGAAGACCGATCCGAAAAACGATCGCATTTATTTTAATATGGCCCTGCTTTATAATGAAATGGGCCATACAGAACAAACAGAGAAATCCCTCAAGCAGGCTATTGCATTAAAATCAGCCAATCCGCGTGTTTATTATAATTACGGCGTGCTGCTGCAACAGCGCCAGCAACCCGATGAAGCGGCAAAGCTTTACAAGCAGGCATTGGCGTTAGATCCTGCCGATGCTGATATTAACTTTGCCCTTTGTGTACTGTACCTGCAGCAAAATCAGCCGCAGCATGCGATCCCTTATGCTCAAACACTACGCAAATACTATCCGGCAGATGGCAGGTTTATGCAACTATACCAGCAGTTAGGATTGGTTCAGTAACCTCCTCCCGGCCTGCTGCCAGCCCCTCGGTGAAGGGTGCATTTTTTCGCGTTACCTACCTGTCCTTACTCTTCAACCGACGGATGATTCACGGAAATTGGTCCACACCATTAGGATAGTGATCGGAAGAAGATAACAGGCAACTTTATCTTGACATGACAGTAGCCTGCTTTTTCTATACAACAGCATATTATGAAGGTGTGGATCGCTGCTCCCTGTACACATATAACAAATAAAAGGGTGGCCATATCTCTGAAGGTAGAGGCTTCTGTATAAGAATAAAAATATGCCTATTTTTACCAGATGGTATCGGTAAATAAAATCCTGTTATATTCAGTTGCATTGTTTCTGTTGGGCTCCTGTAAAAACAACAGTAATAATCACGCGCAGCAGAAAGCAGACGCTTCGCATTCCTGTATGAAGGTGCCGGCTCGTTTTGGATCAGCAGATACCTCCGGGATCGCTTTTAGCGGTGACACTTCTGTTGCAGGAATGGTGCTTATTCCCGGCGGTGTATTTGCTATGGGGGCAGATAACGACCAGGCCAGTGAAGATGAGTACCCGAAACATGAAGTGCAGGTATCTCCTTTTTACATGGATATCACAGAAGTAACAAATGCACAGTTTAAAAAATTTGCAGTGGCTACAGGATATATCACCACGGCCGAGCGTAAACCTGACTGGGAGGAGTTAAAAAAGACCCTTCCGCCGGGTACACCAAAACCACCAGATAGTGTGCTGCAGGCGGCTTCCCTTGTATTTATACCATCGAAAGGACCGGTAGACCTGAACGATAATAGCCAGTGGTGGAGTTGGGTGAGGGGCGCCAGCTGGAAGCATCCTCACGGACCCGGCAGCAGCATAGAAGGAAAAGATCATTATCCTGTAGTACATATAAGCTGGGACGATGCCCAGGCTTATTGCCAATGGGCAGGCAAGCGTTTACCTACAGAAGCCGAATGGGAATTTGCCGCACGGGGAGGGTTGATCAATAATATTTATCCGTGGGGTAATGAGCATATCAGCCAGGGCATTCCCAAGGCCAATAGCTGGGAAGGCAGGTTCCCTTATCTGAATGAAGAAAAAGACGGTTATTTCACATTAGCGCCTGTAAAGTCCTTTGCCCCGAATGGATACGGGCTGTATGATATGGCAGGAAATGTGTGGGAGTGGTGCAGCGATTTATACAACCATGATTATTACAAACAGCTTGCCGGAAATCTTACGGTAAATCCGCAAGGGCCGGAAAAATCATACGATCCGCAGGAACCCTACACGTTAAAACGCAGCCTGCGGGGTGGCAGCTTTTTATGTAATGACAGCTATTGCAGCGGTTACCGGGTAGCGCGCCGTATGAAAAGCAGCCCCGATACGGGTTTGGAGCACACGGGCTTCAGGTGTGTAAAAGATGCGCAATAAGCTCTTTATTTTGTGGCCGAATAAATGCAGCACATGCCAAAGGTTAGCGCCTGATAGCGTGAATTTTTAAAGCCTACCTTATCCAGTATCGAAGTGAAGTCTTTTCTTTCGGGGAAAGCCCTTGCCGATTTGTTCAAATATTGATATGCCTGCTTATCCTGCTTAAAAGCCCTGGCAATCTGAGGGGCTACAATGCTCATATAAATCTGGTAAATGTTGTTGATAAAAGCGGGCCTGGGCCTCGAAAATTCTATGATGCATAATTGTCCGCCGGGCTTCATAACGCGCAGCATTTCCGACAGGCCTTTTTCCAGGTTCTCAAAGTTACGTACTCCAAAGGCCGCCATTACAGCATCATAGCTGTTATCGTTAAAGTGCAGGTTTTCCGAATCTCCTTTTTCCAGCTGTATTTGTCCGCTCAGGCCGAGCTTCCCGATTTTTTTTCTTCCTTCCTCCAGCATTTGAGCAGAAATATCAATGCCGGTAACCTGTTTGGGATGAAGCATCTTACAGGCGCGGATGGCCATATCACCCGTACCGGTGGCAATATCCAGTATATGCTGCGGTTGTCGCTTTTTAAGGGAGTTGATCGCTTTTTTACGCCAGCGCACATCGGTTCTTGCTGAGAGGAAACGGTTCATGAAATCGTACTTCCCTGCAATTTTGTCAAACATTTCAGCAACCTGCTCTTTTTTGGTTTTACCAGATTCGCTGAATGGTATAATATGGTCGTGTGGTTGTGCCGGCATGGGCACAAAGATAAGAGGTAGGCTAGAAATGTAGAATATAGAATTTTAAATATTGAATGTAAAATAGTAGGGAAGTTCGCATAGATCCGGAAGTCGGAGGAAAAGTGAAGATATGTGAACGGATACTGGTTACTGCCGCTTGTTTGCACAGAAGCCTCAAACTTTAAACTTAGTCAAATAGATGATATAGAAATTCTATACTCAAATAATCAACATTTGATGCTTAATGTTAATCACATTCCGGACACATAGTTGCTATTTTGTTTAGCTGATGATCAATGCTTGCAAATTGAAACCTGGAACCTGGAACTATAAACCTTTCAACTTTTCTACCTGTCAACTGTCATCCGTGATCTGTCATCTTTCTTCCGCTCCCCCTGCCTATATTTGCATAACTTAGGCATCTAATTGTACGCTAATGAAGGATTTTTTTAAGAATATTGAGTTAGACGAACTTTCGTCAACGCCGAAATACCTGCAATTAGCTCAATCAGTAATAAAGGCAATTGCTGTAGGCAAGATCAGGAACGATGAGGTAATGCCGTCTATTAACGAAATGAGCTTTGAGTTCGACATATCAAGGGATACCGCCGAAAAATCTTACAAATACCTGAAAAAGCTGGGCGTGCTGGGGTCGGTGCCGGGAAAAGGTTTTTTTGTAAAAACTACCAATGTAAAAAATGACATCAAAGTATTTTTGCTTTTTAATAAACTAAGCGCTCATAAAAAAATTATTTACGACTCCTTCGTTAAAACCCTGGGCGATAATGCCGCCATTGATTTTTACATTTATAATAATGACTTTAATTTCTTTAAGCGCCTGCTTACCAATGCGGGCAAGCATTATTCGCATTATGTGGTAGTAACTCATTTTATAGAGAGCGGGGAGAATGCTTATGAAATTTTGAATACGATATCCAAGGAAAAGCTCATCCTGCTGGATAAGCTGGTATCGGGTGTGGATGGCGATTTTAGTGCGGTATATGAGAATTTTGAAAAAGATATTTACAGCGCCCTGGAAAAGGCACTGGACAGTTTAAAGAAATATGAGCATCTTAAAATAATAGTGCCTTCACACACTTATTTTCCTAACGAAATAACAAAAGGCTTTAAGCGGTTCTGTCATCAGTATGCCTTTTCGGATTATGTGGTCAACGACATCAGCAGGGAGAAAATAAGCAGCGGTACGGCCTATATCAGTCTGATGGAAGACGACCTGGTAACGTTGATAGAAAAAATAAAAGAATCAAAGCTTGTAATGGGCAAGGATATCGGGGTGATCAGCTATAACGAAACCCCCCTTAAAAAGCTGATATTGCAGGGTATTACTACCATTTCTACCGATTTTGAGGAAATGGGCAGGCAGGCGGCCCAGCTTATATTAGCAGGTAAAAGAAAACAGGTAGAAATCCCTTTTTACCTGAGGCTGAGGCCTTCCCTTTAGATGATAGGAGGAAGGGTGAAAAATTGAAGGGTTTAAAAGTTAGAAAGTTAATGGAAATAAATGATGAATCTGGCATCCAGCGTCCAGTATCCAGAAACCCAGTGACCAGTAACTTGTAACCAGAAACCAGTAACGACATTTAAAATTCAACATTCATTATTTTACATTTAATATTCTATATTTTCCATGCAAATTGTTTCCGCATCATATATAAAAAGCAGTGCCGTATACACACAATGCCCGCCGGCAGATAAGGCGGAGTATGCATTTATTGGCAGGAGCAATGTGGGTAAATCGTCTTTAATAAACATGCTGTGTAATAAAAAAGCTTTGGCTAAAACTTCTGGAGCGCCGGGAAAGACACAGCTGATCAACCATTTTATTATAAACGATATTGCTAAAAGCGGGGCTAAGGCCAAAACCGGGAAAAGCTGGTACCTGGTAGATCTGCCGGGTTATGGTTATGCAAAGGTTTCGCAAAAGCAGCGTAAAAGCTGGACCTCTATGATCGAGGATTATATCCTGAAACGCCCCAACCTGGGTAATTTATTTGTATTGATCGACAGCAGGCACGAGCCGCAGAAAATAGATCTGGAGTTTATTAACCAGTTAGGGGAGTGGCAGGTGCCTTTTGCCATTGTATTTACAAAAGCGGATAAGAACAAACCGGGCGCTACTATCAATAATGTTCAGCAATTTATAGAAGCATTAAAAGAGAACTGGGCAGACCTGCCACCGTATTTTATTACTTCGGCCATCAGAGGAGATGGAAGGGAAGAAGTGCTTGATTTTATCAATGATATGAATAAGGATTTTGAATCGGTGAAGGGGCGGAAGATATGAGGCTTTTAGAGCGTTTATATTATTCGGTTGTCAAAGCAACCTCTGTGAACAAATAAAGCGATATACCTGTATGCAGTCTTTTTCTCCCCCGTCACAACGGGAAATGTTTCTTAAGTAAAAATAGCGCCGGTTTACAATTTCCCGTAAGGGATATCCTAATTGCTCTATTCATTAAAGAAAACAGGTATTTTTGAAAAGTTTTCCGTTATCCAAAGCATTGTCCAATGAATATATTGTTTAAATTAATAAGTATTTTTTTACTGTCGCTGGGAATGGCATCCTGTGTGAAGAATGAACCTTTCTTAAAGGCTTATTCGGTACCTGAAGTTTTTCCATATGAAAATACCGATTCATCTGCCAAAGCCCGAGTTATTATGATGCACGGTATGCAGCATTACCTGGCTACATCGGTTAATACTACGTTAAACCAGGATATTGTTGATTCGTTATGGGCTAACAGGGGAAAGCCTTTTACCGAAGTAATGGTCCCCGATTTTACTTATGCCGATAGCATCCTGAACAGGATGACAAATGTCACCCTGCAGGCGGCAACAGCTGATGCGGATTCTATTAAAGCGTATGCCGATTCGGTGGTAGCCAACAGCCGGTATTATGCTGTTGCAGGGAGCAATGGTATGGCTGGCTGGCAAATGCAAACTACTCCTGTATCTGCTAAAAGGCTTTTTAGTAAAGATGGAAAAGCATATAAAGAGGTTTGGGCCAATGCCATGCTGGGTGCCATGGCTTTAAAGGGGGTGTTTGCTCAATTGAATAGTGCAGCGGCCAGTAAAACCTGGGAGCTGGCGTATGATTATACCGGGTTTCCCATGAACTATGACCCTGCTAAGAATTATGAAACAGCGCCCATACCCCGGGACAGGCCCTTAAGCATAGCCGGCTGCTTTTCAGAAGTGCCGGATTCACTGCGTCTTGGCAGTAAAATATATGAAAGTTTCCGGAGAGGAAAAACAGCCCTGTATGCAGGCGATTCGCGGATCGCGGGAACCGATATCGGTATTATTTATTTTAACCTGGAAAGAGGCCTGGCCGCTGCTGCTGCCGTTCATTTGGATGCTGCAAAAAAATATACGGATATCGCCGGCAAGCTCAATGAGCTTTCTAAAGCTTACGGGTTTATCATCGCATTAAAGTATCGTTATACCATCAGCCTGCTGAGCGCAGAAAATTACTGGTTGCTCAGGAGCTTCTTTGATGATGAGAACTTTTATACATTGGTACAGGATCCGTCTTATAAAAGTATAAATGCCGCAATGGCACTGCTCACAGGTGTATACGGCCTATAGCGGTTATAAACGTTCCAGCAGCTCTACTACTTTTTCCCTTTTAAGGATCAGGTATCCCAGCCGGTCTTTGCTGATGCCTTCTTTAAGCTGGTAGCTGAAATACAAGGCGTCATCTGTAACCGTTGTTTCAAAATGTTTGAAAGCAATAGTAGGAAGTGCTTTGAGCGCTTCGCCTGTTTCATATAAATGGGTAGAGAGGATAAACAGCGAGGTTTTTACTTTAACCAGACCTTTAATCACTGCCAAAGAGCAGCGCATGGCATCTTCTACGTTAGTACCTTTAAATAATTCATCTATCAGTACCAGCCATTTTTTACCATCATTGATCTTTTGAACGGTATTTTTAATGCGCTGCACTTCGTTAAAGAAAAAGCTTTCTCCTTTAACGATATTATCCATTACATTAATATTACTGATCAGACCGTCAAACATGGTCAGCCTCATTTCCGTGGCCGGTATTCCCATACCAATATGGGCTAAAAATACACAGGCTCCCACTGATTTGATCAGTGTACTCTTTCCTGCCATGTTAGCCCCGGTTAAAAAAAGGAAATTTTGTTCCGGGCTCATTTGCAAATGATAAGGAACAGGGTTGTGCAGTAGCAGGTGATACAGGCCTTTTGCTTCAATTAAAGGATTTTCGCTTTCAATAAATTCGGGGAATTGCAGGTTGTATTTTTTTACAGCAAATGCCATGGAGTACCAGGCATCCAGCCTGCTGTAAAGATCTATCAGCTCCTGTACTTCTATTTTATAGCTGCCGCGCACATTAGTAGCAAAGTACAGGGTTTTGTGCTGGGAAATCATCTCATCTTTGCCCATCCCGGCCATTTGCCTGAACGGCTCAATATTGCCAAGTAAATGGCTGATGCGGTCTATATAAATTTTAAAATAGGCCGGCATCTCTACCCCGGTCAATATAGCTTCGATCTTTTTAAGCCCCCTGAAAAAATCTGTAAAATGTTTAATGGAAAACTTAGCCATCGAGTAATCCGCGCTGTGCAGCAAGCGGTACATAAACGCATCCACGCCCGATGGGTGATCACCGATAGTATCTAAAGCATAATCCAGGAACTTGACCATTACCAGCACGGTTCCGTTAGAGATTTCCTCCGGCCACTCATCCACATGCCCTATCAGTTTTTTAAGAACATTTTGGGTGCCGGTTATCTTTTTGATATCATTGAAGGGAGAGGAGAAAAAATGGCGAAGCCACTCTTTGCCTCCTTCTGTACGTGTAAAGTTGAGCTTATGAAAAATAGAGTAGCTTTCTTCCTGGTGAAATATAGAAATATCGTTAAAAGAAATATCGTCTATCTGCATAGTATAAGTTGCTGGTTACAAGTTGCTGGTTCCCTGGCTCCGGTCACCACTATCGCTCAAACAAAAGCCTTTCTCCTTTTATAGACTCATCCCATTGCCCGTTTCCATAAACTAAATGCCCGTTTACAAAAGTATGGGTAATACTTGCCGGGAAAGTGAAGGCACTGCCGCCCTCCCCGGCTTTTTCAAATGGACTCCAGCCGCATTTGTATAAAATATTTTCTTTTCCTGCGGTGAACGGTGCCCGGGTATCGACAATTACGAGATCTGCAAAATATCCCTCGCGTATATACCCCCTTTCTTTTACAGAGAAGCAGTCTGCTACTGCATGGCTCATTTTTTCTGCAATTTTTTCAAGCGATATTTTCCCCTGGCTGTAATAGTACAGCATGAGCGGCAGCGAGTGCTGTACCAATGGCAGCCCGGCATGGGCCTTCAGATAAGGCCCGTTTTTTTCTTCGAAAGTGTGCGGGGCATGGTCGGTGGCAATTACATCCAGGCGATCATCAAGCAAGGCTTTCCATAAAGCTTCTTTATTGGGCGCCGCTTTAATAGCCGGGTTGCATTTTATAAAATTACCCTGCTGCACATAATCATCTGCTGTAAAGTGCAGGTGATGCACGCAAACTTCTGCAGTGATCCTTTTTCCCTTCAGGGGCAGCATGTTGGAAAAAAGCTGCAATTCTTTTTCTGTGCTGATGTGCAGGATATGCAGCCTTGCGTTGTGCTTTTTAGCCAGCTGAACGGCGTAAAAGGAAGATTCAAAGCAGGCTTCCTCATTCCTGATAACGGGGTGATCGGCCGCGGTAAGCTCGCGCCCCGAATCCAGTGCTTTTTGCATATTGGCTTTAATGATCTTTTCATCCTCGCAATGGGTGGCGATCAGCATTTCACTTTCGCTGAAAATTTTTTCCAGCACCAGGGGATTATCTACCAGTAAATTGCCCGTGCTGCTGCCCATGAACATTTTAATGCCGCAAATGCGGTCTTTAAATGCATTGGCAGACAGGGCATCTGCAGCATTGGTGTTATTGGTGCCCATATAAAAAGAATAATTAGCCAGTGATGTTTGGGCCGCGATATTATATTTGTTCTCCAGCAGGTCGAGTGTAAATGCAGGAGGCACGGTATTGGGCATTTCCATAAAGCTGGTTACGCCGCCGGCAACAGCTGCTTTTGCTTCTGTATAGATACTCGCTTTATGGGTTAAGCCCGGCTCACGAAAATGTACCTGGTCATCAATTATCCCGGGAAGTAAGTATTTCCCTTCTCCATTTATTTCTATGGTGTTTTCAGTGGTATGGATCCCGGTGTCTATTTTTTCTATACGACCGTTTTTTATAAGAATGTCCTTTATCTCAGTTTTTCCTTCGTTTACTACCTGGATATTTTTTAAAAGATATATTTGCATGGTTTTTGTTTTTTTGCTGACCGTGATGTTTGCATTGAGCCTGTCAGTTTTAAAGTTAATTTGTGCAGCACAGCTGAAGTGTGCGACGCAAATACGCTGATAGTAGCAAAACAGCCGGTGTTATAAAAATAAATTTAATTAAACCTTATTCATAAACTATGCAATTTAAGAAATACCTGCCTACACTTGCCGTTGTTTTATCCCCGCTTATAGGCTGGGCGCAAACAACCTATCTGCCCAGGGGCGATAAGCAGGAAATTATTTTAGACCGGCTGGAGATAAAGGCACAGAAAGACCCGCTGCTTAATCTAAGTAAAACCAAACCTTACAGCCGGGAGTTTTTTGTGCCGGCGGTAAAAAGCTACCTGCAGGCAGACTCTGCACTGGATGCCCATCTTACGAATGCAGATAAATATTATATTAAAAGCCTGCTGGCTAATAACCTGGAATGGGTACCCGAGGAGGAACGGGATGCTTATATGAGCAAAAAACTGGTGGGCAATACTTTTTACCAGTACCCGGCAGGCCTGTTTGAAACGCATAGTAAAGATTTTGACCTGGTGATCAACCCGGTGCTGAATATCGGCTATATGAATGAAAAGGATAATGACCAGAACCTGTTTTATAACACAAGGGGCATTACCATACGCGGACGTATTGCGAAGAAAATAGGCTTTTATTCCACGCTTACCGATAACCAGGAACGTTACCCAACTTATGTGCAGGACTGGATGGCGGAACGTACTGCTGTTCCAGGCGCGGGATTTTATAAAGATTTCAAAGCTGCCGGCGGGCGCGACTTTTTTGATGCCAGGGGTTATATTACTTTCGGCGCTACCAAATACGTGGATGTAACTTTTGGCTATGATAAAAATTTTATTGGCAACGGGCAACGCAGCTTATTCCTGAGTGATTTCGGAAATAATAACCTGTTCCTGAAACTGAATACGCGCATCTGGAAATTCAATTACCAGAACCTGTTTATGGAACTGACCAATGCCTATAAAAGTAATCCTAATGATGATTTATTAGGAAAGAAATACGCTGCCATGCACCATTTGGACATTAATGTTACAAAATGGTTAAACTTAGGAGTGTTTGAAGGGGTGATATTTGGCCGTAAGAATCGCTTTGAACTGGGTTACCTGGTGCCTGTGATTTTTTACAGATCCGTAGAGCGCGACCAGGGCAGCCCCGATAATGCGGTAGTGGGTATGGACTTTAAAGCCAATGTGGCTCATACGGCGCAATTGTACGGGCAACTATTATTTGATGAGTTCAAATTGTCGGAATTAACAGCCGGTAACGGCTGGTGGGCTAATAAATTCGGGTACCAGGTAGGAGCGAAGTATATAGATGCATTCACTGTTAAGGATCTTGATCTGCAACTGGAGCTGAACCGGGTGAGGCCCTACACCTATTCTCATTATGATTCTGTAGCCAACTATTCGCATTACAATCAGCCGCTGGCACATCCTTTAATGGCCAACTTTAATGAATGGATAGGAGTGGCAAGGTACAGGCCCGCGCCTAAATGGATGATCGAGGGCCGTGCTATGTATTACACGCAGGGGCTGGATAGCACCGGTAATGTAAACTTTGGAAGCAACCTGTTTTTGCCAAATGCTACCCGCACCGGCGATTATGGTCATGATGTGGGGAGCGGCTGGAAGACCAATACAGCCATGGCCAGCCTGCTTTTATCCTATGAGTTAAAAGAGAATCTGTTCCTGGAGCTGATGGGGATGATCCGAAGACAACGATACCTTGATCCTGTGGTGCCTACCAAAAAAAGTACGATTTTTAATGTAGGCTTACGCTGGAACATTGGAAGAAGGGATTTTTATTTTTAATCAATTGCAGCACTGCTATCGAACTTCATAGCTCTGCATATACAGCGCTCTGTTCCTTTGCAGCAATGCTGAATAGCAAAATTCGACTTATAAGAACAGCCTGTTTATATATACTGGCAGTAATGCAGTTTTTTAGCATTACTGCTTTGGCCCAGGGAGGCAATAGCAGCCGTATCATTTTCTGGACTGAGGGCAAGAAACTGCAGTTGCAGGATTTTAGGGTAGTGAACGACAGCACAAAAGCGGTGGCTGATAATGTGGCGGCCCTCACTCGAACAGGCATTACCTATTACCTTACCACGGAAAAAGTAAATGGTATACCCGTCAGCATTCGTATAACAGTGCAGGCTACTGTACATAAAGAGCATACTTTTATAAAAGAACGCGTGCTGGATTATACGCCTTCTGTCAAGCATCGTTTGCTGCTGCACGAGCAAAGGCACTTTGATATTTCTGAAATATTTGCGCGCCAGGCGGCACGGGAGCTGCAAACTTTAAAGCTTACCCAAAACTACCAAAAAGAAATTGCAGACTTTGTCAATGCAAAATTTAAAGCTGCTGAAGCGTACCATCGCCTGTATGATGCAGATACCCAGAACGGTGAAGATTTTGCCGCCCAGGATGAATGGGACGATAAGATCGCCGGCCAGCTCATGGAGCTGGATCGGTATAAGAAGAAAGTGGTGATAAGGAGGTTATAGTTATTTATTCAGCACATATTTTAGATTGTCAAACAATCACTCAATCAGTAGGATATGGTCTCGAGTAAAAAGTTTTTTATTGGATGAAGAAAATATTGCAGAGCTTTTTTATATGTTTTTGAAATATAATGAGTTGTTTGGGATTGATGAGTTTTTTTCCCATAAAGAGCTTGATAAAACTAGAGTTCTTATAAGGAGCTATTTTATCTCCAACATAACTAATGAAATAAAGGGGTTGGCGGATATTTCCATTTTAAACGGATTTGTGAACTTTGAAAAAGGTATAAAGGCGGTTATAAGTATATGTAATTTTTAAATTCAATCAATATGAAAAAATCCTTAAAACGCTTGAAATTTGAATCGCTTCAAGACGAATTTGATATTCTTAGCGAGGAAGATTCTGCTAACGTGTTTGCAGGCTCCGGAATTGATGGTCTTTGTTATTTTGAAGCCTTGAATATTATAAGTAGGTACTATATTTCCGGAGGGATTTCGGTCAGTGCATTTATGAATACCTATGGATCAACTTATGGCTACAGTAGTTTTATCGGAGCTTCAGGTATAAGTGGTGTTTCAGGATTTTCCGACCCATACAACTTTACTCAAGGAATTTTCAATATGAGTTTTATTAGCGTACAGGATATGTGTAGTGCTACGCATGCTTCGGGTAATAGTCCAATTTTAGCTTTGCAAGATATGGGATCCGGAGTTATGCACGCAATAGTAATAACAGGCTGGGATTCAAATATAGGGAAATACACTTATGAAGATGCAAATGGCGTCAAAACTATATCTGAATCTGAAATATGGCAAGGTTACACCTTTCAAGTTAATGGCATAAGGTTTAATGAATAATATAAAAGTTGCTTATTATGAGATGGCGAACAAGATTTTATTTTTTACACTAAGCGTCGGGAGGTCAAAGCAAGGATATACTAGTATATTAAAAACATTAGTCAGACCGTATGCTTTGGAAAAGCTATAGATTGGTTAAAGAATTGAGGAAATTTAGTATTGCAGAAAGTTTAAAATAACCGAGTAAGTGCATAATAAAATTATTATAAAAGTGGAAAAAAAAATTTACTTCTTACTTTTTTATTTTCTTCTGGCATACAGTTTATTTGCCCAACCAGTCACTTTTAAACAGCTAATCGCTAATTTAGGAGGAGAGCTTTCAATGCCCCAAGAATTTGTTGAGATTTCTGTATCATCGGATTATTATTTTTTCTCTGGTCCTGATTCTTTAAATAGCAATTTAAAGCAAAAGTTCCTCCGAAACATGGATTATGGTTACATCAGCATTGATTCAAGCATTTTTATTGGAATTAATTATGCACCTCTCAATCCACGAAATGATACTGCAAGAATGTTCCAGGCTTTATTCCCCGGCAGAAAAGTGAATAATAACTATTTGTTGACTATTAAGCATAAAGTAAACTCATTTGATGAAGTAAAATTTTACGATTCTCTTGCATCTTATAAATTGGGAGTAAATATTTCCGGTGAGTATAGCTTGAATTTATTTCATAAATACCTGGGTATTTATTCCAAAGGACATGTTGTTTTTATGCAAAGGAACAATGCATTTTGTTTTGAGATTTTTATTTTTTACAAAGAGTTTCGGGAGGCGAAGGTGAGGAAATACATTAAGCATATTGACAAAATAATAAACTTTAGAAAGAGCCGGAATTGGTAAGGCTTGATATTTTAATGATTGGTATAAAGGTAGTCAGGTTACTATCTTGAGATAACGTCTTTGTTGAGTTTTATATATGAGAATGCTTCGGTATAAAAGCACAAAGCTCACAAGTTTCTGTTTGGTAAACTGGTTAAAGATACATGCGTGCAATTTCATTTTCAAACCGCTCCATTACCAGTTTACGTTTCACTTTCAGCGTGGGGGTTATTTCTCCCGAGTATTGTGTAAATTCTGCATAAACCAAATGTATCTTTTTGATCTGCTCGAACCTGGCCATACTTTTTTGAACGCTTGTAATAAGGTCGCTGTAAAGTTTCTGCACTTCTGGCAAAGTAACAAACAGCTTTTTGTCAGATAGCTCTAAACCTTTGCTTATGGCCCATTCTTTCAGTTGTTCAAAGTTGGGAACAACGAGGGCCGATACAAAAGGTTTATTATCGGCAATCACTACGATCTGGTCGATATAAGGATTGTGCGCAAACTGGCCTTCGATCTGCTGGGGAGAAATATATTTGCCGGTAGCGGTTTTCATAAGATCCTTTATCCGGTCTTCAATAATAATATTTCCCTGCGCATCTATAGTTCCTGCATCTCCTGTTTTTAGCCAGCCATCTGCTGTAAATACACTGGCAGTTTCTTCGGGCAGGCCGTAATAGCCTTTCATTACCGTTTTGCCTTTCACCAGTATTTCATTGTTCTCTCCGATTTTTACTTTTACGCCCTTCATAGGAATACCCACTGTACCGTAGGTATAATTTTTTAGCGGATGGCAGCATACGGTAGCCGAAGTTTCTGTAAGGCCGTAACCCAAGGTCAGATGAATGCCCAACGCATCAAAGAACCGCTCAATAGGTTCGGAAAGAGCTGCACCGCCAACCGGCATGAACCATAATTTTCCTCCCATCTGGTCTTTAATCTTTTTAAAAACCACATGATGCGCGAGTTGGTATTGCCATCGAAGCAAGGCGGGCGCCGTTTTACCGGCCTTCAAATAAGCAGCGTATTTTGTACCAACTTTTAAAGCCTGGTGGAATATTTTTTGCTGAAGTGTACTGCTTTTTTTTATTTTATCATTTACACCGTTATAAACTTTCTGGTATAACCGGGGAACAGCACACATCATAGTGGGCTTTACTTCTCTCAAAGCGGGCGCAATATCCTGTGGGTTATCCAGCAGGTAAACCGTAGTGGCCAGTGATAACATAAGGAGGGTCCAGGCGCGTTCAAACACATGACTTAAGGGAAGAAAGGCCAGTGAGGTTTCCTGGTTAGGATTGGTGAAATTGAAGAAGGAAATATGAGATTCGATTACTGCCTGGAAATTGCCGTGCGAAAGCATTACGCCTTTTGGACTGCCTGTAGTGCCGGAAGTGTAGATCAGCGTGAGCAGATCATCTTCACTCCTGTCTGCCATTTCAAATGTTTGGGGCTGATCTGCAATCCAATTATTAAAATAAACGGACCGGTGATCCCCGGATTTGATATGTGGGGATGCCATTATAATGCGCTGCAAAGCCGGAGCTTCATTGATGATTTGAATACAGCTATCGTAAATGAGCTGATTACCCGCCAACACAATTTTTACTGCTGCATCCCGGAGAATATGGAGCGCCTGCGCCGGGGTATTGGTAGCATAAACGGGCACCGAAATGGCACCCACACTTAACGCCGCGAGATCCATAATCACCCATTCTGCACTATTCTCCGAATAGATCGCAACGCGATCATTTTCCCTGATGCCTTCCTTTCTTAAGGCGTTGGCGGTTTGAAAAATCTTATCCCGGAAACTGGCCCAGGTATAATGATCCCATTTGTTGTTTTTCCTGAAAAAAACAGCCGGTTTATCAGGATATTGACTGGCATTTGCCAAAACAGTATGCGAAATATTCATCTAATACACAACAGATTTTTATTTTAGACCCTCCGATTATTTGTAGGGGATACGCAATAGATCGGGATACACTGGGTAACGCCGGTGATACTGCCGTTCTGGGCAATGTATTACGGGTACACAAGCGGTATAAAATTTATCAGCATATTTTTGATACAGCCTTTTTGAAAAGAGATAACGGGTATTTACAATCCCTGCATTAATTGCTTAATATAAGCTGCATGCTTTTCGCTGACTGGTACTACCGGAAGCCTGCAATCGGTGCTGCATAACCCCATTTGCTTTAAATACTCTTTTACCCCGGACGGACTGCCTTCGGTGAACATAGAAAGAATCACGTCGGTATATTTTAAATGCAGCGGCAGTGCTTCGGCAAATTTACCTGCAAGACACAGGCGAACCATTTCAGAAAAGTCGCCGGGATAGGCATTGGCTACAACAGAGATAACCCCCTTTGCCCCCAGGGCGATCATCGGTAAAGTAATACCATCATCGCCGCTGATCAGCATAAAGTCTGCCGGTTTATTTTTCATGATATAGCTGATCTGGTCAAAATTGCCGGAAGCTTCTTTGGTAGCAATAATATTTTTACAATCACGGGCAATACGTACAGTTGTTTCTGCACTGACGCTCATACCGGTTCTACCCGGCACATTATACATAATAACAGGCAGGGGTGCAGCATCATTAATAGCTTTATAATGCTGGTAAATACCTTCCTGACGCGGTTTGTTGTAATAAGGCGAAACAGACAGAATAGCATCATACCCTTCCAGTTTCATAGTGGCAAGTGCCTGTAGGGCTTCTCTGGTATCGTTGCCGCCAATACCGGCTACCAGCCCGGCGCGGCCCGCAGTTTTTTCTTTTACGAAATCAAAAAGCACCTGCTCTTCTTCCCGCGTAAGAGTAGCACTTTCCCCGGTAGTTCCGGCTACTACTAAATATTCTGCTTGGTTATTGATCCAGAAATTGATTAAATTTTCCAATGTGGGCCAGTCAAAATCGCCGGTAGAAGTGAACGGTGTTACAATTGCAATACCGGTACCTGTAAGTTTTTGTTGTAAGGACATTTTTTAGATGATAGATATTAGATGATAGATATTAGATTTGGATGACAGATGGTAGATAGCAGCACTTACGGCGTATACCTAACATCGTACATGTTTGCCGGGATATATTGTTTAGCACAAGTGTGCGACGCAAGGAAGGTGATAGCAGCAATGAAGCCCGGAACAATTATACGCTCAACTGTCATCTGCGAACAGCCAGCTAACCATTCACTTCTTCCCAGAATCCCATTTTGCTGAATTTTTCTATGCGCGCTTCCACCCGCTTTTCGGGTTTCATATTTTTCATTTCAGCAAGCCCTGCCAGTATCTGCTTTTTTAAATTCTGTGCAGACTGCTCATAATTCCAATGGGCGCCACCGTCGGGCTCGGGAATAATACCATCTATCAGGCCAAACTCTTTCATTTTGGTAGAGGTGAGTTTGAGCTGTTCAGCCGCTTTCATTTTATAATCCCAGCTACGCCACAGAATAGTGCTGCAGTTTTCGGGTGAAATAACGGTGTACCAGGTATTTTCCATCATATATACCCGGTCTCCCACGCCAATACCCAAAGCGCCGCCGCTTGCTCCCTCGCCAATGATCACACAGATCACCGGTACTTTAAGACGCATCATTTCGTAAATGTTACGTGCAATTGCCTCGCCCTGGCCACGCTCTTCCGCTTCGAGACCAGGATAGGCGCCGGGTGTGTCTATTAATGTAACAACGGGCTTATTAAATTTTTCTGCCAGCTTCATCAGGCGTAATGCTTTGCGGTATCCTTCGGGGTTGGCCATACCAAAATTGCGGAGCTGCCGTTTTTTAGTATTGGATCCTTTTTGCTGGCCGATGATCATTATTGTCTGCCCGTCTAACGATGCAAAACCACCTACCATTGCTTTGTCATCCTTAATATTACGATCACCATACAGCTCGGTATAGTTTTTCGTCATCAGATCTATGTACTTATGGGTATAAGGCCTGTCCGGATGCCGGCTTAACTGCACACGCTGCCAGTCTGTAAGATTATGGGTAATGGTCTTACGCGTTTCGTCTACCTTATTCTTGAGCTGCTCAATCTGGGCGCTTAGATCAATGTTCGTTTTTATTTGTCGCTCGTTGGTTAACTCAATTTCGTCTAACAGATCTTTGATCGGTTTCTCAAAATCAAGAAATTGCCTGTTTTGAACTTCGGGCATAATTATATGCTTTTATGTGGCGGCTAAATTAATGAATAATTGGCGAATGAGAGAAACAGGAAAAAATATATGTGTATAAGGTGCAGAATTCATATGTAACAGATTTAAACTACAATTTTCAGATTACCGCACCTGACCGTTTCCTTCCAGTACCCATTTTTCCGTAACTAATTTTTCCAAAGCAAAAGGCCCGCGGGCGTGCAGCTTTTGGGTAGAGATGCCAATTTCAGCGCCCAATCCAAACTCCTCACCATCGGTAAATCTTGTAGAGGCGTTGGTATAAACGGCTGCAGCATCCACATCGGTTATAAACCGCTCACAGGCTTTCCTGTTTTTTGATACGATCGCTTCAGAGTGTTTGGTAGAATGAGCTGCAATATGTTCCAGCGCATCATCTATGTTTTTTACAGTTTTAATGGCGCATTTCAGCGATAGAAATTCGCGGCCAAAATCTGCTGCTTTGGCTTTCTGCAAAAGGGGATATCCTTTAAGGTTTTTATAAGATGGTGCATCAGCAAAGATCTCGACTTCGTGTTTTTCAAATTCAGGTTTCAGCAAATGTAGAAATCGGGGAGCGATACTTTCATCCACTATAATCGTATCTGCCGCATTACAAACAGAGGGGCGGCTTACTTTTGCATTAACGGCAATATCAACCGCTTTCTGAAGATCAGCAGATTTTTCGATGTATACATGACAAACACCGGCGCCGGTTTCAATTACAGGTACCAGACTGTTTTGACGCACAAAATTGATCAATCCTTCCGAACCGCGTGGAATCAGGACATCTATGTATTGGGTAGCGGTAAACATTTCCTGTACTACTTCGCGTTGTGGCGGCAGCAGGCAAACGGTATGGACATCCAGTCCGGCAGCTTTTAAAGCTTTCTGAATAATGCTTACAGATACTTTGTTGGTATGCAGCGCATCGCTGCTGCCTTTCAGTACACAGGCATTACGGCTGCGCAGGCAAAGCGCTGCAATATCGTAAGTAACATTAGGGCGGCTTTCGTAAATAGCGCCTACCACCCCTAAGGATACTGCTATCTTTTTAAGTTTGATGCCATTAGGCAATACTCTTTCGGCCAGCACTTCCCCGGTAGGATCAGGCAGGTTGGCTATGTTCCTGATTGCGGCGGCAATATTGTTCAGCCTGTCGTGGTTGAGCATCAGGCGGTCATTTTTTGGATCGTTGGGGTCTTTAGCCGCAAGGTCTTTTTTATTGGCTTTGATAATAGCTGCTTCACCAGCGATGATACCGTCTGCAATAGCGTTTAATAAGCTCTTTAATTGCTTTTCGGACAGTCGCTGTAACGCGATTTTTGCTTTATTAACTTTTATAAGCGAGGCTTGTATAGACATCATAATTTTTTATTTAATTGTGCTCCTCTTTTTAGGAAGGGATCTCGGGTTCGGTTTTATATCAAAACTATATCATTCGCATGAGCCGCTATCATGTTCTTTTCTTTTAAATGCTTTTTTAATTCGCTGCTTCCCAATTTTGCTTTTGCAACACCTATGATCACTCCTTCATCGTTCATCAGCTGTACTACTTCGCCTACTTCAAAATGGCCCTCGATATTTGCAATGCCTACAGTTAACAGGCTTTTGCGTTCAGTAACCGCTTTGGCGGCGCCCTTATCCAGCTTCATATTTCCTAAAGTGATGGACCCGCTGGCCAGCCATTTCTGGCGATTCTTTAAATTGGACTTTTGCGCGTAAAAAAAGCTGCCTGCTTTTTTATGAAGCGCATCGCTGATGGGTATGTCAGATTGCAGGCCGCACATGATTACATTAATGCCCAGGTTGGTGGCCAGCCTTGTAAAAGTAAGTTTGGACAGCATGCCGCCCAGTCCGAATTCTGATTTTTCGCCTTTCTTCACCAACGATAATACGTCGGCATTAATAGATTTTATTTCCCTGATGATATTTTTGTTATCATCTAAAAACCCTCCGATTGATGTACATAGAACCAATGTTTCCGCATCAAAAGCAATGGCCAGCAGGGTAGCCAGCTCATCGTTATCTGAGAATTTCAGCTCCAGGTCGCTGATCACATCATTTTCATTCACTACAGGGATAACGTTATGCTGCCAGAATGTTTTAAAGGTATCCTGCAACTGTAAAAACTGTTTACGGTTACTGAAGTGTGAACGCTCGCATAAAGCCTGGGCTACCGTAAGGCCCCTTTTTTGAAAGTAATGGCGATAGAGCTGAATGAGTATAGGATTACCAATGGCTGCCGCTACCTTACGTTGTAATAGAGCGCCTTTGTAATCCTTTATATATTTTTTACCGCTGCTTACAGCGCCGCTGCTTACCAAAACGATCTTATAATGCTGGTTCAGGGCAGCAATATCTTCTACTATCTTTTTGATAACAGCTTTGTTAATATTGCCGTTTGCGTTGGTAATTACGGCCGAGCCTAATTTTATCACTAAAACCTTATGCCTCATAAAATAAAAATGTATGCAAATTTAGCTTTACTCTTCTAAAACAAAAAACCATCCGGCCTTTAACAATTCTGGCAGGTCATCAAGAATTGTACACACCACCTTACTGCCGTATGATATTGGGCAGTTGCAGGTATGATTATGATCACCTGGCAATGCCTGTTGTTTTATTTTCAGGCAGTATAGCGGGGTCCGGAAGCTAAGACATCTGCGATCAGCAGGTAAGTACAGGACACTTTTATAAGGCTATACCGTAGTTTTACAACTGATTGCTAAACTTAAATTTTATGTTAGAATACGCAGACCTGCTTACAATGCATCCCCGCAGCCAGATTGTAGAGATTATTAATCGTATTTACAAGCGAAGGCTTACAACTACATCGGGGGGGAATATTTCGGTAATTGACGATCACGGGAACATCTGGATCACACCCTCGGGGGTGGACAAGGGTTCTTTAACACCATCGGATATTATGTGTGTGAGAGCCGATGGCAGTATAGAGGGGAAGCATAAACCCTCTTCCGAATACCCGTTCCACCGTGCTATATACAAGCGCAGACCTGATATTAAAGCTGTTATCCATGCCCATCCGCCGGGATTGGTAGCTTTTAGTATAGTGAGAAAAATACCCGACACCAATACTTTGTCCCAGGCTAAATTCTCCTGTGGTGCGGTGGGGTATGCGCCTTATGCTTTACCGGGCAGCGAAGCGCTGGGGAAAGAAATCGCTCGTGAATTTGAGAAAGGATTTGATTCTGTGATCATGGAAAACCACGGCACTGTAGTGGGGGGAACTGACCTGGATAATGCTTTTCAGCGATTTGAAACCCTCGAATCGGTGGCAGTTACCTTATTAAATGCAGGCGCTTTAGGGCAAAGTAAACCACTGAGTGAAAATGAGATACATGAGTATCACGATAAAACGCAGGCGATGAATTTGCCTGAACTGGATAAGGTGGAGCATTTGCCGGAAGAACTGAACCTGCGTGAAGATATCTGCAAAATAGTACGCCGTTCCTGCGAGCAGGGACTGATGATCAGCTCTTATGGTATTGTTTCGGCCCGTTTGAAGGGCAACGATTTTTTAATAACGCCAAAAGATAAATCGCGCTGGGAGTTTCAGCCTAATGATATCATACAGATCAAAGGCGGAAAACGCGAGCCTGGTAAAGTGCCCAGCCGTATGACTTTGATACATCAAAAAATTTATGAGCAAAACCCGGATGTTAACTCCATTATTGTTTCGCAACCCAATTATGTAATGGCTTTTGGCTGTACAGGTAAAACCTTCAATGTGCGTACCATTCCCGAGAGCTGGATATTCCTGCAGGATATTCAGGCTTTACCGTTTCATACACTTATTAATAAGGAAGAACAGATCCTGGCTGAGCTGCAACAACGTCCTTCTGTGATCATCAGCAACAATTCTTACATTGTGACCGGTAAAAACCTGTTGCAAACCTTCGATTACCTGGAAGTGGCCGAATTCAGCGCCAAATCACTGGTGATGGGTGCTGCGCTGGGCGAGCTGATCCCTATAAATGATGAGCAGGTGGAAGATCTGAGGAAGAAGTTTATCGGGTAGGTAGTATGTTAAAAAGTCGGCAGGCTGATAAATTGAAATGAGGTTGTTGCTCCCTGTTGGTTTATCAACATGTAAACCTGTTAACTTCAGTCAGCCCATCAGCAATTTTTCCAACACATAATAGGTAATGGGGCAAAATTCACTGTTTTTTAGAGTGAGGGCCTGGCGTTTCACTATAACGTCTTCATTGGTATAAGGAAACCTTGCGCAGTCTGAAGGGCGTTGCTCGTAAACAGAGCAGGTATTATCCTGGTTCAAAAAGGGGCAGGGGGATGATTTTACCACGAAATCGCCCTCTTCATCTACGCGTAGATAAGTATCGATAAAAACGCTTTCTTTCATTCCAAGATATTTTGAAATACGCTTTACATCGGGCGTTTTAAAGCGGGGCGAATAATTTTTACAGCAATTGGCGCAGGTAAGGCAATCTACTTTTTCGTAAGCTTCTTCGTCAAGCACGGGCAGCTGCTTCAAAACCTTATTTTTATCAGCCCGCTTTAAAAATTGCTGGTATTGTTTACGATGTTCCTTCGATTTTTTTTCCCAGTTATATAAAATGTCTTTACTCATCTGTTTGGCGATTGCTGAGCTCGTATTGTTGCTCTGTTTTTCTCATCTGCTTGCTGGTTTGCCTGCTGCCATCATGGCTCCAGCCTGGGGGACCAAAAATATAGCCCAGTTTTTGTTTCCAGGTCAGGTTTTTTCGTTTCAGGTCCTTAAAAATATTGATCCACTCATAAAATACGATCGTAAAGGCATTCTCCCTGGGAATAGGCGAGGTAAGACCGTATTTTATGGGCTGATAGTCGCTGGCAGGTAATTCCTTCTGGAACGTTCCGAAGAGCTTATCCCAGATAATCAGGAACATGCCCATATTTTTATCTAAGTATTTAGGATTGGAACCGTGATGTACCCGGTGATGGGAGGGCGTAACCAGGATGTATTCAAGCATTCCCAGCTTTCCTACTTTTTCGGTGTGCACTAAAATGCCCCATATTTGTGTAGCAGCATAAATAAAGATAATATCTATAGGCCGAAACCCCAGCCACGCAATAGGTATGAAATACACAAAACGGTAAAGCGGTTCCAGTACGGATGAACGAAAACCTACCGTAAGATTAAATTTGGAAGAGGAGTGATGGGTGAAATGGGTGGCCCAGAACAGGCGGCAATAATGATCTACACGGTGCAGCCAGTAGTACATAAAATCCTCGAAAAGCAGCAGTACCAGCCAGTAAATTACGGGGTTGGCAATGGGTGTTGCTATGCGGTGATCGTAAAAGAAAGTAAGGATCACACCCACATAAATGGCCCTGAACAGCAGGTCGATGCCGCCGTTCAGCAGCATAAAATACACATTTTGCAAGGTATCCTTCAGCGAATAGGTATCCTGTTTGCGTAAATGGCTTAAGATGATTTCTGCACCGATTACCACAATGTACAGAGGCGTTGTAAGCAGTATTAATAGTTGCTCTCTTGCAGTATCCATAGCGGCAAAAATAGAAAGTTAATCCGGGTTTATCAACTTCATGTAACCGGGCAGCAAGCTTGCTTATATTTTTCACGCAGGCGGGATAGTTATACACATATTTTATACTGTACAATCGCTTGCGCATAACAAGCTGGTCAATAACCGTTATTTTTGCATATTCCCCGAAGGGGTCTTTCATACAATTTTTTTAATTTCTACCATACTATGAGTATTTTAGAGCTCGGCTACCAGGAGTTTACAAAAAGGCATATCGGTCCCAATGAAGCTGACACACATAAAATGTTGCACGAAACAGGTTTCCATAACCTGTCAGATCTGATGGAAAAAACGGTTCCTTCGGGTATCCGGATGAAAAACGCCCTGAATATCCCCAGGGCCATGAGCGAATATGAATATCTCAGGCATATAAAAAATATTTCTTTAAAGAATAAAATCTTTAAAAACTATATCGGGCAGGGGTATTACGGTACCATAACGCCATCGGTTATTTTGAGGAATATTTTTGAGAACCCGGGATGGTACACACAATACACGCCTTACCAGGCAGAAATTTCGCAGGGCCGCCTGGAAAGCTTATTGAATTATCAAACGCTGGTAAGCGATATGACCGGGCTGCCACTGGCCAATGCTTCTCTTTTGGATGAAGCTACTGCTGCTGCTGAAGCCATGACCATGTTTTTTCATCTTAAAAACAAAACAGACCGTATTGAAAGGCCTAAGTTTTTTCTGGATGCGGAAACTTTTCCTCAAACAAAGGATGTGGTTTATACAAGAGCGCAACCTTTTGGCATTGAGGTAACAGAAGGCGATTATAAAACAGCTGATATTGATGAAACGTATTTTGGAGCCCTGGTTCAATATCCTAATAACCTGGGGAGTATTGAAGACTACAGAAACTTTATCAGCAATGTTCAAAACGCAGGAGGCTTTGTAGCAATGGCTACTGATCTGCTGGCACTGGCTTTATTAAAGTCTCCGGGTGAGCTGGGCGCGGATGTAGCGATCGGCTCCGCACAACGGCTGGGCGTGCCTTTAGGATATGGGGGGCCGCACGCAGCTTTTATGGCTGCCAAAGATGAATTTAAGCGTGTGCTGCCCGGCCGTATTATAGGTATAAGCATAGATGCACAGGGAAATCGTGCCTTGCGTATGGCACTGCAAACCCGTGAGCAGCATATTAAAAGGGAAAAAGCTACTTCCAATATTTGCACCGCACAGGCTTTGCTGGCGAATATGGCGGCTATGTATGCAGTATATCACGGGCCAAAAGGGCTTAAAGCTATTGCAGAAAGGATTGCAGTATATGCACAAACCGTTGCGGAGGAAATTGAAGCACGCGGTTTTGAGCTGGTTTCTGAAAACTTTTTCGACACGCTGGTTGTAAAGGTAAATGATGCCGGCAGCATCAGGAAAAAGGCTGAAGCACAAAAGATCAACTTCAGGTATATAGGGGAACATCTTATTGGCATTTCTATTGATGAAACGATTATTGTAGAAGATCTTTTTGATATCATCAACTGCTTTGAAAATGATACCGATCCTGTTGCATTTGATATCAATGCAGATGAAGGCACCTATCGTATCCCTGAAAGACTGGTGCGAACCTCATCTTATCTTGTCCATCCTGTGTTTAATACCCATCATAGCGAAAGCCAGATGATGCGTTATATTAAATATCTGGAGAATAAGGATCTTTCTTTGAATACGTCTATGATCTCTTTAGGCAGCTGTACCATGAAGCTGAATGCAGCTACACAAATGATCCCGCTCAGCTGGTCGCATTGGGCAAATATACATCCCTTTGCGCCATTGGAGCAGGCAGGAGGATATAAGGAACTGACAGGAAATCTAAGTAAATATCTTTGTGCGATCACTGCTTTTGATGCCTGCAGCCTGCAGCCTAATAGCGGGGCACAGGGTGAATATGCAGGGCTGTTAACTATTAAGGCGTATCATGAAGCACAGGGGAACCGTCATCGTAACGTGATGCTGATCCCTATTTCAGCGCATGGTACCAACCCCGCATCGGCAGTAATGGCAGGAATGAAAGTGGTGGTGGTTAAGGCTTTGGAGAATGGCTATATTGATGTGGAAGACCTGAAAGCAAAAGCATCTCAATATGCAGACACGCTTGCAGGTATTATGATCACATACCCCAGTACTTATGGAGTGTATGAAGAAACAGTGAAAGAAATTACTGAAATAGTTCACACGCATGGAGGACAGGTGTATATGGACGGTGCTAATATGAATGCGCAGGTAGGTCTTACGGCGCCGGGTTTGATCGGTGCTGATGTTTGCCATCTCAACCTGCACAAAACATTTGCGATCCCACATGGGGGCGGAGGACCTGGTGTTGGTCCTATTTGCGTAAAGGCCCATCTGGCAGCATATTTGCCGGGGCATGTATTTTCCCGGTTTTCAGAAGATGAAAGTGGTGCTAATACTTTTCCCATTGAAGGAGGACGGGACGCGGCCGGGGCTGTTTCTGCCGCACCTTATGGCTCGGCATCCATACTGCTGATCTCGTACGCCTATATTGTAATGCTGGGTGCAGAAGGGCTTAAAACGGCTACGGAGTATGCTATACTGAACGCTAATTATATGCGCTCGAGGCTGGCTAAGCATTATGATATTCTTTATACAAACAATAGCGGCTTGTGCGCGCATGAGTTTATTGTAGATCTTCGCCCGTTTAAAAAGACAGCGCAAATAGAAGCAGAGGATATCGCAAAGCGTTTGATGGATTATGGTTTCCATGCACCTACTATGAGCTTCCCGGTTGCCGGAACTATTATGATAGAACCTACCGAGAGTGAGGATAAAGCAGAGCTGGACCGATTCTGTGATGCGTTGATCAGCATACGCGGCGAGATCAGGGCGATTGAAGAAGGAGTAGCGGACAGGAACGATAATGTATTAAAAAATGCACCTCATACGCAGCTTGTAGTTACTGCCAACGAATGGAATCATCCTTACAGCAGGCAGGAGGCGGCTTACCCGCTGCATTATGTGATGCTGAATAAGTTCTGGCCATCGGTTGCAAGAGTCAATAACACGGCAGGCGATCGCAACCTGGTTTGCACCTGCGAACCGGTAGAAATGTACGCCGAAGCGTAACTCTTTGAGACAGGGGAGAAGTCCGGAGCCGGAGGTGAACGGATGCTGGATGCTTGATTCTGCTAATAGTTCATGGCTAATCCCGATGAAATTGAACATTGATTGTTGAGCATTGAATATTGAGTGTTCGGATATGCTATACATAAGAGGGAAATATTCAATAATCAATTTTCAATACATCAATATTCAATCGTAATAAAGAGAGCTCTCTGCTTTTAGCCTTCGGCTTTTACGCTGCATGCTGGTAGCTGGATACTTGATCCGGCTAGTGGTTCATAGTTCATGGCCAATCCCGGTGAAATTGAACATTGATTGTTGAGCATTGAATATTGAGTGTTCGGATATGCTATACATAAGAGGGAAATATTCAATAATCAATTTTCAATACATCAATATTCAA